>CAXUBO010000023.1:7987-25212 GCA_964249345.1 uncultured Armatimonadales bacterium | reverse complement strand
TGTCGATCAGAAGTCTCATCGTCCCTCAAACAGTCTTTGAATTTCATCCGGCAGTGGGTCATCAAAATCGTCCGGCACAACAAAATCACCCTTCGCAAGCCCGCGAGGACGCGGCGTAAGCGGCACATCTTCAGCCTCGGCGGATTTGATGGGATTGATCTCGGCGACCGGGCGACCCAATTTTGTCACAAGCAAGGTTTCTCCTGCCTGGACACGCTCGAAGCATCCTGCCAAATCCTGCTGGATTTCGTCAATACTGATTGTAGTCATTTTTAGGGCAAAGCCTCTATCGTAACGCTTCCACCATCTACTATCCGAACCCGCAGCTCGTATCCATAAAGCATAGACATACCAATCAGGGGTTCTACCTCAGCGGCATCAGCTTCAATGATGCGGGTTTGACCATCCCAATCAATTTGCGCTTCATAAATATCGAAAACTTCTTCACTGCCGTTTGCCAGGATGGCACGGCCTCGGCTAATCCGTGTCAGCCCAAGATGAGTAACTGCTGAAAGAGGCAAAGTCAAAAAGCCTGTATCAACTACCGCCTCAATTTCTTGTGACTGTCCCGATAAACCGGAGACTTGAAGACGCAAAACGGCTTCCCGGTCGGCATTAACCGTTCCATAGATCATGCTTGACCTCGCAGCGACGTGCCGCCCATTCGGTACAACGCGCGGCTGCCGACCCGAACGCACCAAATTTCGGCATCTGGAAGCCGGTCAAGAAGGTCACGCGAAGCGGAGAGGGCGTTGTCCGCAACCGCATAAGCACCGCTTTCAATGTCAATGGCGACAACCTTGCCCCGGTTGCCGCCTTCGACAATGGGGCGTATCTGCTGCTCGTAAATCTCATCGCCGCGCCGGGCAGTCTCTTCAGCGGAGTGTCGTGAAATTTGCAAAGACATAAAGCTCCTCTTTTTGTTCTATGACCTGTCACATTAAGTGGCGTCTACCTCGCCCTCCGGCGATAGGTAATACTCCTTAGCCCAAGATAACACGATACCAGCATCTTCCTCGTCACTTATTCCAACCTGATAGCTTTCGTCTAAGAAGGCTTTAACTTGGATAGGGCAAGCCTTGAAACCTAGTTCCTTCATCCATATCCGTACCTGCTGACCTAAACGGAGTTGAAATTGTTCATCATAAAGATTATAACCCTGACCTTCAGCACCAGGTACAGAATACTCCCAGGGCCTTACTTCCCGGCCTACCCACCGACCATCCGGTGCGAAGAAGTACGCAACGAGATCAGGACACAGCAAGCCCAGTATGACTTGACGCTGATTGCTTATGCGGCCTGTATAAAAATCGTCTGCATAACCTCTACTACTGAACATTTTTTCTACATCCGTTCCGGCGCAGACAATCCCAGCAGGGATAGCGTGTTCTGCAAGACAATCTGCGCGGCATGAACCAGCACCAATCGGGCTTTCATGGTTTCAAGGTCGTCGCAGACGACGCGCAGGGAGGGGATGCGATTGCCGGCGTCGTAGAACGAATGGAAGACGGCGGCGAGGTCGCGGGCGTATTGGACCAACCGCTGCGGGGCATATTCGGACGCGGACAGGGCAATTTCGTTCGGAAGCTCGCTGAGTTTCTTGATTAAATCGGTTTCGGTGTCTTCGGTGAGCAGCGATAAATTGGCATCAGCGGCATTTGGAACCGTGATGTTTTTTTCTTCGCGAGCGCGGTCAATGGCCTGGACTATTCTCGCATGGGCGTACTGGACGTAGTAGACCGGGTTGTCTTTTTCTGTCTTTCGGGCCAAGTCAATGTCAATGTCAAGGGCCGAGTGCGGGGAGCGCATCAAAAAGAAGAACCGGGCGGCGTCTTTTCCGATTTCGTCAATCAAATCGGCTTTCAGCTCTAAGATATTGCCTTTGCGCTTGGACGACATGACAAGCTCGCCGTTTTTTACAATGCTGACCAGTTGGTACAAAAGAACGTAAAGGCGGCTGGGGTCGTAGCCAAGCGCGGCGATGCTGGCTTTGGTGCGGGCGACATAGCCGGCATGGTCTGCGCCCCAGACGTTGATGGCGCGGTCAAAGCCGCGGTCGAACTTGTCTTTGTGGTAGGCCACGTCGCCAGCAATGTAGGTCGCCGTACCGTCGGCCCGCATGAGGACGCGATCTTTGTCATCGCCGAACTCGGTGGATTTAAGCCACAGTGCGCCGTCTTTCTCGTAAGTATAGCCGCGCTCGGTAAGCGTTTGGATGGCGGCGTCAACTTGGCCGCCTGCGTGCAGCGTGGCTTCGCTGAACCAGGTGTCAAACGTGACGCCGAACGCGGCGAGATCGGATTTTTGCTGGGCGATCATGCCGTCCTGGGACAGATCGCGGAACGTGCGGACGGTCTGCGGGTCGTTTCGGTTCGCGTTTTCGAATGCCGTGCCGTGTTCGTCTAAGATGCGCCTCGCGACATCGGTGATATAATCGCCCCGGTACATTTCGTCCCATTCGGCGTCTTTGTGGCCCAGAAGCTCGCGGTAGCGGAAGAAAACGGACAGTCCAAAGTTGTTCATCTGGACCGAGTTTAAGGCGTCGTTGATGTAATACTCGCGGGAAACCGTGCTGCCGGTCGCAGCCAGCAGGGACGAGATCGTGTCGCCAATGGCGGCGTTGCGCCCGCCCGCGACAGTGATGGGGCCGTTGGGGTTGGTGGAGACAAACTCGACCACAACGCTCTGGCCCGCGCCGCCGGTGGTTTTGCCGTAGTCTGGGCCGGCAGCCTCAATGCGCCGCAGGATGTCGGCGAGCCAGTCGGGGCGCAGGGTCAAATTGATGAAGCCTGGCCCAGCGATTTCGGCCCCCGCGATAATCGAGTCGCCGCCAATCGGCAGGTGGCTGACGATCTTTCCCGCCACATCGCGCGGGTTCGCGCCGAGAGTTCGGGCGAGGCCAAGCGCGACCGATGTGGCCCAGTCGCCGTGCGATTTCTGCTTGGGCATTTCCAGCGTGACGGCGGGCAGCGTGTCCCAAGCCAGTTCTTCATTGGCCTTCGCCGCTTCCAACGCCTGCGTGATGAGCTGTGCGAGTTGTTCCTTGATCATGTTTGTCCTATCGTAATACCCCCCCTGTTAGGGAAAGGAATTCGGCGAAGATAGCAAAGCCTCTGCCTCTCGTCTTAGCTTATAGCCCTCTCCTAACAGCGGAGGGTTCAGTATTCTATTGCAGCCAGCGAGTCAGGCCGGGCCAAAGCAATTCTGCGCCGGTCAGCAGGGCGATGACGGCGGCGTAGCCGCAGAGTATTTGTCCGAGACCCATTGCCCATAAGCGGCGCAGGGGCAAAAAGCGCAGGCTTTCGCCGCGCTCTAGAAGCCTTTGATGACGAGACAAGACCTGCTCGGCGGCGTCAATGGCCCCGGCAATCTGACTGGTTGTGGCCGGGCGGGTCGCGAAATATAACTGCACCCAGCCGCCGACGCGCCGCCAGAAAACAAGCGTCAGCGGCCCGGACAGCAGGACGGCAAGCGTGACGGAGTCCAAAAGCTGCCACGCTGCCGCCTGCGTCAGCGTGAACACGGCCAGAAAAGATAGCAAAAAGAGCGTGAAGCCGGCAAACAAATTCGTGCCGCAGCGCGGATGCACGCGGGGCATTGTCCGAACCATGTCTATGGACAGGAGCGCTTGACGCTCGACGCAGTGGACGACCTGGTGCTCGGCGGCGTGGATGCCGGACAGCGGAACCAAACGCAGCAGAAAAAAAACGAACGGCAGCGGCAGCCAGGACGAAATCGCCGCCAGCAGCGCGGGCAGCCCATACGGCAGGCGGCTTTCCCACACTCCCAGACCCGGCAGATGCACCAAAGCGGCGCGGCTGAGGGCATGGGTGAGAACCTGCGCTGTCAGCGCGAGAAGGCTCATGGTCGCACCCGTCAGAACAAGGCCCAAGAAGCCCGCGCCGCCGCTGGAAACGCCGTCATGCAGGTAGACGCCGAGCGGAGTCGCCATGCCGCCGAGACGCGGCGGCGCGGCGTGTTCCACCAGAGCGGCCAGCGGCTGAGAAAGGACGGCAACAATGCATCCGCCGGCATCCCGCAGCGGCAGCGATGCCTGCCCGGAGACGCGCAGCGCGTCCAAAGCGTCCTGGATGCTCAGATCAGCGTTTGGAGATTCCGCATTGAAAGTTTCTGCCGGCGGCTTCGATGCCGTCAGCGATTCGTGTTCCATCTGTTTATGATACCAGAAATCAGAGAAAAACGTCTCAGCGAAGACTTCCAACAAGCCTGAAAAAGCCGGAAAAACAGACCTAAAGAACTCGCCGCAATGCCCCATAATAGAGGTGTACGCAGGGCAGGAGTGCAGTTCACGCCGGGACGAATAGGAACCGGAGACGAAACGGTTACTTAGCTCGCCTCCACCGCCCCGGACGGAGCGGGACGCTTCACGCTCCCGTACAAACTCAAGTGGCAGGAAGCCACTCTTATTTTCGCGACCGTTTTCGGTTTTAGACAGCCGGAAACATCAGGGAGGAAACCCATGTCTACACGAATTAATACCAACACGACCGCGTTTGACGCTTCGGTCAACCTCAGCAAGAACACCGCCGCCGAGTCCCAGGACATCCAGCGCCTGTCGTCGGGTCTGCGGATCAACTCCGCCGCCGATGACCCGTCGGGCTACGTTCTGTCCCAGAGCCTGCAAGCGCAGTCGGGTTCCATTACCCAGGCTACGAACAACACCAACGATGCCATCAACGTCGTCAAGACCGCCGAAGGCGCGTTGACCCAGGTTCAGTCCCTGCTGGTCAACATCCGCCAGACCATCGTCCAGGCCGCGAACGTCGGAACCAACAACTCGACCGCGCTGACCGCCGATGCTCAGGCCGTGTCGGACTCGGTCGCGTCCATTGACCGCATCGCCGCGACAACGCAGTTCAACGGCAAAAATCTTTTGGACGGCTCGGCAAGCTCCGCCGGCGCGTCCTTCACCGCCGGAACCGGCGCGGCCTCCGCCGCCACGGGCAAATTCCTGTCAGTCGCATCCCAGGCCGACGCTTACGGGGCCACCGGCATCGCCAGCGGCAGCGTCGCTCTTGTCGCCGGAAGCGCTGATGTGGAAACAGCGACCTTCGGCACTGCCGCCACCGCCGCGACGGATACTTACGGCGGATCGTTCACGATTGGCGGCAAAGCGGTCACTTTGACCGGCAGCGCGAACACGACCACCGACATCCAGAACGCCATCGCCCAGCAGACCGGCCTGAATTACACCGTCACCGGCAGCTCGGCAACACACCTGACCTTCACCAACGCCGCCAGCGGCGTCGAGGCTGCGGCAAACTTTGCCGGCCTCACCGCCAGCACAGCGACCGGCGCGGTCACGAGCGCCAACACGACAGCCGGCACGGCGACCCACCTGACAGTCAACGGCCAGTCCAGCGACACGGTCAGCGCCGACGGCACGACCTTCAGCTTCACGACAGGCCAGCTTAAGGGCTTGTCGCTGACGACCAGCACGCCTCCCGGCGCAGCCGGGTCGTCCACGACCCTCGGCACGTTCAGCGCGACGGCAGACAAGGCCGTGGCCGGCAACGACCTTCAGTTCCAGATCGGCTCAAACCAGAACCAGACGATCAACTTGTCCATCGGCAGCACGAAGTCAAACAACGTCGGCAACTACACCGACTCGTCGGGCAACTCCTTTAAGCTGCAAGACCTGCTGAGCGGCGGCGCTCTGGACTTGACGGACGTGACGGGAAAATCGCAGCAGACGGCGCTCGGCGTTGTTGACCAGGCCATCAAGGACATTTCAGCGGCGTCGGAGAAACTCGGCTCGGTCCAGACCAACGTCTTACAGTCCAACATCAACAGCCTCGCCGTGTCTCAGTCGAACAACGACAGCTCGCTGTCTACGGTCCGCGACACAGACCTTGCCGCGACGGTCGTTGACTACACCAAGAACCAAATCTTAGTGCAGGCCGGCACCAGCGCCCTGTCGTATGCGAACCAGGCTCCGCAGGCGATCCTGAAGCTTCTTCAGTAATCCGCTCCGGCTAAGAAGATTGGTAAGCCTCGCTTGGAGAGGGCCGCTTCGGCGGCCCTCTTTTTTGGCATCAATCCCCTGCCCCCCAGCCCCCAATAATGGGGAAGTAGGAAAAAACAAGACAGGCTTCTCCTAGTCCGCTCCGGCTCCCCCATTACTGGGGGACTTCCCCTATTTTCCGCCGCCTGTACGAACTGTGCCTGCCGCCGGGTATACTGACCTTATGAATAATCATTTGTCCAAAGCACGGGCGGCGCAGGAGTCAGGTCTCGTCAGCCTGGAAACATTAGCCCCGGCCATTTCGGCCTGCTGGACAATCGGCGCATTCGGGCGGCAGCGGCTGTATATCCTGTCCGGCAAGTTCGGGCCGGAGCAGCGATTCTGCTCTCGCTACGTCGTCTACCCAGAAAGCGGCCCGGAGCTGCCCCAGGCCAGCCGCTGGCGGTTCTGCCTGCTGCACGGCCAGCAGGATTACACCAAAGGCCGGCTGGATATTTTGCAGGACCGGATCGCGGAAACGCCGGACGGAGCCGGGCTGATGGAGCATTCGGTTGTTCTGGGGACAATGGAAACGGCCCGGCTGGCCCAGCAGGAATGCGTTTCTCACGCTGTTGCATCGGGCAGCGGCAGAGCGGAAGCGCCCGCGAAAGACGCAGCCGCCGCCGTAGAAGCTCCGGTGCTGGAAGAAGCGGCAGTCTAAGACCCGCGCGAGGCTTCCGGCCTGAGCGCGTCCAAAAGCCGCACTTCCTGGGTCATGGCCTCTGTGAACAGCCAGGAAGTCCAGCCGTTTGCCGTGGGCAGGCCCAAGCAGGCGGCGGCGACTTTGTGAATGGAGCCGCGATGGCCGCCCGCTGAAATCGTGCCGTCGGCATGAACGACGGCGCAGACCTCTGTGCCTTTGAGCCGCAGCGAAGAGCCTGCGGCCAGCCGCCCGCTTTCCACAAAGCTTAAAAACGGCACACGCGGCTTGGGACCGCCCAGCAGCACCCCACCCTCATCCGTGCTGGTCAGCAGTGCCGGCGAAATGTTTTCCAAACGCCGCCGGGCCACTTCCACATACACCGCTTCCCGATCAATTGTCAGATAGTTTCTTCCCAGTTTTTTCGCGACCGCTGCCGTTGTTCCAGAACCGCAGAACGGGTCCAGCACAATGTCTCCGGGGTTTGATGCCATCGAAATTATGCGGTGCAACAGGGCTTCCGGCTTTTGCGTTGTGTGCGCTTTTTCCCCGTCTATCGTTTCTCTTTCACCACCAGAGCAGATGGGGAAGTACCAGTCTGAGCGCATTTGTTTGTCTTCGTTGCCCGCTTTCATGGCTTTGTAATGAAACGTGTACTTTGCCTGCTGAGCAGATTTTTTTACCCACAAAATTGTTTCGTGGGCATTGCACAAGCGGACGCCTTTCATTTGGGGCATGGGATTGTGTTTAATCCACACGATGTCGTTAAGCATCCAGTAGCCTAAATCCATGAGAATGCCGCCGACACGGTAGATGTTGTGGTAGGAACCAATGACAAACAGCGTTCCGGTGTCTTTGAGTACCCGCTTCGCGGCGGAAAGCCAGGCACAAGTAAACGCATCGTACTCCTGAAATGATCCGAACTGGTCCCAGTCATCGTCTACCGCGTCCACTTTGGTCATGTTCGGACGCCAAAGATCGCCGCGAAGCTGCATATTGTAAGGCGGGTCTGCAAATACGAGATCAACGCACTTCTCCGGCAGCGCGTTCATGGCTTCAATGCAGTCGCCTTGAAGAACACGGTTAAGAGGAAGGCTATTTGTCGTTCCGTTTTCCAAGTATCTCCTCAATCCTTTGCTTTACTTCCGGTATTGCCAGTAGCTGACCCATCAGAAAGTCAAAGTTCTCAGTTTCGTCAGCTTTACGCAGTAGACGTATCTGACCGTAGTTTACCCCAATTAAACTACAAAGTTCTGCACCAGTCATCGCCGTTTCCAATCCAAACCGGCCTTTTGCCCCTGCAACAATGGCTTCTTTGTTGGCTTGATTGAAAGCGCAGAAATGCGCTTTTGCTGTGTAACTCAGTTTTTTTGCTAAAGCGTCCGCAAGCGCCGTAGTGCTTGCCAATTCGCCGCTTGACTTTTTCGTGTCAAACGTGTCGCCGTCTTTCAGTTCAACAATGTGAACAATCCGATGTGCATGGTCAACAACCGTCACGTCGCCGACAATGCTGGTTTCGCCAGCCCGCTCCTGCTTATAGGAAAAGAAAACTTGAACCTGTTTGCCTGCGTCAAGCAAGTCAGGAATGTCGCCGAGTTTCGCCTCCGCTGAATAGTAAGGACATTGTTGCTTGAGTATGCGCTCCAGCTCATTTCCATTGCGAATAACTGTTGCCTGGACCCGGCTGAGTAGCTGTCCCAGCGCAGGCGACCCGACAACCCGCACATAGCCGGAGTTTTCGTTGCCCCTACCCTTGCTTTCCGATATTTTAGCCACTTGCTGTTACTCCTTTGCTGTATTTTTCCAGCAGCTCCCGCTCACGCTCCAATGATAGGCCGACTTTGAGCGGAACATCGGCGGGGCGCGTTTTGTCCCAGGCCAGCGCGTCCTGCACCGTGTCGGCGAGGGGCCGGAACGTCAGCCCGGCGGCGACGGCTTTGGCGATGCTTGCAGTCATCATGCCCGGCATGTCGGAAGATGCCGGGATATAGAACGGCAGCAGGCTGGTTGAGGCGGCATCATTTTCTTGGAGGAATGTGTCTGGGACCCACTCAAAACGCGCGTCGCTGCGGCTGACGGTGCGGCAGGTTTCGAGTATCTCGCCGAGTGTCAGCATGTAGTCGGGGCCGGTGGCGTTGTAAATACCTGTCGCGCTCTGCTCCATCATGGCAAGTGTCCAGTCGGCCAAATCGCGGGCGTCAATGATCTGCACCGGCTGGCTGGGAGTGCCGGGGGCAAGCATGTCGCCGCCGGCTGCAACCCGGCGGGGCCAATAAGTAAAGCGGTCTGTCGGATCATACGGGCCGACAATGAAGCCGGGCCGGATTTGCAGAGCGCGGCCCGGCAGGGCGTCTTCCACGGCCTGCTCGCACCGCGCTTTCAGCGGGCCGTAAGTTTCGCCGGTCACTTCTTCGACGCCTGGGTCCGTCAATGTTCCGAGCGGCCCGTTTTCATCCAGTCCGACTCGGCTGAAGTCGGAGTAGACGGAAATGGACGAGATAAAGACGTAGCGCGAGGCGCTGCCTGCCAGCAGCGCCGCCGACTGCTTGACAACGCGCGGAACATAGCCGCAGGTATCAATGACAGCGTCCCAGGCGCGGCCTTTAAGAACGTGGAGGCCGTCGCCGTCCCGGTCGCCGGTCAAATGCTCGGCTTCGGGAAACAGTTCCGCGCCGGTTCGGCCCCGGTTGAGCAGCGTCAGTTCATGTCCGCGTTGAAGCGCCGCGTCCGCGAGATGCCGCCCGACAAACTGCGTTCCGCCAATAATCAGTATCTTCAAAGCGTTTTCTCCTGGTAAAATAGAACTATGAGTGTTTTAGACGAAGTGCTGCGGGCCAACGCCCAGTTTACCCAAACGTATGATACGGCGCGGGCGACGGCCCCAGTAACGCGCAAGCTGGCGCTGGTGGCCTGTATGGATTATCGTATTCCTTTGGAGCAGGCGTTCGGCCTTAAGCCCGGCGATGCGTATGTCATCCGCAATGCCGGCGGCGTCGTGACCGAGGACGTAATCCGTTCGCTGTTGGTTGCCCATTACAAATTAGGCGTTGAAGAGTTTTTGGTCGTCAACCACACCGGCTGCGGGATGCAGACGTTCCGGGACGAAGACCTGCGAGAAGACCTCCGCCGCCGCTGCGGCACGGACTCCATCGCCCCGGAACAATTCCATGCATTTCGGGATTTGGAAGAGCATGTCCGCCGGCAAATTCAGCGCATCCAAAGCCACCCCTGGATGCCCAGCACAATTCCCGTCAGTGGTTGCATTTACGACGTGCATACCGGCAAACTCAGCGTCGTCGCTCTCAGCGATGCCGGCTCCCAGCCTTCGCCGACACAGGCTCAGGGGACAGGAACTGAATAAAGGATGTTCTCCAGTGAAAAGCTGATGTGCCTGCCGTCGGGGTTCCACTGAAAGTCTCCGGTCTGGGACCCGCTCCAGACTCCTATATGATGCGATGAACCGCCGTTTATTGGAAAAACCCAAGAATCCACTGATTTTCGCTCCGGGACGCTGCTCCCCCAGTTCAGCAGGGAAGGCTGGGCGGAAATGCAGGTCCAAAGAAGACTATCTCCCGCTGGCGACAGCAAAAGTGCGCTGGAGCCGCCGGAGGGCGTCTGCGGAAAAGCTACCGAGAACTTTCGTACCTGCGACTGCGGAGAAGCCAAAGAAACTTCCACAAACGAAAGCGGCGGCTGAATGGCACCCACCGGGGGGTTCAGGTAGGTCGCTGGGTCGTAGGCACTTAAAACGACTTTGTCCGGCGCGGCCGCACCAATGATTTTATAGGCACCCATGTTCGCCAGGGAAATGTACCGAACGTCTGGCGGGTCAATACCAACTACAGCCAGGTGTAAGGCGGAAGAAACTCCCCCTGGAGAACCCCGCCCTGACCCGAAACCGGCATGAGGCACATGGGGTCTCTTAGAAGAAATGTCCCAAAATTGATTTCTATTCAGCGTGATCCAGTGGCGGCTATCCGGCATCCAGTAGCCGAAGCAATCCCCACCTAGAATATCGGGATAATGAATGACTTTGCCGTCCACACACCGGATTGCACAGAAAGATGCCATTGGCACCATGTAGCGTAATCCATTCGGCCCTGCCATCTGTTGTTCTTTGGGGGTTTCCGACAGCAGCCATTCCCCGTCCGGCGAGGCGATGTTTATCATTTGAGGCGACGGCTGAAGTGCAGCGAGTCCCGGCGCCGAATGGTCTTGTTTTGTTTCGGTGTCATAGACAGCCGCCTTCAGATTTTGCACGGGGCCGCCGAAATGAAGCAGTTCGTGGCGGGTCAGCCACACATAGGGGGCGGCGCTCGGCATGTTTGTCAAACCCAAAGCTGGGACGTTTGGCTGAGGTTTGCCGAGCTGCCAGTGCTGAAGAGAGACAATCCGGGTAAGCTGACCCACCGGCCCGGAGCCTCGGTACAAACGCACGGAAAGCCAGGCCAGCGCAATCATCAGCGTAAATACCAGGGTCGCGGCTCCTTTTTGCTTTTCCGTCATAAATTGTTTTTCCTTATTCCACCGCTAAAATTAAGCACTTCAAATACTCGGACTCCGGGGCGTCTAAAAGCACCGGATGGTCGGCGGGCTGGCCCCGGCCTTCAATCAGCTTCAAGGTCCGGCCTGCGTCGCGGGCGGCGGTTTGGACAATCTCGCGGAACTCCGGCGCAGACAGGTGATGCGAGCAGGAACACGTCACAAGGACGCCGCCGGGCTTTAAAAGGCGCAGGGCGACGCGGTTGATTTCGTTGTAGCCGCGCACCGCCCCGTCCCGGCTGCTGCGGTTCTTGGTGAACGCAGGCGGGTCCAGCACGATCATGTCCGTGCGGTACTTTGCATTTTCCAATGCTCGCAGGTGGTCGAAGACGTTCTCAGTGATGACTTCGTGCGGGATGGACAGCTTGTTGCACTCCCATTGCCTTTGGTTCAGGGCGTTGAACTCCGGGCTGATCTCGACATCGGTAATGCTTTTCGCGCCGGCATACGCCGCGCGGAGGCCGAACAATCCCGTATAAGAAAAGCAGTTCAGAACATCTAGCCCCGAAGCCTGCCGCGCGGCGGCCTTTTGGTTCTGGAGTTGGTCCAAAAACAGGCCCGTCTTCGCGCCGGTTTTCAGGTCGGCGAGAAGAATCGCGCCGTCGTCGGAAAGCAATAGGTCGTCGGGCGGCGGCTCGCCGGCCAGCACCCCCACACGCTCTTCTAACCCCTCTAATTTGCGGACGGCGCTGTCGGAGCGTTCGTAGATGCCCTGGGGCGATAGCTGCGCTTGAAGCGCGGCAACAATGGTCTCGCGCCAGGGTTCCAGGCCCAGTGCGAGAAACTGAACGACTAAAAACGCACCGTAGACATCTACAATAAGGCCCGGCAGGCCGTCCGCCTCGCCGTGTACCAGGCGGTACGCGGCAGGCAGAGCGCCCGCTTCGCTGTAGTGCGCGGCGCGGTACAAAGAAGCTTGCCGAAGACGTGCCGCCCAAAAGTTCGCGTTAATGGCTTCGCCTTGCCGGCGCGACAAGTATCGCACAGCGATTTTGCTTTTGTGGTTCAGATACCCCGCGCCGAGCGTCTTACCGCGCGAGTCCAGCACTCGCACGACGCCGCCATTTTCGAATTCATCGGGCGGGCCGGCTGCGATTTCGTTGTCATAGACCCACGGATGACGCAGGCGGTCTGGCTTCTGGGGTTTGAGTTTCACTGTCGGAAGTGCCATAACTGCATTGTACCCGGTGTCCACGGAATGAATTCCGTGGCTGAATAGCCTTTGGCTGACTGTCCTGCGGACAGAAGACAAGTCAATAAAAATAAAGCTCTGGCTCTTTTGTCCGCAGGACAATTAGCCGGAGGCTATTCAGTCCAGGGTTTCAATCCTGGGACATCAGGTACAATCGCCCCATGACACTGACTGGAATTGATGTGCTGGCACGGGACGGTTTCGCGGCCTTACGTGGCAGCCGAGTCGGACTGGTGACGAACCACACGGGCCTGACGCGCACGGGGCAGACCACGATTGACGCCCTGTTCTCTGCGCCGGGTGTCTCGGTTGCTGCGCTGTTCGGGCCGGAGCATGGCATCCGGGGCGACTTTGACCAGCCGCTTGTTGCCGACAGCACCGACTCCCAAACGGGCCTGCCGATCTATTCACTGTACGGCGCTCGCACGCAGCCCTCAGCGCAGCAATTAGCGGGCGTAGACACGCTGGTTTATGACATTCAGGACATCGGCTGCCGCTTCTACACGTATCTCAGCACGCTGGGCAATGTGCTGGAAGCGGCACACGCGCACGGCAAGCGCGTGGTTGTGCTGGACCGGCCTAACCCGATTACCGGAGCGCACGCCGAAGGGCCGCTTGCCGACCCGGACAAGCTGGCCTTTGTGGCCTGCCATCCGGTCCCCATCCGGCACGGGCTGACGTTTGGCGAGATGGCCCGGCTGCTTCACACCGAAAAGCAGCTCCTCTGCCTTTTAGAAGTCATCCCCTGCGAAGGCTGGAAGCGCGGCGACTGGTTTGATGCATCGGGCCTGCTTTGGACCAACCCGTCGCCCAACATGCGCCGCCTGCCCGCCGCCGCACTCTACCCCGGCGTGGGCCTCTTGGAGATGACCAATGTGTCGGTCGGGCGCGGCACGGACACGCCGTTTGAGGTATTCGGCGCCCCATACCTCCAAGCCCGCGCGTTTGCCGCCGCGCTGAACGCCGAGAACTTACCCGGCGTTGGGTTCGTCCCTGCCGAGTTCACCCCAAATGCCAGCGTTTTTGCAGGCGCGAATTGCGGCGGCGTTCAGATTTTGCTTTTAGACCGGGACGCGCTGGACGCCGTGCAGGTCGGCCTCACGCTTGCCTTGACCTTGCGGCGTCTTTGCCCGCAGCAGTGGCAGCCGGAAAAGCTGATGACGCTGCTGGCAAATCAAAAGGCGCAGGACGGCGTCGTGGTCGGACACTCCTACGCGGAGATCGCCGCAGGCTGGGCGGGAGAGCTGCGAGACTTTGAGGCGCGGGCGCAGCCGTGGCGGATGTATGGTTGATACTCCTGTTGACGGCAAAAGGGCGAACACAAACAAGAAGGGCGAACACAAACAAGAAGGGCGAACACAAGGTTTGCCCTTCCTCATCTGCGCCTGCCCTTTCTTATGAGTTTTGTGCCTGACGCGGCAGATTAAACACTTCTGCCAGAAGCTCATACGAGCGGCGGCGGGCGGCGTGGTCATGCACCATTGTCATTGCCATGACCTCATCGGTGTCCGCGAGGGTTGACAAGGCGCAAAGCTTGACCCGGACCGTCTGCGGGCTGCCGGTGATGAGCCGGGCGCGGGTGGCCTGCACCTGGGCGCGTTCCGCTGGGGTGTAGGGATAGCTCTGGGCTTCCTGCACGCTGGGGAACTGGGACGGGCGTCCGCTATACAGCCGCAGCCAGGCGAGGTCAAAGGAAGCCGCGAGAGTGTCTGCTTCGGCGTCGGTCTCAGCGCAGATGACCGAGGCGGTAACAATGGCGTGCGGCCGAGAAAGATGCTCGGACGGCACGAAGCTGGTCCGGTACAGGTGCATCGCATCTTCCGCGCCATGCGGGTTGATATGGTGGGCGAAGACGAAGCCTAATCCAAAAGACGCGGCAACTTGGGCGCTGTAATCGCTGGAGCCAAGCAGCCAGACCGGGGGCAGGTTGGTGCCCGTCGGGACAGCGGAAACCGACTGGTAGGGATGCCCCGCCGGGAACTGTCCGCCGGCGAACGCAAACAGCTCGGCAAGCTGGGCCGGCAGCTCTTCGGTCTGGCCCGCGCGGCGCAGAGCAAGCGCCGTGCGCGGGTCGCTGCCCGGCGCACGCCCGATGCCGAGGTCAATGCGTCCTGGGAAAAGCGCTTCCAGAGTTTGGAACGCTTCTGCCACTTGGAGCGGCGCATGGTTCGGCAGCATGACGCCGCCGGAGCCGACCCGCAGGCGCGACGATTCGCGGGCGACCTGCCCAATCAGCAGTGCGGGCGTTGAGCCGGCGATGCCGGGCATGTTGTGATGCTCCGCCAGCCAGTACCGATGGTAGCCGAGTTGATCTGTCAAGCGGGCGAGGTCCAGCGTGTTTTGGAGCGCCTGCGCCGCCGTCATGCCGGTGCTGACCGGGGATAAGTCTAAGACTGAAATTTTTAGTGCCATTTTGGATGTGCCTCCCTTAGAAAATGCCGGGCGCAGCGCCAAAGTTCCGCGCGTCCAAAGAGGGCCGTCAGTTGTGTGGTCAGGCACCGGCACTTCTAGTACAGGTTATTTATTATTTTCCCAGCCCCCTTGACAACTTCTTTAAACGCCGCTATACTGTTCTATAACAATTAGTACAGTTAAATGAGAAACACCTCTTGGCCCTAGAACTTTCCATTGTTACCGGAAGCAGCCTGCCGATCTACAAGCAGATCACCGACCAGGTCTGCATGGCAATCGCGTCCGGCCAGCTTCTGCCGGGCGACCCCCTGCCCTCGGTCCGGGCCGTTGCCGAGCGGCTGGTCATCAACCCCAACACGGTTGCGCGGGCGTATGCCGATTTGACGCGGGACGGGCGGGTCGTTTCCCAGCCCGGCCGGGGGCTTTCGGTCGCGCCCCGGCGTCAGATTCTTTCCCCGGAAGAGCGGCACCGGCGTCTGGAAGCCGCTTTGGAGGAGTTTGTCCGGCAGGTCGTATTTCTGGACTTTGAGCGCGGGGAAATCACGCGGCGTTTGGACGAAAAGCTGGCCGGCAGCCTGCCGGAGTTAAACTCAGAGAAGGTAGGCGTATGAGCGATAACGTCATTGAAGCGCACGGGCTGACCCACTACTTTGGGCGGCGCTGCATCGTGGACTCTCTGGACTTCACGGTCCCGCGCGGCTGCATCTTCGGTTTTTTGGGCCGGAATGGGGCCGGCAAAAGCACCACAATCCGTATTCTGCTCGGTCTGCTGGCCCCGACTCGCGGCACAACCACGGTGCTGGGCCATGACAGCTTGGCCCTGCCGCCGGACATTCGCGCCCGGATTGGATACCTCGCAGAAGGCCACCATGTCTACCCGTGGATGAGCGTCACCGAGTGCGGGCGGTTTCAATCTGCGTTTTATCCCAAATGGAACGACAAAGTCTTCCAATCTACGCTGTCTCACTTCGGATTAAAGGCAGACGCCCGCGCCGGGAACCTGTCGCGCGGCGAGCGGGCGGGGCTGTGCCTGGCCTTGACGCTGGCCCCGCAGCCGGAGCTGCTGATTTTGGACGACCCGGCGCTGGGGCTGGACCCGGTGGCGCGGCGGGAGCTGCTTCAGTCCTTGATTTACCTGACCCGCCGGGCCGATCAAACAGTTTTCTTTTCGTCGCACCTGCTGTCCGATGTGGAGCGGGTCGCCGACCGGATTGCCGTTCTGGACGGCTCCCAGCTCCGCGCCGAGTGTTCTCTAGACACATTCCGGGCGCGTGTGCGGCAGTTTGTCCTGACATTTCCCGATGCGCCCCCGCCCCTGCCGCCGCTGCCGGGCCTTTTGCAGACAGTTCAAGAAGGCCGCGAAGTGACCGTCACGCTGTCATCCTATGATGAGGTGATGAAACAGCGCCTTGCAGCGCTTGGCGCGTCGCGCATTGACCCGGTCCTGCTGGGTTTAGAGGATGCGTTTGTCAGTTATTTAAGCCGGCGCGGCGCAAGCTCGTACTTCTTGGACGGCGTTGACGAAGAGAAAGAGGAAGTCCGATGAATACCTCCGCCCTCAAAGCGATGTTTTGGAAAGAGTGCCGCGAGAACCTGAAATGGAGCGTCCTGGCCCTGCTGGCGCTCTCGCTCGGCCTTGCCTACGCTGTGTTTCGCCTCTTGTACCAGATGCCTGCCGGGCAGCCGGCGTTTCTGGAGCTGGATGACTTTTGGAACAGCGTGAACTTGGTTCTCACAATCTCGCCGCCGCTGATTGGATTGACACTGGGCCTGCTGCAAATCCTGCCGGAGCAGCGCCGGGACCAGTGGGCGTTTTTGATCCATCGCCCGGCATCTCGCACGACGCTGTTTTGGGGCAAAGTCCTTCCGGGCCTCTGCTTGTACCTGCTGGCGACGGTCCTGCCGCTGCTGGGCGTCGCCGCTTGGTCGGCGGACCCTCGGCACGTTTTGGCTCCATTTGATTATCGTTACACGCTGTCAGGCTGGGCGGCGATTTTGAGCGGTCTGCCGTTTTACTTTGCGGGCCTCTTGACGGCCCTGCGGCCTGCCCGCTGGTACGGCAGCCGGTTCCTGCCGGTGGCAGCGGCGGGGCTTGGGCCGTTTGCTGCGTTTTGGTATGACGAGTTCTGGCAGGCGGCTCTGGCCTGCCTTTTCGTCGCGGCGGCGCTGGCAGGCGCGGCCTGGGGCAGCTTTTTAGCGAACGGCGGCTACGAAATCCAGCCCCGCCTGGGCCGCCTCAGTCTGGGGCTGACGCTCGGTGCCAGCCTCGCCGTGGCTGTGGTCAGCTTAGGGACGCTTGTGAATTCCACCTGCCAGCAGTTTTTCCCCTCCCGGCAGGCCCTCGTCACCACTTATGCCGTAGACCAGCAGGACCGTATTGTTCATGTCACTTATTACGGAAACGGCCAGATGCA
>CAXUBO010000023.1:4098-7887 GCA_964249345.1 uncultured Armatimonadales bacterium | reverse complement strand
GGCCTGCTCTTCTTTTCGCGCTCTGTTTATCAAATTAACACAGAAGCGCAGTCGGTTCAAAAACTCCTGGCAGCATCCGGGACGGAGCCGCTTCAGGGAAATGCTTACCTGCCGGGCGCGTTTGCGGGCAGGCGCTTCGTGGACGCTTTTATTTTACGCTCTGGAAATCGTTTGATCGTGCTGTCTGGGGATGGACGCCCTACGTTCACAGTGCCTTATGACCCTGCCGGGCCGGAGCCTTATGTTTCGGCGGCGACCCTGCCGCAAGGCGGGTTTGTCTTCTGGTACAGCGCCGACGGCTACGGCGCAACCGAGTACGGTCCTTCCAAAGTCGTGACGCTATCCGCCACAGGCGAGGTGCTGAAAACCGTGCCTTTGCCTGCCCTGCGCTCGATTCCCGTCTACCACGCGCCAGGCGCGATGGGCCTGTTCGTGCCTCCGGCGCTAGTTGTTTCCGCTGCTGCGGACATGCTGTATCATCAGCAGTTTGGAAGCATCGGGCAGAGGAAAAGCACTCTGCCGAATGACCCCGGCCTGCGGGTCGTTCTGCTGCTGTCGGTTCTGACCAGCCTCGTTTCCGCCTTCCTAGCGGCCCTCATCAGCCGCCGGTGCGGGGACGAGCGCCAGGGGCAGAGGGCGTGGGCGCTGGGCGGGTTCTGGCTCGGCGGGTACGGCGTTCTGCTGCTGCTGGCCCTGCGCGGGTGGCCGGTGCGGCTGCCCTGTCCGCACTGCGGGCGGCTTCGGGTGGTGAACCGGGTATCATGCGAGCAGTGCGGGGCGGCATGGCCGGCCCCGGTGCCGGACGGCACGGAGATTCGGGACCCCGGCGTTCCAGCACATACACAGAGGTAACAATGCTCACTTCTCAAATTGCCGCGCAGCTTTATACTGTGCGCGAGTTCACGAAAACAGCGAAAGACTTCCGGCGGACGCTGGAAAAGATACAGGCCATCGGCTATCCCGCCGTGCAGATTTCCGCCGTGGGGGCGATGGCGGGCGACGCGCCGGCCACCTCAGCGGCGGACGCGCGGCGGATGCTGGATGATTTAGGGCTGGCCTGCATTGCGACGCACCGGTCCTGGGACAGCTTAATCGGCGACACCGAGCGCGAAATCGCGTTCCATCAGATGCTTGGCTGCTCTTTTGCAGCGGTTGGCGGCCTGCCGGGCGCGTATCAAGCGTTGGGAGAGGGCGGCTACGCGGCGTTTGTCCGGGATGCTCAGCCTGTGATAGAGACGCTGAAAGCGGCGGGAATTCGTTTTGGCTACCACAACCATGCCTTTGAGTTCGCCCGCCCCGCGCCCGGCTTGCCGGCGTTTTATGACACGCTGATTGATGGGGGCGGCCCGGACTTCTGCCTGGAGATTGACGTGTACTGGGCGGCCCACGCGGGGCTGAACCCGGAGCGGCTGATGGAGCGCTGCCGGGGGCGCGTCCCGGTGATCCATGTCAAAGACAAAGAAATGGCGGGTCAGGAAGCAGTCATGGCCCCGGTCGGCGAAGGGAACCTAGACTGGCCCCACCTGCTGCCCGCCTGCGCGGCGGCGGGCGTCGAGTGGTACGCCGTCGAGCAGGATGAATGCCGCCGCGACCCCTTTGACTGCCTGCGTTCCAGTTTTGAGTTTTTGAGCGGGGTTGAGTGAGCGCCGTCGATGGCATCAGCGGATGTCAGAACCGGCCCGGCCCCGCGTTCAATGGCACCAGCAAACCGAGAACCGGCACTGAAAGTGCCGGCCTACTCTGGAATGAAAGTCGCTCCGCGACTAAAGATAAAAACGTTTGCCGTTGCTGGTCCTCAGTGTCGGAGACACTTTTACTCAACAGTAGACCGGCACTTTCAGTGCCGGTTTTTCTTCCGAAAACCCGAACCCTTTTCCCTTACGCTGCGTTTAAAGACACATCTTCAGATTTCACCCAGCTAGAGAGTGTCTTATGCGTCTGCGTTCCGCCCTGCTTTTTCTCACTTTGCCTGTGCTTCTGCTTCCTGCCGGGGCAGACCCTACCACGAAACCTACTCCGTTGCCGCCTAGAAAACTGACGCTGGCCCAAGTTCTCGCGTCCCTGCCGCCGCCTGCCGACGGCGGCCTGCTGCTTTCGGTTTCAGCCGAGCAGGTCACATTGCCCGACGGAGCCGATGCGCCGCCTGCCGATGCCTCGGCAAGCGACGTTGCGGCGGCGTTCGGCGACCAAACCATGAGATTCGGCGCGGTGACTGCTGTTGCGCCATCCGCAATGACCCTGCTGAACACGCAGCCGGACGCGCCGGACCTTGCGGCAAGCCTCAGCTACTCAGCAGCTTTCAAGATGCTGGCGGCAAGCCTGGATGACGCGCAGTGGCAGGCGCTTACGTCGGAGCGCGGGCTGGGGCTGAGTGATCTCTCGAATGACACGCAGCGCGGCTTGTTCCATGCCCTGTTTTTGCGCGGTGAGCTTTGGATCGGCTCGGAAGACCCGGCGCTGACGGATGTGCCGCAGGAAAAGCGAACGGACGTGCAGAACGTGTCTGACCAGATTGACGCCACCCGCGTTCGCTTAGGGCAGACCGCGCACCTGTATCTGTACAACACTGAAGGCTCGACAATTTTCGACACGCTGGCCCGGCCTGACGGGGCGCAACGGCTCCATGTGTTCCACCCGAAATACACGCCGTCCCCCACCGAAAACGGCGTCGCGCTGGCAGCAGCCGTTCCCAATACGCTGAAATCCTCGGATTTGGACTACGACAGCCCTGCTCTGCAAATCCTCGTGACGGCGGCAGGCGCGGCGACTGTCGGCGACTTGGTGACGCGCCTCGGCAAAGAAACAAAATTAGAAATGTACGCCGATCCGCATTATGCCGCCCGGACGCTGACGGTGCAAGGCACGGCGGCAGAACCGGCGTCGGACTTATTGCAGGCGCTTTGCGTGTGCGTCACCGGCACGTTCCGTAAAGTTGGCCCGGCGTATGTGCTGACTGATGATTTGGCTGGGGTCGGCACGCGCCGCAAGCGCTTGTCGGATTGGGAAGACGAAGCCTTCTATGCCACAACAGCGCTGCGGGACCACGCCGGTTCCGCCATGCTTCACCATCACGGCGCGGACGCCCGCAAGCTGCCGACATTCGGCGATCCGCTGGCCGTCACGCCGGAAGAACTGGCCGCGCTGCCGGACGACTCCGAAATGCCCGGACTGCCGGAAAGCTATGGGAAAGAAAATTCACAGCCTGTCGCCAAAATGTCTTCCGCGCAGCAGGCATGGACACGCCAGGCCGCCGCTGAGTATAACGAAAAGCTCCGCACAAACCCGGAAATGGCCGGCAGGCCGGAGGCGGACGCGACGCATAATGCAGACCTGAGCGTCCATTATCAGGTTCAATTTGTGGTCCCCGGCCAAAGTCTGCCCGTGGATGCGTTCAGCTCGCCGCTGTTCATTCTCTATTATCCAGGCGAAGCCGAAGGCATGGCAAACGCAGCGCCGAAACTCCGCGAGGAGCAGGCAAAAGCGCTGGCGAAGCTGCCGCCTGCGCCGCCGCTGTCGACGACGCTGCATTTAAGTCGCTGCCGCGCTGTGCTGGGCCATCCTCGTTCGGTCAAAGACGTAGACGCGCTGGTTGCCGCAATGCAAACACTGGGGTTGAACACACTCTTGCTGGACGTGTTTTCAAATGGCGTCAGCCACATCAAAACAAATGGGGCCAGTGGCCCAGACATCTTGACCGAAGCGCTGGCGCGGACGCGCGGCACGGGCATCAGCGTTTACGCCGACCTCAGCCTGCTGACATGGGGCGACGCGCCGCCGGAGCCCATTCAA
>CAXUBO010000023.1:0-3998 GCA_964249345.1 uncultured Armatimonadales bacterium | reverse complement strand
TTACGCCGACCTCAGCCTGCTGACATGGGGCGACGCGCCGCCGGAGCCCATTCAAGACTTGACCATTGACGGGCAGAACTTCCGGCAGGCTGCCATTCAGGCCCGCCAAATTCACCCGCAGCCAGACTACAATTTTAACACTGACAAGCCCATTCCTTTTGTCGCCCCGCCGGTCGCCGTCAGCCCGTCGTCACCCCAAGTTCAGGCCGCGCTGACGGCGCTGGTGCAGGATTTGGCCGCCCGGCCTGGTTTGGCCGGGCTTGTTTGGGAAGACGCCAATGTGGACAGCGATCTCGGCTACACGCCTGACCGGCGGCTGGGGTTCCTGCGCTCGGCCCATGCCGACCCGGTGGATTTGTCGGCATCGGACGCGCTGCAAGCCAAGACCAACCTGCCGCTCTTTGACGACACCGCCATTGACACGACCACCCACGCGCTTTGGACAAAAGCGCAAACTCAGGCCAACACGGACCTGCTTGTGCAGCTTCGCTTGGCGGCGCAGACTAGCCGTGTTACGCTGCCTATTCTCATGGAACAGGGATGGAATACATTTCCCTGGTACGCAAGCTGGGACGATCCCCAAAGCCAGCCGCCCGCGCTCCGAGAGCTAACCTTCAACAATAACTATGACGAGAACGTCGCCGGCATAAAGCAGGTGGCACGGGCGCAGGGCCGGATTGTCCTGCGGCGCGAAGCGATTGACAGCGACGGCGACATCCCAGCACTGGCCCGAAAACTTCAGGACGACGCCAAAACCTTGCCCGGTGACGGCTTTGTGCTGGACTTCACCCACGACGAAGCGACCCAGGGGGCCGCGCCGCTGGATTCGCTGGTACAGGCGGTTTCTACCGAAAGCCGGCAGGCCGGCGGGAAAACCGAAGGGAAAACGGTAAACTAGAAGCGTGAAATCAAATCTTCTTTTGCGTCCGCTTGCGTGTGCGTTTCTTTGCCTTTCTTTTATCCCCCTGCGGCCTGCCGCCGCTGCCCCCGCGCTGACGCTCTCTCAGCTTCTGGCCCGGCACCGGAACGCGGAGCTGACGCCGGAAGCGCAAAAACACAAAACAGCGCGGGAAATCGTGTACGACCTCAGCATGGGAAGCTTGACCGGCACAATGACGAGCTTCACCGCCCCCCCGAACAAGAGCCGTGACGAGATGCGGCTTGGCCCTGTTGTCAACATTTCCGGCACCGACGGCAAAGCATCCTGGGAGCAAGACGGATCAGGCCATGTCCGGCTCCTGAGCGGCGAAGAACTGCGCGAAAGCGTTGCCGATGCCGAATTTTCGCTGGAAGACTTTGATCCCTTGACGGACAAAACCGGGGCCGTGGTGACGCTCCGGCCTGGAATGGACCCGAAAACAGGCTGCTATGTGCTGGACGCTAAACCGAAAAACGGGTCGCCGCATACCTACTATTTGAACCCGAAAACTTACTTAATTCAGAAGGAAGCTACTGACAGCGCAGGCTCTCTCCTCACCAACTCAGTGCTTGAGTATCAGCAGATAGAGGGAGCGGAAATTCCGAGCCGCATGGCGCTCCAAATTGCGGGGGTTCCTCTTATTGTCAATGCCACGCTGAAGTCGGCATCCCGGCTGCTGGCAGGCACGGCCCCGCTGTTTTCGCCGCCGGCAGCGGCAAAAGACTGGCAATTCCTGGCGTCTGATGCTCCTGTCTCGGCCTCGCTGCCGTTCAAGACGGAGAACAATGAAGTTGTCGTGCCGGTGACAGTCAACGGCCACACGCTGCGCCTGCTGCTGGACAGCGGCGCGGGACAGACATTTATTACCGCAGCGGCGGCGCAGGCGGCGGGCCTCACCGTACAAGACGGCCTGCCGAGCATGACGGCCGGCGGGCCAATCGCAGAAGGGCAAACTGCGGATACAACGCTGGACATCGGCAACGCCGTGCGGCTTTCCCATATCACCCTCGGCGTTGTCAAAGCGACCGCAAGCGGCGACATTGATGGATCGCTGGGATACGACATCTTTGCTCGGCTTCTTGTCCGGATGGATTATTCACGTCAAACATTGACCCTTTCCGATCCCGATGCGGCTTCAACGGCGAGGAGCGCCGCGACTATCGTCGTACCGATCAAGATGGAAGATGACCTGCCGACAGTAGCAGCCTTTCTTGACAGCCGTTTTTCAGGCCGGTTCATCGTGGATACCGGCGGCGGCGGGGCGGTATTCCTTAACACGGCGTTTGCGGCGGCTAATCACTTCCTGCCGAAGCTAAACGACCCGGACGTTAAGACGCAAACAGGCTACGGTGTCGGAACTCAGTTTACAGAAGTTTCTTCTCCGGGTCATACGCTGCGGGTTGGGGCCGCACAAGTCTCAAACCTCAATCTTGAGACAGTCATCGGGCAGGACCGCCAAAGCACTTCCCAGGCTGGCATCATCGGCAACCTCTTTCTGAACCACTTTGTCGTGACTTTTGATTACATTCATGGCCTGCTGTACCTAACGCCAGCGCCGGCAGCAGTTTCCCGTGCCGGCGCTTGGCGAGGGCCAAGCATTGCCGCATCTGTTCGGCCTGCGCCGGCCTTAACCCTGTCTCAGCTTTTGGCCCGGCACCGGGCGGCGTCGGCGACGCCTGCCGCGCTGAAAGATAAGTCGGGACACGCGATTGTCTATGACATCAGCGCCGGAGGGCTGTCGGGAACGATGACGACCTATGAAGCGCCGCCGCACCGCAGCCGGATGGAGATGCGAATGGGGCCGCTGAACACGACCACCGGCACCGACGGCAAGACGACCTGGGAGCAGGACGGCACCGGGAATGTACGCATCTTAGGCGGCGAAGAGCTGGCCGAGCGCAGCGCGGACGAAGGCTTCTCGCTGGAAGACTTTGACCTGTCCCAAAAAACGCAAACGGCGACGGTGACGCTGCGGCCCGGCATTGACCCGGCGACCCGCTGCTACGTTTTAGATGTCAAGCCCAAAAACGGCACGGCGCAGACGATTTACTTGGACGCCAAAACGTATTTGGTGCAGAAAATAGTGCAGCACAAAGGCGGCCTGACCGGGACCACCACGATGCTGGGGTATGTGCTGAGGGACGGGACTGAGGTGCCAAGCCGCCTGTCTATTCAGTATGCCGGCCTGCCGCTGACCATTGACGCGACGCTGAAGTCCGTGTCCAAGCTGCCGGGGGTCACGGCGGCGTTCTTTGCGCCGCCGGACGCCGACAAGGACTGGCGCTTCCTCGCGCCGGGGCCGCGCACGGCGGCGTCACTGCCATTCGAAAACTTCAACAATGAGATCGTGTTCCCAGCCACAATCAACGGCCATCCTCTGCGGATGCTGCTGGACAGCGGCAGCGCCACGGCGTTTGTCACGGCAAGCGCGGCGCTGGCGGCAGGGCTGACCACCGAAGGCAGCCTGCCCGCGCTGGGCTACGGCGGCTCGGCGGCGACCGGGCTGGTGCCTAACGCGACCGTAGATGTCGGCGACGCCGTGGAGCTCAGCCGCTTGACGCTGCATGTCATTAAAGACCCGGCGCTTGCGAAGCTGCTGGAAGAGCGCGGCCATGTGGACGGGGCAATCGGCTATGAGCTGTTCGCCCGGCTTTTGGTCGGAATTGATTACGCCGGCAAAACCCTGACGCTGACTGACCCGGCTGTCCCGGCCGCTTCCACCGCCGGATCGCTGATTGTGCCGATCAAGCTGGAAAACCGGATGCCGACAATTCTGGCGTCGGTGGATCAAAAGGCGCCGGGCCGCTTTCTCGTAGATACCGGCGACTCCGGGGCGGCTCACATCTACACGCAGTATGCCGAAGCGAACCATCTGGTGCCGCGCCCAACTGATCCCGGCGTCGCCACCCAGCAAAGCGTCGGAGTCGGCGGGCAGATCACGGAAACCGTGTCGCCGGGCCATTCCCTGACCGTCAGCTCCCCGCTCGGCGGCAGCGCGACGCTTTCCGGCCTGCCCCTGTCCACCATGACCGGGCCGGGCATCGCTCAGGTCTCGTCTCAGGCCGGCGGCATCGGCAAC
>CAXUBO010000022.1:25531-35436 GCA_964249345.1 uncultured Armatimonadales bacterium | reverse complement strand
CTGGCGCAGACTTGCGGCACGGTAGCCGAGAGACGGCACCCGATCAATGACGTCCTGTACTAAGTGGTAGCGGTCCAGATGGTTTAAGACGACCATGTCAAACGGCGTCGTCGTGGTGCCTTCTTCGATAAAGCCGCGCACATGGATGTTGTCGTGGTTTGTGCGGCGGTAGGTCAGGCGGTGGATGAGGTACGGATAGCCGTGGTAGGCGAAGATGATTGGCTTGTCCGGCGTGAACAGCACGTCAAAGTCTTTGTCGCTCAGGCCGTGCGGATGCTCCGACTGCGGCTGAAGCGTCATCAAGTCAACCACGTTAATGACGCGGATTTTGAGGTCCGGCAGGTGGCGGCGCAGGATGTCAGTCGCCGCCAGGATTTCCAAAGTCGGCACGTCCCCGGCGCAGGCCATGACCACGTCCGGCTCGCCGTCTTTGTCGGTTCCGGCCCATTCCCAGATGCCCAGCCCTGCCGTGCAGTGCCGCACGGCGTCGTCCATCGGCAGATACTGAAGCTCCGGCTGCTTGCCCGCGACAATGACGTTGATGTAATTGCGTGAGCGCAAGCAGTGGTCGGCCACCGACAGCAGGCAGTTCGCATCCGGCGGCAGGTACACCCGCACAATGGACGCTTTTTTGTTCAGCACATGGTCAATAAAGCCGGGGTCCTGGTGCGAAAAGCCGTTGTGGTCCTGACGCCAGACGTGCGAGGTCAGCAAATAATTCAGCGACGCGATAGGCCGGCGCCACGGGATATGCCGACAGGCTTCCAGCCACTTGGCGTGCTGGTTGAACATCGAATCCACAATCTGGATAAACGCTTCGTAGCACGAGAAGAACCCATGCCGGCCTGTCAATAAATAGCCTTCCAGCCAGCCTTCAATAGTCGTCTCGCTGAGTATCTCCATGACCCGGCCATCAGGCTGCAAATCGCAGTCGTCGTCAGGCCGCGCTTCCGTGTCCCAGGCTCGGCCCGTCGCGTCTAAGACGGCGTTCAAACGGTTGGAATTGTTTTCGTCCGGCGCGAACACCCGGAAGTCGCGCGTGTCTTTGGTCGCCGCCATCACGTCCCGCAGGTAGTCGCCTAAAATGCGCGTTGACTCGCCGATGGTGACGCCGTGCTTTTCAAGCGTGAGTGCGTAGCTGCGGAAGTCCGGCAGCGGCAGCTCTTTCAAGAGAAGCCCGCCGTTCGCGTTCGGGTTCGCGCCCATGCGCCGGTCGCCGGCGGGCGCAAGCGCGGCGATGTCGGCTTTCAGCTTGCCGGCGTCATCAAACAGCTCTTCGGGGTGGTAGCTTTTCATCCATTCTTCAAGCTGGGCCACATGCTCCGGCGTTTTCATGTTCTCAATGGGGACTTGGTGCGCCCGCCAGGAGCCTTCGGTCTTTTTGCCGTCCACATATTTCGGCCCGGTCCAGCCTTTTGGGGAGCGCAGGACAATCATCGGCCACTGCGGGCGCGTGACGTTGCCGGTCTCGCGGGCGTTTTTTTGAATGGCGCGTATCTCGTTGACGACGGCTTCCATCGTTCCCGCCATCTTCTGGTGCATGACTTGGGGATCGTCGCCTTCCACAAAATACGGCTTGTAGCCGTAGCCGACCAGCAGGCTTGTCAGCGCGTCGTCGCCGATCCGGGCCAGCACGGTCGGGTTTGCGATCTTGAAGCCGTTTAAATGCAAAATCGGCAGCACCGCACCGTCGGTAGCCGGGTCGAGGAACTTGTTGGAGTGCCACGAGGCCGCCAGCGGCCCGCTTTCCGCTTCGCCGTCCCCGATGACGCACAGCGCAATCAAATCCGGGTTGTCAAACGCCGCACCGTAAGCATGGGCCAGCGAGTAGCCTAGTTCGCCGCCTTCGTTGATGGAGCCGGGGTTGTCGGGCGAGTCGTGGCTTGGAATGCCGCCGGGGAACGAGAACTGCTTGAACAGCTTTTGCATCCCGGCCTCGCTTTGCGGGATATTCGGATAAACTTCGCTGTAAGTGCCTTCCAGATAGGTATTTGCGACCATGCCCGGCCCGCCGTGACCGGGGCCGCAGACATAGATCACGTTTAAATCGTACTTCTTAATCAGCCGGTTCATGTGGACATAAATAAAGTTCAGGCCCGGCGTCGTCCCCCAGTGGCCCAAGAGGCGCGGCTTGGTCTGCTCGCGGGTCAGCGGCATTTTGAGCAGCGGGTTTTCCATCAAATAAATCTGTCCGACGGACAGGTAGTTTGCGGCCCGCCAGTAGGCGTTCATTTTGCCGAGTTCGTCCGGGCTGAGCGTGTCGGTCATTGTGGTCTCCCAATGGAATAAAGGGCGAGGGAGTAAACTCCTCTATGCCTTCGGCATTACTTCGTATCTGCTGAATGGCGTCCTTCGGACGAAGGAACAGTCAGCGCAAAGACATCCTCATCTTCTCGTCCGAAGGACGCCATTCAGCGAGTGGAATTCATTCCCTCGCTGTCTGACTGCTTTTTGCTTTCAGATTTTTTGCTTTTAACTCATCACCCTACCCTCATGTTCCACGATTGCGTGTGTCCGAAACAAAGCGAGGAACTCGCGCCGCCGAAGAAAACTGCGCCAATTATGAGACGCATCGCGTCAGGATGTTTTGCATTAGGCGGCAGGCTTTGCTTGCAGAAACGCGCTTCGGCGCGGCTTCAGGCGTATAATGCCGCATTTTTCGTACTTTAGTGATTTTGTCTTGCATGTTGACTGTGCATCGTTCTTATGATATACTATATTCACGTTCGCAAAATTGGAGCGTAAACCGAAGCGGCAGCCAAGAGTGGCTGGCGCTTTTTTGCTGTGTGCCGTAGAACTGCAAACCCTTTTATGCTGAAACGCTTTTTTTCCTATTACCGGCCTCATCGCCGCCTCTTTGTGCTGGACTTCGTCTGCGCGGTCCTGTCGGGCCTGCTGGAGCTGGTGTTTCCCCTCGCGGTCAGAGCGTTTGTAGACCGACTGCTGCCGGGCCAGAACTGGGGATTGATTCTCGGCGCAACGGCGGGCCTGCTGGCGATCTATGGGGTCAACACGGGCCTTCAGTACATCGTCAACTACTGGGGGCATGTGCTGGGCATCTCCATTGAAACCGAGATGCGGCGCAAGATTTTTGATCACCTGCAAACCTTGTCGTTCCGGTTCTATGACAACCAGAAGACCGGGCGGCTGGTGGCGCGGGTCACGAAAGATTTGGAAGATGTCGGCGAAGTCGCTCATCACGGGCCGGAAGATGCGTTCATCGCCGTGATGACGTTTCTTGGCTCGTTTGCCTTGATGTTCTCGCTGAACGTTAAGCTGGCCTTGATTACCGGGCTGGTCGTCCCGCCGATGATGTGGATTTCCACCCGCTACGGGCGGGCGATGACCCAGAATATGCGGACGCTGTTCGGGCAGGTCGGCGACTTCAACGCCCGCATTGAAGAAAATGTCGGCGGCATCCGGGTCGTGCAGGCGTTCGGCAACGAAAACCATGAGCGGGCCTTGTTTGCCGAGGACAACGCCCGCTACCGGGCAACGAAGCTGAATGCGTATCTGCTGATGTCTAAAAGCATGTCGCTTTCCTACATGACCATGCGGCTGGTGCAGGTTTTAGTGATGATTGCCAGCGCCTACTTTGTCCTGCGCCACCAGCTTACTATCGGCGGCTTTACCGGCTTCCTGCTGCTGACCAACGTGTTCTTCCGGCCTGTCGAGAAGATAAACGCCGTGCTGGAAACCTACCCAAAAGGCATTGCGGGGTTCAAGCGGTACACGGAGCTTCTGGACACGGAGCCGGACATTGTCGACGCGCCGGAGGCCATTGACGCCGGGCATCTGCGGGGTGCCATTAAGTTTGAGGACGCGACCTTCGGCTACACGCCGCACAAGACCGTGCTGCGCGGCATCAATCTGTCTATCCGGGCCGGGGAAATGGTCGCGTTTGTCGGGCCGAGCGGGGCAGGCAAAACCACGCTTTGCTCTCTGCTGCCGCGCTTCTATGACTTAGACAGCGGGCGCATCACGATTGACGGCGAGGACATCCGGCAGATGACACTGGCCTCGCTTCGGCGCAACATCGGCATTGTCCAGCAGGACGTGTTTTTGTTTGCCGGAACCATCCGGGAGAACATCGCCTACGGGCGGCTGGGCGCGTCCGACGACGAAATCTGGGAGGCCGCCCGCCGCGCTCGCTTAGACGACATGATTGCGATGCTCCCGGACGGCCTGGACACGCTGACCGGCGAGCGCGGCGTTAAGCTGTCGGGCGGCCAGAAGCAGCGCATGGCGATTGCCCGGATGTTTCTCAAAAATCCGCCCATTCTCATTCTGGACGAAGCCACGTCCGCTTTAGACACCGAAACCGAGCGGGCCATTCAAGCGTCGCTGTCGGAGCTGGCGCAAGGCCGCACCACGCTTGTCATCGCGCACCGTCTGGCGACCATCCAGAACGCCGACCGCATTGTCGTGGTGGACGAAACCGGCGTCGCCGAACAAGGCCGCCATGATGAGCTTGTGTCCGCGTCAGGCATTTATCAGCGCCTGCACGAGGCTCAGTTCAGCCGGTAAGAGAAGCCCCGGCACTGAAGAAAATCGAAGAAAAGCTGAATATGCTAATCTTCAGTCGCGGAGCGACTTTTTGTGCTTCGTTAGCCCGGCACTTCCAGTGCCGGGTTCCTACTCCGCAGCCGCTACCACTGTTCCTGCCCCGCTCTGCGCTTGCGCCTCTGCCATCTTCTTCTGGAACTCCGTCACGCTCAGCCGCCCCGTGATCCGCAGGGCTTTGATTTCCGTCCCGTCCGGCCTCAAAACCACAATCGTCGGCAGGCTGCCGAACCCATACTGCTTTTCTAATGCCGCGCTTGCCGGGCTGCCCCACTGGGTCAAATCGGCACGCAGCGTCACGAACTTCTCGGCAAGCGTCGGGGCCACGGCAGGATTTTCGAACACGTCATGCTCTATTTCTTTGCAGTTGACACACCACGCCGCCGTGAAGTCTACAATAATGGGCTTGTCGGACCGCACGGCGGCTGAGACTGCCGCCGGGCTATATGCGGCCCAGCTTGTTGGGGCACTGTTCACTCCGCGCCGGGCGCTTTGGTTCGGGGGGCTTGCCGCGCCCTCTTGACTTGCTTCTGCCGGGAGCGATGCCGTCTGCGACCTCGCCAAAAAGCGCGTGAAGTCGGCGGCGTTTGTGATCGTTCCGGCGTACTTATCTTCCACTGCGCCGGTCTGCGGGTTCACAACGGCATACAAAGGCAGGGCCACATCGCCGAATTTTGTTTCCTGCAAGTGCTGGTTCGCCGCGTCGCCGGGCCGGTCCGTGTAAAGCTGCACCCGCACATAATCCGCTAGTTTTTGCTTTACGTCGGGGCGCGGGAACACGTTGATCTCGTTCCACCGGCAGTTCGTACACGTCACGCCTGTGAAGTCCACAAACAGCGGCTTGTTCTCAAGCTTCGCTTGTGCTAAAGCGGCGTTGTAGTCCGCCAGGAACGGCAGGGCGTTGTCGGACGCCGACGCCGCGCCGCCGTAGCCCGCCGGCGGCAGGAACGTCCCAAGCGCTCCGATGGGCCGGCCCGCCAGCCCCCAGAAGCACAGCAGCGCGGAAAGCGCAAACCCAGCGGCAAACAAAATGCGCGGCGCAGACACTTTCGCGCCCGGCGCTTCCAGCTCCCCCACCACGCCGAAGCGCAGGGTGCCAATCAAATACAGCGCGGCGCACACGAAAATCAAGGCCCAGGCCGCAAGCAGCACCGGCTGCGTGAGAAGCTTCCAGTTCCACACCTGGTCGGCGTTGGACAGAAACTTCAGCGCGGCGGCAAGCTCGATAAAGCCTAGTGTCGCTTTCACTCGTGCCAGCCAGACTCCCCCTTTGGGAATGCGCGAAATCCACTGCGGGAAGGCTGCGAACACCAGAAACGGCGACACGAAGGCGATTGAAAACACGGTCATGCCCAGCAGCGGCAGCAGCCTTGCCCCCGAAGCCGCCGTCACCAGCAGCGTGCCGAGAAACGGCGCGGTGCAGGTGAACGACGCCAGCACGAATGTCACGCCCAAAAGCGCCAAGCCCGCCACGCCGCCTTTGGCTTTGGCCGCGCCTTGCAAAGCCGTGAGATTAGCGGGCAGCGTCAATTGGATCGTCTCAAAAAACGAAAACGCGAACACGACAAACACAAAAAAGATGCCTAAGTTCACCCACGGGTTCGCCGCAATGTTATTGATCCCCGCCGCCCCCAGCGTCGCTGTGACTACGCCGCCGAGCAGCACATACAGCAGCACAATCCCCAGCGCATACCCGGCAGACAGCCGGACCAGCTTGCCTTTGTCGCCGTCAGCTTGCTTCACAAACGAAGTCAGCGTGATCGGTACAAGCGGGAACACGCAAGGGGTGACTAGGGCTAATAAGCCTGCGCCGACGGCGGCGAGAAGGAACAAGCCAAGATTGCCTGCCCCCCCCGCCCCCAATAATGGGGGAGCCGCAGAAGCCGTTCCCAGTCTTACTCCCCCATTATTGGGGGCGGGGAGGCTTTCCTTCGCGTACCTCGTCCGCACCGCTCCGGGAACCACAGACAGTGCCAGGGGCAGGGACACATCGGTTGGCGGCAGGCAGACATGGTCGTTGCACGTCTGGTAGTGGAGCGTGACGGCTGACGGCGCGGCGCTCTTCACCCGAAACTGCCGCGTGAACGTCGCCTCGCCTTCATGGTATGCCACCTGGGTTTGGAAGTTCGCGTCAAAGCGCGAGATCGGCGCATCTTCCGTCGTCTGCCCCAGCGGGACGGCGTCGCCGACGAAGACAATTTCAGTTGCCGCCGGCCCCGTCGCCGCCGGGACCACCGAATAGACATGCCAGCCCGGATCAATCCGCGCGTGGATCGTGACCGTGACCACTTCGCCCGGATGTGCGGGCATGGGAGTGGCCGACGCCGCAAAATGCACCGGCCGCGTCCCCGCCTGCGCGGCTGCCGACACCATCAGTAAAAGAAGCAGGGGCATTACGCCTCGCCGAAGTTTGTTCATCACTGTATTCACACCATGTATTACAAACGCTCGGCGGCTATCGTTCCCTATATCGTTCCCCGATAATGCACGAGGCAACAAAAAAGCGCCGACCCCTAGGGCCGACGCTCTCCTTTACGCTGCTTCATTTGTCGCCGTCAATTTCGGCAACGTGCTATTATTATGGCATTTCAGAAGCGCTTGCACAAGGGTATGGTGAAAAACACATTGGGGCAAATTGCGATTATTTTGCGCCAAATTAGGCGCGTCGTCCGCGTTTCCTGTCATGTCCTTGCAGCAGAGACGGTTGTGCTTCGCGTGAACGCTGTTTCTCTTTTGTCGCAATATAATACGATAAGCTACGGCATGAACTTGTCGTAGTCACCATGCGGGCCAATCCAAAACCAATACAGGCCGTCAGGCCGCATTCTTGCTAAAGCGCGGTAGTGCAGGCCGATACGAACCGGCCAGAGGCCGTCCATGTTCTTGAACCGGAGTGAGGAATGACTTGGATTAGCTTTCAGCAGAGCGTAGTTCTTGTCATCCAGTTCACGCACATCGCGCGGCAGGGCGTTGTAATGCTGCCAAAAATCCGGCGTAGTGAAATGGTTCATAGGCTAGGAAGTTCTGCAAGCCGTTAAAGCGGCTGACATTGCCCCGCTTCCGCCTGCTCATCTACGCGCTTGAAGATGGCTTCAAAGCGCCCCGCCTTGACATCACGCTCAATCTGGCGGTCCCAGGCATCGGCCTGGAGTTCTTCCAGCCACTGCGCCAATTCCGCCAAGTCCGGCTCCGGCAGCCGCGCGATTTCTGTTTTAATTTCCGTGATGCTCATAAGCTCATTGTACCTCAAAGGCTTGCGCCACGAATGCTCACTTGCTATACCAGCGGGGGCTGCCGGTTTCTGCTGCGCTGGTTGCTGAACCTTTGACTTCCGCCTGAGATTGCTTTGGGAGCGACTTAACACGCTTGGCCCAGGTTTCCAGCAGCCATGACAAGAGTGTGAGTAGTGCCGTTAGCTGTAGATGCAGCGCAACCGGACGCACGATGACTAAAGAGATGACAACCGCAGCTTCCAGAATAGAAGCCAGCCCTGCCAAAGAGATTGACACAGGGCCGCGAACGGTTCCGCATCTCACTTTCCACAAAGTCGGAACAGCAGTAATCACGCCGCAAGCCAGCAGCACCCAAATCGGTATGCCCCACAAGTTCAGCATTGGTCGGCCCCTTTGGTCAATACCCCAGCGCCAGCCCTTCGGAGCGGGGGTCGGAGCCGGCGGTTAAGATGCCGGTTTCGGGATCGCGGGTGATGATTTGGGAGGCGCAGGAGCCGGACCAGGGGGTGCCGACGCTTAATTGGTGGCCCCGGCGGCGGAGTTCATAGCAGGTATCGAGCGGCAGGCGATCTTCGACAAAAAGCTGCGGGCCGTCGGGGGCGACGTGCCATTTGGGGCTTTCAATGGCTTCCTGCGGGGTGCGCCCGTGGTCAATCATCTGGGTGATGGTCTGCAAATTGGTCTGCACCTGAACGTCCGCGCCGGGCGTGCCTCCTGCCGCCCAGAAATCGTCGCCCCGGAGCAGCAGGAACGTGTTCAAGGTGTGCATGGGGCGCTTGCCGGGGGCCAGGACGTTGGGATTTCGGGGGTCTAGGCTGAAGCCGGTCATGCGGTTATTTAACAGAACGCCGGTGCCGGGAACGACCACGCCGGAGCCGTAGCGGTGGAAGACGCTTTGTATCCACGAAATTGCGCTGCCGCGTGCGTCCACGACGCAGAACGAGGTTGTGTCGGAGCCGCCGTTCACACTCGGCAGGCGACCCGGCGAGTACCGCAGGGCGGCGGTCTGAACTTGAAGCCGCTTACGCTGCTGTGCGGCATACTCTTTGGACAGCAAAGTTTGGAGCGGCGTCCCTGGGACATCGCCAAGATAAGCCAGGCGGTCGGCGAAGGCCAGCTTTTTGGCTTCCGCCATGAGATGCACGGCGTCCGGCCCTTCCGGGTCCAGCGCGGCCAGATCGTAGCCTTCCACAATGTTCAGCATTTGGAGCAGCAGGCAGCCCTGCGAGACCGGCGGGTTCTCGGTGACGGTGACGCCCCGGTAAGCCGTTTTGATAGGGTCAAGGACAAGTGTTTGGTGTCCTGCCAGATCGGCCGGCGTGAAGAAGCCGCCGTTTTGCTGCGAATAAGCCAGCAGCTTTTCGGCAAACTCGCCTTCGTAAAATGCCGCCCGCCCGCCGCTCGCGATCTGCCGCAAAGTCTCGGCCAGCTCCGGCTGATAAAGCGCCGCGCCGGGGCGCAGAGTGCTGGGAACTAAAGCCGCGCCGCTTTGGGGGAACTCGCGCCATAAAAAGTCGTGCGCCCCCAGCAGCGCGGCCTGCCAGGCGGGAAGCACGTAGCCTTCCTCCGCCAGCGTGATGGCCGGGGCCAGCACTTCAGACAGCGTCAGGGTCCCCCAGCGGGAATGCAGGGTCAGCCAGGCGTCCACAACGCCGGGAACGGCGGCAGCCCGAATGCCGCGCTCCGGGATTTCGCTGCCCATCGCTTTGAGTGTCGCGAGGGCCGGGGCAATGCCGCTGCCGTTGAGCGCGGACAGCGTGCGGGCGGGCGCGTCCCAAACCTGGGCAAACGCATCGCCGCCGACATGGGAGTTATGCGGCTCCATCACGGCCAGTGCCGCGCCCATTGCCACGGTGGCGTCGGCGGCGCTGCCCCCGGCGCGAAGCATCTCAATGCCGATGAGCGAGGCTTGCGGGTTTGCCGAAGCCACCATTGCCGTTTGCGCCGTCCGAAGCGGCGTCCGTGTCGGGATTTCCATGTGTGTTGTCCCCTGCTATGTGTAAATATAGTTTACAGTGTGGTACAATAGGAATACCAGAACGGTGAGGCATTGGTTAGAGTCAATGCCTCACCGCCGTCATTCTACTTTTTCAGTAGTTGATGGATCGC
>CAXUBO010000022.1:0-25431 GCA_964249345.1 uncultured Armatimonadales bacterium | reverse complement strand
TGGATCGCTGCAATTGCGGAAACAATCGCGGCGATAATTTGCGAAATCACTCTGAGTTTCAGAGTGAAGCGCCAGTTGCCTTGCTTCAAGAAGCATCACCTCCTTTCAGCAAGATTGAGAAGACAGCCTCCTACGGGCTGTCTTTTCGTTTTTAGTGTAGCACAATTCCCTGAACACGGCCAGAAGAAGGGCGAACACAGGGGTTCGCCCTCACCAACTTTCCTTTATCAACTTCAAGCAGGGAAACAGGGGCAGGCAGGCGAACTTAACGGGGATTTTCCATCAACAGGAGACTGCCCCCATGACTGAGCCATCTGTCCTCATTCAGCCGCTTGACTTCGCCCATGCTTCCGGCAGCGAGTACCAGGCAATCAACCGCTTTTCCAATGTGATGCGAGCGGAAGTCCTGCCGGATGACCCGCCGATCCCGCTTTCGGAAACCATCGCGGAGCTGCAAAACATGCCCGCGTTTATTACGGCGTTTGCGTGGAACGCCTGGAACTCCGAACAATCGCAGATTGTCGGCAGCGCCCATGTCGGCTTTATGAACACCGACGAAAACACGCATCTGGCTTGGTGTGATTTGGGCGTTTTGCCGGAATGCCGGCGGCAGGGGATCGGACGGCGGCTGCTGGAAGCGGTGGCTGAGGTACCAAAGCGCGAGGGCCGGCGGCTGATGATGACCGGAACCAATGCCCGCGTTCCGGCGGGGGAAGTCTTTATGGAGAAGCTGGGCGGCGAGCGGGCGATGGAGTCTCATACCAACCAGCTTGTCTTAGCCGACGTGGACCGGGCGCTGCTGGCGCAGTGGATGACACTCGGACAGGAAGCGGGCCGCTTCACGCTGGAAGGCTGGGAAGGGCCGCATCCCGAAGACCTGCTGCCGGCGATCACGGCGCTCAGCGAAAGCGCGATGAACACCATGCCGCGCGACAAGATGGACATGGAAGACATGCACTTTACGACCGAGCAGATGCGGCAAATGGAGCAGCAGATGCTGGCCGGCGGCACGGAGCGATGGACGCTTGCCGCCCGCGAAGCCGCGACCGGCAAGTTTGTCGGGTACACGGAAACATTGTGGAACAGCAGCCGCCCGCTTGTTGTCCGGCAGGGCGGCACCGGCGTTTTCCCGGAGTTTCAGGGCCACGGCCTCGGCAAACGGCTCAAAGCCGCCATGCTGGACCGGGTGCTGCGGGAAAGGCCGGAAGCGCGGTTTGTCCGCACAGGCAACGCCGACTCCAATGGCCCGATGCTGCGAATCAATCACACGCTGGGCTTCCGGCCTTATCTGTCCCGCACTGAATGGCAGGTGGATACGGAGAAAGTGCTGGCTTATTTAGGCAAATCCGCCTGAGCCTCGGCAGAAGGCACGGCGGAGCGGGAGCGTCTGGCACGGGGCGGACGGCTTGACGCCAATGGGGCCGCCGGGTTGCCGTGCGTGACCCGGTTCCGGCCCGCTTCTTTGGACTGGTACAGAGCCTTGTCGGCGCAGGCCGTCAGGCAGTCGGGGGTCGGCGTGTCCAAAGACAGCGTGGCAATGCCGACACTGGCCGTGATCGGGCGCAGTTCCCAGTCTCCGCCGGCGATGACGCTGCGGAGGCGCTCGGCAATGACCAGCGCCCCGGCTTCATCGGTTTGCGGTAAAATGAGAACAAACTCCTCGCCGCCGTACCGGGCCGCGACATCCGTGTCGCGTGCCGTGCTGCCGAGGGTCTGCGCGACTCTTTGCAGCACGGCGTCGCCCGCCGGATGGCCGAACGTGTCGTTGTACTGCTTGAAATGGTCTACGTCCAGCAGCAGCAGCGAAAGCGGCTGATGGTAACGCACGGCACGGGCGTGTTCTTCGGCCAGTTTTTCCCCGAATGTCCGGCGGTTCTTCAGGCCGGTCAAACCGTCCGTCGTCGCCAGCGATTCCAGTTCTTTGTTGGTGTCCTCAAGCTGGTTTTTCTGGAACTCCAAAATAACGGTGTAATCTTTGATCTGCTGCTCGGCCTGCTTGCGCTCGGTCAAATCGTGCCAGACGGACAGCAGGACAGGCTTGTCGCTGAGCATCAAGGCCGTCAGTGTCACGGCGACTGGAATTTCGGCGCCGTCTAGGGCCAGCCGTACCCATTCAAAGTGATGGGTGCCGTTTTTGCGGGCCAGCGCACACATTTCGTCGCCTTTTTCGCGGGACAGCCGTCCGTCCGGCTGGCGCTCCGGCGACAGCTGCGCGGGATGCACCCCCAGCAGCCGCGCTTTGTCCGGGCAGCGCATCATCGCCAGCGTCGCCGCGTTGCAGTCAATGATGCCGTCGTCGTCAAACAGCAGATGCGCGTCGGACGACTGCTCAAACAGCACCCGGAACCGCTCTTCCGACTGAGCGCGTTCGGTGATGTCAAAACTGACGCCGATAATTCCCGTAATTGCGCCGTCCGTCCCTCGCTGCGGCTTCAGCTCCACATGCAGCCGGAGCGCCCCGTAGCGCCGGTCGTAGGAAACGGCTTCGCCGGCCAGAGCGCGGTGCGTCGCCTCAGCCGCCGCGCCGTCATCCGCCGTAAACTCAAAGACGGACCGGCCTACCGCCTCGCCCGGCGCGAGGCCAAGCGCGGCAAGCCCCGTGCCTTCCGACAGCGTGATCGTGCCGTTGATGTCGGCGGCGTAGAGAATAACCGGGGCGCTGCCCAGCATGGCCCGGAGCGCTTCTTCGCTGCGGCGCAGGGAGTCTTCCATTTCTTTGCGCTCGGTGATGTCCGCCAGCGTTCCCGTCAGCCGCACGACGCGGCCTGAGTTGTCCCGTGTGACTTCGCCGGTGGTATGATACCAGCGCGTGATTTTATCCTCAAAATGGCGGGAGTTGCCGCGCAGGTCCAGCGAGTAGCCGCAGCCTTCCTGAGCCGCCCGGCGAACTAAAGACTTTAATGTCGGCGCATCTTCAGGATGGTAATGCGCCATGGCTTCTTCAAATGGCGGGACGCCCGCTTCCGGGGCACGTCCCAGCAGCCGGAACATCTCGCCCGACCAGAGAACTTCTCCGCTCAGAGGGTCATACTCCCAGCTTCCCACTTTGGCGATGCGCTGCGCTTCCGCCAGCCGCGCGGCGCCTTCTTCCACGGCGCGGTGGCCGGCACGCAGCGCATCTTCCATTTCTTTGCGCCCCGTGACATCCCGGACTGCGGTGACACGCGCCGGCAGGCCGTCCCAAAACACGGTGCGCCCGCGAATCTCCGCCTGGAACGTGCTGCCGTCCCGGCGCAGGCACCGGGCCTCGTAAGTATCTTCTTCCCCGGCGGCGACCTTTTGCAGCACCAAAGCGCGGTCTTCGGCAACGGTCAAGCTGACGCCCGCCATGCCGATCATCTGCGCCCGGTCGTAGCCGTAAAGTGTCAGAAAGGCGGCGTTCGCGTCCAAAATTACGCCGTTCCGGCTGACCGCGATGCCCTCAAAGGCGGCGTCCGAAAGGTAGCGCAGGCGGGCTTCGCTTTCGCGCAGCGCGTCTTCCGCCTGCCGCCGGGCCGTGATGTCGTGCATCGCGGCAACCGCACCCAGCTTTTGTCCGGCAGCGCCGTAGATGGCCTGCCCGCTGGCAAGCAAAGTGCGGGCGGGCCGGCCGGCCGCCGCGATGACCATTTCCGCATCGCGCACGACTTCTCCCGTCCATGCCCGAAACAGCGGAACGTCCACCGCCGCAAGCGGTGTGATGCCGTCCGGCTCGAACAAGTCAAAGTGCTGCGGCCACTCTTCCGGCGGCAGGGGCTGCTCCGGCAGGCCGTGAAACTCACGGGCCGCGCGGTTAAAGAGGGTCAGTATCCCGTCGGCATCACACGCAACAATCCCGTCCTGCAAGCTTTCCAGCATCGCCGCCTGAAAATCGCGCTCCCGCTGCAATGCTTCTTCCTGCACCCGGAGCGTTTCTTCGGAGTTTCGTTTGGCGGAGATGTCGGTGAATGTCATCACAGACGCATAGGGTACGTTCTGTCCGGCGTGGAAGATCGGGGCCGCTTTGGCGGAAAACCAGATCGTGTCCGCGCCAGGCCGCTCCAGGCCGACGACCGCTGCCTCCTGGGGCTGGCCGGTTCGCAGCGCCTGGGCGGACGGCATCCGCTCTGCCTGGAAGGCTTCCCCGTTTTCCTGGACCATGTGCCGGCCCGGACGCTCCACCGGCCAGCCGACCAGCTCCGCCGCAGGCGCTCCCAGCAGACGCTCCGCTTCGGCATTGCACAGCAGCACCATGCCTTCCCGGCCGACGACCAAGTAGCCTTCCTGCACGGCGTTGATGGACCGCAGGAACAAATCTCGACTCTCTTGAAGGCGCATCAGTGCCAGACGCATCTCAGTTTCCGCCGCCCGCAGCCCGGACAGCAAAAAGCCGCACGCCGTCAGGGCGCACATCAGGCCGCCGAGGCCAAGACCCAGCAAAGACGCCGCTGCCGCGTTCTGCGCCGACGCTTCTGTTTCAATCTGCTGAGTGAGGAGGTTGCCGGCAACGCGCAGGGCATTAGCGGTCTGCCAGTCTACCTGCCCGGTCTGCCGCAGCGACTCGGAAAAAGCATTCCAAGCCGGGTCCGTCGCGGCCACAGCGCCGCAATAGTGCCGGGACAAACGCCGACGAATGCTACGCATGGCGTCCATCTGAGCCGCAATGCCGGCGTCCGGCTTGACTGACGGCGATTGATGGGACGCCCCATAAATCCACAGGCTGCGAAAGCGCAGGGAGCCGCTCAGATTGACATCCTGAAAGTCTTGGGAGGCGCGTCCGGCAGCCAGCAGGGCCACGAGCAGCAGGGCCACCGAGACCGCCCCGGTCACCGCCAGCAGCCAAGCAAGTGTTCGGTGCCGCCCGCGCGAGTGTACGGGGAACGGCAGAGCGGCAGAAAAAAAGTCAAAGGGCTTATCTAAGGGCTTATCTAAGGGCTTATCTATCGTTTTGTCCACGCATTCGTTCAATGGCTATGAGTTTTCAATGGTTAATTCTTCAATCTTGTCATTTGGATTGTCGGGCAAAATGCGCGGAATAAACAGGCAAAATTGAGGGGAATGTCAGCGCAGCGGCAGGGTTAGTTGCAGCCCGACACGGCGCGACTCCGGCTGGATAATCGGCGACAGCAGCAGGCCGCGCGGCGCAGACAGCTCCAGCCGCGCCGTGCCGTAGCCGAGCAGCGCCCCGGCAATCACGTCGCGCCCGTAATGCCGGTGCAGGCGGATACGCGAGTAGGAAATCAGCGTCGCGCCGGTAAACCAAAGCGCGGTCTCGTGCGGATGCAGGTCGCTTTCCACGGTTGCCGCCGCAAAGGCTGCCGTGGCATGGCCGCTGGGAAAGCTGTCATGGCTGTTTGAGTCGGGCCGCTTTTCGCGGAATAAATCTTTGAGGCCGTCACAAAGGAGCGTGCTGGTTCCAATGGCATCGGCGGCCCGCAGCGCATGGCTCGTGCCGTGCCTGCCGCCGTCGGACAAAAGCGGCAGGCCGACCGCCGCCGCCAGATAAATGATGTTGCCGCTGCCGGACGCAAAGTTTGACGCCTGCCGTGCGGGAGAGTCCGCGTTTGCGCCCGGCGCGGCGGCGAAGGTGCAGAAAGCGCCGAGGGCGGCACACACAGCAGCGCGGTGCAGGCGGAAAAGAATAAACATGAGGCAGTTCCGATCTGGGTCAAACGAGACGCGAGAAGAGTTCACTCCCGCGAGTCTTTTTTTTCTGGCGCGTCTTCCTTCGGCTTGTCTGCCGCCGGACGCCGCGAAGGCCGGCGGGACGGACGGGCGGCGGCGCGGAGATTCGTCAGGCGCGGCAGAACGGAAAACCGGATGTAAGCGGTCCAGCCCAGCACGAGCAGCGCCAGCAGCAGCCCCGCGCCCCAGGCTTCCACCTCCGGCTGAATGAAAACGCCGATGCCTAAAACGGCGAACACCAGCGCGGTCAGACCCGGCAGCCACAGGCCGCCGCTCATGCGAAACGGCCTGGCCCGGCCCCCGTCTTTGAGGCGCAGGGAAACGACGGCGGCAGCGGCAAACGCATAAATAAACGCTTCCGTTGCAGCGGCCAGATTGACCAGAAGCACGAACCGCTGGGACCAGTAGACCAGTGCCGAGACGGCCAGCGCGACAGCGTACACCAGAAAGACAGCCCGGTCGGGCGTGCTGAACCGGGATACTCCCGAAAGCTTTTGCGGCAGCACCTGATCGCGGGCCATGCCGTAAATGAACCGGCTGACCCCCATCAGCCCGGCGTTGAAGGTCGTCAGCGACATGCACAAGCTGGTCCCGATCATCACCCACCGGCCCGCCGGCCCAAACACAGACCCGGCGAACACCACATGCGGGATCGGCTGCCGCCCGGCTAGCCCAAACAAGAGGCCGCGCGGCACGATGCCGGAAAACATCGCCGTCGCCACCAGCGCATACGCCGCCGCCAAGAGGCCGACGGCAAGGAACATGCCGGCAGGGATTGCCGAGGGGCGCTTCACTTCATCCGCCAGCGGCGTCACCCATTCAAAGCCGACAAACAAAAAGATCGCAACGCTGACCGCCTGAAACAGCGGCCCCGCCCCGCCGGGGTGCAGCGGCTGAGGAATTTGAAAATGAACATGGGCCAGCGCAAGAACGCTTAAAATGGCAACAGACGCGACAACGGAATAGGTCAGCACATTTTGAAATGTCCCGGCGATCTTTAGGCCGCAGAAGTTGAACCCCGTCGCCACGGTCAGCATTCCAAAAATCCACCAGGGCGGCGCAACGGCCGGAAACGCGGCGCTTAAGACATGCGACAGCACATACGCTTCCGTGCCGACCACCAGTGTCACCACCGACATATAAGTCAGCGCGACCACCAGCGACAGCGTTTCTCCAAAGGCCCGGTTTATGTAAAGCCGAATGCCGTTGACGCTCGGCCACATGCCGTTCAGCTCGGAAAACGCGGCGGCAGCGAGAGCGCACAGCCCCCCGGCACTCGCAATGGCGATCCATGCGGCGTCGCCCGCTAAGTAGCACGCCATCTGCACGACCACCAGAAATGTGGACGATGCAAACGTCAGCCCGGCGCTTGTGGACACCACTGTCGCCAGCCCGATGGAGCGCTTGAGCTGTGGTTCTACTCCCATAGCATCGCAATCACGAAGTCCAGGCGCACGATGTCGTCTTCCGGGCCCTGTATTCGCAGCGTGCCGTCATTGTACGGGTCATTCGGGGACAGCTCGCCGTAAAAGATTTGGGTCAAAATCTCGGCGCTGGATTGCAGCACTAAATCTGCCGCCGCCGGGGCATCCGGCAGAGCCGTTACCGTCCCGTCCCGTGTAATCAGCGCCGCGTCTGCGCTTAAATCCGTGGCGCGGATGTGCATGACCCGGTTCCAGTCTTTAATCATCGCCATCAGGCGCATATTTTCGTTGCAGCTTTGGGCAAATGAGGTGAGGCTGTCTTGCAGCTCTTCGGCGGTTGCCATTGAAAATACTCCTTTAAGATTAAGTCCCCCCAGCCCCCAATAATGGGGGAGCCAGATAGAAACGAAGTAAGCCTTTCCTAAATCATGCTCCCCCATTATTGGGGGCTGGGGGCCTCTTTGTGCGTGATTGCTCTTCTAGGACGCCAGCGCATGAAACGCGCCGTGCCAGCCTAAGCGCTCAAGCCACTCTTCATACACTGGGGGCGTGATTTCGGCAAGCGGCAAGCCGATCACGGCGACAAGCGCGGCTTCCATCAGATTCGTGCCGCCGGACAGTCCCTCTAATTCCGGTGTCGTCGTGGCAACCCAGGCCGCGCCGGCTTCGGCCAGGCGGGCCAGGGAATGCGGGCGCGTGGTGTTGGTAACAATCCCTTTGCCGGGCGGCAGCGACGGCGGCAGATGGCGCAGGATCAGATGCCCGTCGCCGGCAATCACGTCCGCCGCATCGTAGTATTTGGCGTAACGTGCATCGGCAGCCGGCGTGTCCTGCGCCGCGCCGGTGGGATACAGCAGGTGGAACGGCACCGACAGCAGGCGCGACCTGTACTTGCGGGCCAATTCTTCAATCTCGGAAAGCGTTGTCAGAGGGAAGTCTAAGCCGATGTTGAAAATCAAATCGCCGAAGACGCACGGGCAGCCCAGCTCCACAAACGAGGCCGCCATGCCGAAGCGGTCCAACGCGCTGACCATCAGCACCGGGCTGTCTTTCGTGAGATGGCCTGCCGCCGCCAGTTCCCGGACAACGCGCCGCTCCAGCGTGTTTTTCAGGCCGCTGCCGTCCACCACCGGCGTTTGTTTTGCAGTTTCCGCCAGGCGCAGGCCGTCGCCGATGGGGAAAACCTGGCCGCCGACCGACAGCGAAATGTCAATGCCGCCCAGCCCCAGCGCGTCTACCTTGCCGTCGAGTTCTTCCAGCCGCCGCTTCGCCCGGTCCATGTCGCCGTTCGTGCCTTCGCGCGTCAGCCGGACCGTCTGCCCGGCCAGCGTGATTTCGCGCACAAAGTCTCCCGCCGCCGACCCCAAGCTCACACTGACTACTTGTTTCATTCCCGCTATCATACCTGCCCCAGCCCGGAAATTCCAGGGGGCAGGTTCTTTATGCCTTGCGGCGGGCGAACAGCGCCTCATAAATGGCTTCCACTTTGCGGGCCGTGTGGCTGATGGTGAACAAACGCGCGACACGCTTTTTGCCGGCCCGGCCCATCACCCGCGCATGGGCCGGGTCCGCCAGCAGGCGCTCAATCGCCGCCGCCATCTTCGCGGCGTCGCCCATCGGCACGAGGAAGCCGGTGACGCCGGGGACGACAATCTCCGGCAGCGCCCCGCCGTCGGTAGCGACCAGCGGCTTGCCGGCGGCCATGCCTTCAATGACGACTTGGCCGAACGGCTCTCCCAAAATGCTGGCATGAACCACAATGTCAATCTGCGGCATGAGCTGAGGGACATCCTCGCGGAACCCAAGAAACTTGACGGCCTCGGTCAGTCCAAGCTGCTCCGTCAGCATGTGCAGCGATTTTTCGTACTCCTGCTCGCCGAACAGCGGAGCGCCGATGATCCAGAAACCCGCTTCGGGAAACCGGGAATGCACGGCGGCGGCAGCCTGGAGAAAAATATGCTGGCCTTTCCATTCCGCAATCCGGCCGATCAGCGCCACCACCGGCGGATGGTCCCAGCGTGTTTCCTCTTCCAACGGTTCCGGCATGAGGTTCTCGACGTAGCCGTCATGGACGACCTCCATCGCCACGCCGCTGTAGACGACTTCCCCGGTCTTCGGCTTCTTCGGCCAAAGCTGATGCAGGGTGCTTTGCGAGTTCGTGACTACGACCTGCGGCAGCAGGCGCGACAGCAGGCGAAACCCAAACGCCACGGCTCCCGGCAGGTACTGACGATTGATGTTGTCCCGGACATGCCACAAAACGGGAATCCGCGCGAGACGCCCGGCAACGCCGCCGTAGATGTCGGATTTCAGTGAGTTGGTATGGATGAGGTCTACCCGGTGCGCCCGCGCCCAGCGGGAAAGCGCCAGGCTGTACGCCAGCAGCCTTCGGACTTGGCCGAGCTTCAGCAGGGAGCCGACCCCGAGGCTGTCTTTGCGCGTTTCCCGGAGCGCCGGGTCCAGCGGCAAGACAGTGGTTTCAACCCCCGCCGCCCGCAGCTTTTCCGCCAGCGGCCCGTCTTCCGCCAGCGCCACCAGCGGGCGGTAACGCCGGGTGTCCAGCGCCGTGACAAGGTTCAGCAGCGCAATCTCGCCGCCGCCCATCTTGGCGGTATGGTCTACATAGAGAATTGTCTTCGGCGCAGGCGCGGCTTGAAGGCTAGGCAGGGAGGTCATAAGGTCAGGGGTCATAAAAGAGGGTGATGCACAATTCATGCCAAGCGGCTTGGCGGTCTTTAACGGTTAAGCCCCGGCACTTACAGTGCCGGAACTTAGAGAAACGGTATAACACATCTGTTTTGTAACTTGTAGGGGCGCTGCGAGACGTGCCCTTCTTACTGCGCCCTTGTTGCTGCGCCCTTGTTGCTGCGCCCTACTCCAGCCGCCTCTCCACATCTTCCATGGTTTCTTTCAGTTGTGGGGCGCGGTCTGCTGGATGAAATCATATTTTACACCAGCAGACATATAAGCAAAGGACGAAGTTTTCACAACGATTTGCAGCTTGCCTTGCCGCTTGCACAGCAGAATAGAGGTTCTCAGAAAAGCCCCATTTTTCTTATATTCCGAAATGATGCCGTAGTCTTTTACAACTTCACCTAAAAAAGCTTTGCTTTCCAGCCGCTTGAGGACTTCGCTGATAAAACCCATAATGATTACGCTTTCATAACGCCGAGAGATAGGAACCATGCGTTAAAACGCACGGCTATACGGCGCAGACGCCACAAAACACCGCTTCGCGGGGTCAAGAAAGGACCATTAAGAACAATCCGAGTGCCGCGCCTTCCAGGTCTGCCCTCCGGGTAGCCAGTGCTGCCATTGCAGAAGCGGTACTTCGTAGCGTCTTCGCTAAATAGCCGTGTCCTTCAGGACATGGTCCGAAAACGCATAGTCCCGCCGCACGGCTTCTTTGATTGACCATGCGCCCGTGCGGGTAAATTGTAGCAGTTTTCCTCTTATCCTACAAGACGCTTCCCGGAAAGGGCAATTTTATGACACGTCTCTCCGCCCGTTACCTTCTCATCGGCGGCGGCCTGGCTTCCGCAACTGCGGCGGAAACCATCCGTAAATACGATCTCAAAGGCGAGATAATCCTTGTCGGCTCCGAACCCCACCCGCCCTACCACCGGCCCCCGCTGTCCAAAGAATACCTGCGCGGCGAAGCGAGCGCAAAAGACGTTTTGCTGATCAAGCCGGAAGACTGGTACGCGGAGAATGCTGTGACGCTGCTGACGGGGACGAGGGCGATGGGCGCGAACACGAAAACAAAGACCGTCACGCTGGACAATGGGGACACCGTCAGCTACGAAAAGCTGCTTGTCGCCACGGGGTCATCGCCGAAGACTCTGGATGTTCCCGGCGCAGACGGGCCGAATGTCCGCACCCTGCGGACGTGGGAAGACAGTGATGCGCTGAACGCGCATCTCGGCCGGAAAATCGTCTTGGTCGGCGGCGGCTACATTGGAGTCGAAGTGGCGGCGGACTTCCTGACCAAAGGCGGGCAGGCGGCGATTGTTGAGCCGACAAGCCATCTATGGAGCAAATTCGCGTCGCCGGAGTACGGAGCGTTTCTGAAGAACAAAATGGAAAACGCGGGCGCGGAAGTGATACTCGGCGACGAAGTCACGGAAATTACGCCGGCAGGCGTTAAGACCAAGTCCGGCCAGACAATCAACGGCGACATCGTTCTGGTAGGGGTCGGCGTGAGTCCTAATCTGGAGTTTGCGCTGGCATCCGGCCTGGACGTAGACGAGAAAAAGAACGGCGTTCTCGTAAATGAGTTCCTGCAAAGCAGCGCCCCGGACGTGTATGCCGCCGGGGACGTGGCGGGGTTTCAAGACCCAGTGCTGGGCAAGCAGTGGCGCGTCGAACACTGGAACAACGCGCTCTGGCACGGCGAGATTGCCGGCGCGAACATGGCCGGGCAGAAAATCGCCTATGACCATGTGCCGAACTTTTTCTCCGACGAGCTGGATATTCATTTTGAGCTGTTCGGCGACCCGCAGGGTGGTAAAGGCGGGCTTTTTCACGGAGACCCGGCCTCGAACCGCTTCGACGAGCTGTATTTGGATGACAACAACCGGGTCGTCATGGTGATCTCGGTCAACCCGCCCCAAGAGCTGTACGACACCTTAGAAAAACTGCCGCGCGTCAAGCCGGATGTGGACGACCTCCAAGACGAGATCAAAAGCATAGACTTTGATTTAGACCTGCTGCTGGCGCTGGACTAGAAGGAAGGGTTCCTGTCAGGAAGGGTTCCAAAAAAGCCCCGACACACTGCGGGTCCCACTGCGTTCCTGCGCCTTCTTCTAAAATCTGCCGCGCTTTGGGCGCGGCCATCCCCTTGCGGTAAGGCCGGTCCGTCGTCATAGCGGAATACGCATCCGCCACGGCCATGAGACGCGCCGCGAGGGGCGTCTCTGCGCCGCGCAGGCCGCAGGGATACCCGCCGCCGTCCCAGCGCTCATGGTGATGGCGGATCGCGCCGAGCGCTTCTTCAAAGCCGGGAACGGCACCGACAATGTTCGCGCCCATGTCCGGGTGCTGCTGAACAGCCTCAAACTCAGCGGGCGTGAGCCGCCCCGGCTTGCGGAGAACATTGTCCGGCACGCCGATTTTTCCGACATCATGCAGCAGTGCGGCCACCGCGATTGTCTGCTGCGCGGCCATGTCCAGGCCGAGCGATTGGGCAATTTGCAGGCTGTAAACCATGACATCTTCCGAGTGGCGGCAGGTGTAGCGGTCTTTGACATCTACGGCATTGACTAACGCGCTCAGCATCGGGAAGCCGGAACGAGAATGGGCAAACTGCGTCCGAAAGCTTTCCACCAGCGCGGCTTTTGCGCTTTCCCCGGCTTTTGCCGTTCGCAGCCGCCGGTCCGCCAAATCCACCAGCTCCAGCCGGGTCGGGGCTTCTTCCATGAAGACGGCCAGGCCCAAAGACGCACCGAGAGGGACCACGGTATCGCAGCCGCCCGGAGTGTAGCCGAGGCCCGACAGCGCGGCCCGCAGACGCTCCTCCAAAGATGCGACATTCTCCGTTTCCGGGACAATCGCCAGCAGCGCGAACTCATCGCCGCCGAACCGGGCCAGCGTGTCATAGGAGCGGCAGCTTGCCCGGAGCGCGGACGCCACTTGGCGCAAAATCTCGTCCCCAACCAAATGCCCGTACACATCGTTGAAGAACTTGAAGTTGTCTACATCAACCATCGCTAAAACCAGGCGCTCGCCGGAACGCTGGGCGCGGTCCGCTTCGGCTTCCAGGCGCTTCTGAAAGCCGCGATGGTTCCATAGCCCCGTGAGTGAGTCAACGTCCGCCCGTCTCACCGCTTCCGCCAGCAGCGTCTCGCGCTGCACTTCCAGCACTTTGCGCTCGGCGATCTCCGCCGTGAGCGCGGCATTGGCCGCCGCCAGCGCCCCGGTGCGCTCCTGAACCCGCCGCTCCAGTTCCAGGTGCATCTGCTCCCGCTTGTGCTGCTGTTCCCGCCGGGCAGTGACATCGCGCTGGATCGAAATCCAGTGCGTGTACCAGCCTTTGGAATTGGCAATCGGGACAATGTTCAGCTCCGCCCAGAAAGGGGTGCCGTCCTTGCGGTAGTTCAGCACTTCCACCTGCACCGGCTTCCATTTCGCCAGCTTAGCCCGGACTTCGGCATTGACCGCAAGGTCCGTGTCCGGCCCCTGCAAAATGCGCGGCGTTTTGCCCAGCACTTCTTCCGCCGTATAGCCCGTCATCTGGGTAAACGCCGGGTTGACATACACGATGGCCGGGCCGGGCTGATTGAACGGCTCGGCTTCGGTGATCAAAATGACATCGTTTGCGTTCTCAACGGCAGCTTCCAGCAGACGCAGCCGCTCGGTCACTTTCCATCGCTCCTGCATGGTTCGTTCCTGCTCCGCAACCCGGCGGCGCAGCTCAAGCTGGGCCATGACCTGGCGGCTGAGGATCATCAGCGATTCCTGCTGCTCGGCGGTCAGCGTGCGCGGCTTGCTGTCAATCGCGCACAATGTTCCCAGCACTTCCCCGCCCGGCGTGATCAGCGGCGCACCGGCATAAAAGCGCACCTGCGGATCGCCCGTCACCAGCGGATTGGAAGCAAATCGCCCGTCAAGAGTCGCGTCGGGAACCAGGAACAGGGTTTCTTGTCCGAGCGCATGGGCGCAGAACGAGATGTCGCGCGGGGTTTGATCAATTTCGGTGCCTCGGCGTGCCTTGAACCACTGCCGGTCTTTGTCCACCAGCGTGATCAAAGCGACAGGCACCGCGCAGAGAGTGGAAACAAGGCGCACAATGTCATCAAAATCTTTTTCCGGCAGCGTGTCCAGAATGCTGTACGAGCGCAGCGCCGCAAGACGGCTTTCTTCGTCCGCCTGCCCCTGGCTTGCGCGGGGAAAATTATCCATGAATGTCTTTCTAACACGAGTGCCGCCGGCAAAGGCGCACTCAAAATGCCACTGATATTCATTATGGCAGTGGACCTCTTGCTCTTTACCATGTTTCGTCGGCAGCCGTGAATTGTTATTATTTGACACTTGTATGCCAAGACAAAGAAAAGCCACGGAAGCTGGCTTCCGTGGCTTTTGCAGAGCGTGTCTTAGCAGAGCGTGTCTTAGCAGAGCGTGTCTTAGCAGAGCGTGTCTGAACTGTCTTTGGCTTTTTTATTTGCTTGCAGCGAGAAACTTGTCCGCTGTCCGCAGACTCAAGGCCATGATGGTCAGCGCCGGGTTGACGCTCAAGGCGCTGGGAAAAACCGAGTTGTCAACGATAAACAGGCCGGGGACATCATGCGCCGCGCCATCGGCGCTGACAACAGACGTGGCTGGGTCATCCCCCATCCGGCAGGTGCCGATCGTGTGGGCGTACCGTTCCAACGCCCAGACTTCTTTCGCGCCTGCCTGCGCCCAAATTGCTCGCATGAGCTTCTCGCCGTGCGCGGTCATGCGCTTTTCATTCTCGCCCGCCGTGAAGTGGATGCGCGGCTTTGGGACGCCGCGAGCGTCGGTCTCGGCAGACAGCTCCAAAAAGTTGCTGTCATGGGGCAGGCAGTCGCCGCAGATGTTGATGCCCGCCACATGGTTGAAGCCGCGCATGTGCTTCCGCAGCTTGTCGCCCCAAATCCCTTCAGCGCGGGCAAGCTGAGTGGCATACGTCACGGGCATGACCCCGATGCTTTGAACTAAGTAGCCGCCGGCAAAGTCGGCGTCTGGGGGCCGGTGCGTGTCTTCGGAAATCAAAGAGCCGGGAATGCCCTTGTACGGGCGGATGTCGTCATCAAACTGCCCCCATAGCTGAACGGCCGTATGGGCCATGAAGTTCTTGCCGACCTGGCCGCTGCTGTTGGCAAGACCGTTCAGCAGCAGCAGACGCGGACTTTCGATTGCCCCGGCGCACAAAAAGACGTTCCGGCAGGGCTGACGCCGCTCTTGCCCATCCTGGGTGTAGACAACGCCGGTCACTGCACCCGATTTGTCGGTCTCAATCCGGGTCACAAAGCATTCCGGGCGCACTTCCGCCCCGTTTTGCAGTGCAGCCGGAATGAACGTCACGTCCATGCTGGCCTTCGCGCCGACGCTGCACCCGGCCTGGCAGAAGCCCCGGTTCGTACACGCCCTGCGCCAGCCGATGCCCGGCTGGAAGTACGGCGCGGACAGCGCGGCGTTCGGTGCGGGCGACGTTTTGACGCCGAGCGTTTTGCAGGCCGACTCCATAAGCTGCGCCGCGCCGTTCAGCGGCAGCGGCGGCAGGGGGTACGGCTGGTCATGGGCATCCCACGGGTACGGCGACGGACCGGAAATGCCGAGAAACTGTTCCAGATCGGTATAGTACGGCTCCAAGTCACCGAGGCCGAGCGGCCAATCTGCGCCGACCCCAAACTCCGAGTGCAGCCGGAAGTCGCCGCCGTGGGCGCGGGGCGTGTAGGCTGTGTAGTGCAGGGTGGACCCGCCGACCCCAATGCCGGAGTTGTTCGCGCCGAAGGCCAGCGGGTTGCCGCCTGCGCTCAGGCGCTCGTCATTCCAGAACAGCTTTTCTTGTTCCCGCTCATCGGTCGCAAAGTCGCGGGCGGGGTCCCAGAAGTGGCCGGCATCTAAAGCCACGACGCTGAGGCCCGCCGCCGCCAGCCGTGCCAGCAGAGGCGCACCGCCCGCGCCGGTGCCAATAATAACGGCGTCTACAGTGTCGGTGAGGGGGTACATCTTGCCGGTACGCGGCGGCTCCGGCACCGAGTCCGTTACCGGCGCAGCCGCCGCCATTGTCAGCGCCACCGCTTCCGGCCTCAGCGGCTCGGCTTGGCCCGGCTTCGGCTCCCAGGGTTCCAAGTCGTCCATCCGGGTTCGTGACCAGCCCTGGCCGTCGGCCATGCCGGCATAGCCGATTTCTTCCTGGGCCAGCGGATGACAGTAGTAGTACCCCGTCGCTTCCGCCAGCAGGTCTTCAAAGTAGTTTGCGCCCGGCAATGCCTGCCAAATTTCGCCTTGTGCTTTGCCCGCCTGCACCGCCGTCAAGACCGCGTCCTGCTGGTCCGGTGTTAGGAGCGTAAATTCTGCGCCATGCCGGGCTAACGCGGATTGGTCCAGACCTTGCAGCCCAAGACGGGCGGCGTCCGCATCCGGCGGCAGGGCGTCGTAACGCCAGCCGTCCCCTTTACCGCCGGCCAGCCGTTTGTCAATCGCAAGCGCCAGATCGCGGGCGGACGGATGCTCCGGCGCGGCAAACAATCGGTCCAGCGCCGCCGTCAGGGTGTAGAAGTCGTGTTCGGAAAAGAAGCGCGGCCCGGCGTCTGGAGCCGGCGGCTCCAAACGCGCCTTCAGCACGGCGCGAGTCGCAGGCGTCACGAAATCCGTGTCCAGCAGGGCGCGGACAGTGCCGGACGGGTAAGTCTCGGCTAGGGCGTCAGTCGGGTTGTCAAGAGGCATGAAAAGTGGCTTCTAAGGGGCTAATCCCCGCGTAGTTTATGCTTGAATGACAAGCGACTAAAGTCACTCGCTGGCAGGTGTTCAGAAACATCACCTGTCCAGGGGACAGAAAAAGCAAGCATGAGAGCTGCGGCCTTATCCTGTATTCTGTCCCCTGGACTGGCAGACCTGGAAGGCAGGCGGCACTTCTGAGTGCCTTTCAGCGAGCGACTTCAGTCACTCGTTTCTAATTCTCACTGGTTCGGCTTCCGGGCCGGCGGCACGACCACATGCACGGAACCCGCAGTCTGCGCCGCTCCGTTCATGGTGACGGAACCGGGCTGACCGGGGAGACCGCCGGGCATTCCCGGCACTCCGCTGCTTGGGGGCGGGGCCGGGTGCGCCTTCGCGTACTGCTTCAGCCAGTCGCCTTCTTTGGCCGCAAGGTCCGGCCGACCGGCCTGCTGGAACGCCTGCAAAAGCTGAATATGCGTGCTTTGGTCGTTCCAAGCCAGCTGCGAGGCTTTCTGGAAATGCACGACCGCCTGCGCGTTCTGCTTAGCTTGCAGGCAGAGCTGCCCGGTCGCAAGCTCAAGCGCCGGATCGGGACGCGCCGCAAGGGCCGCTTCATTGGCGGCAATCGCCTGAGCCGGCTGGCGCAAGGCTGCGTAGACCTGACCAAGCGCGGCCTCTACGGTCGCTTTTTGCAGCGCGGGCGGATTAGCTTTCAGGGCCTCCTGGTAAGAAGCCAGCGCCGCTTGGAACTTCGGCTGGGCCTGGGAGGGGCTGCCGGCTTGGGTGGCCTGCGCGAACGCCTGGTCCCCAGCCAGCGCCGGGTCTTTGACATCAATTTTCGCGCCGGCTTTGAGGCTTGCCAGAAGCGCCTGGTACTTCTCCTGCGCTTTTTGCTGCCGAATCTGGTCAATGTATTTGGCTTTGTTTTTTTCAAAGTCAGCGGGCAGGTCGGACTTGACGGCGTCGAGCTTGATCACAAAGTAGCCGAACTGCGGTGACGCGACCGGGTCTGGGGTCACTTCGCCGGGCTTGAGGCTGAACGCGGCCTGCTTGAACTCCGGGACATAAGGCGTGGATTGATCAATAAAGCCGTCATCGCCGCCTTTGGCTTTGGTGCCGGGGTCATCGGAATACTGCTTTGCCAGCGCGGCGAAATCCGCGCCGGGCGCTTTGGCTTTGGCGATAATCTCGGCGGCCTGCGCTTTGGCCTGAGCATCGGAGCGCGTCTTGTTGTCAAGGAGGATATGGCGCGTGTGGTACTTGGTATAAAACTGCCGGGCGTCATCATCGGTCACGACAGTAGAATTGAGGATTGATGTTTGAAGCTTGCCGGGCAAGCCGGTCAGCGGATCGCCGACCAGGATGATTTGGCGCAGGCGGTCATCCGGGTAACGCTGTTCCAGGGTCTGGCTCTGGGCTTTTGTCAGTGCGGCGTCAATGTCGGCGATTGATGCCGTGGCCGGCAGTCCGAGGCTCTGGCGGAAGCCAAGCTGGTCTGCAATCTGAGTACGCTGCTGGGCGACTTCGGCATCGCTGACTGTCACATGGCTTTTCTTCGCCTGCTGGATTTCCAGGTTGACATTGGTAAGCTGCTCCAGCGCAGCCGCGTTGAGCTGCGGCTGCTCCGCCGCTGTGGGGATGCGGCCGCGCTGTGCAAGAAAGGTTTGCAGGCTGTTTTGGGAATTCGTGAAATCCTCGCGCGTGATGGCGTCGCCATTGACGGTCGCGACAACATCGTTTCCGGTTTGCGCGGCGGCCTGCGTGCCGCTCAGGTTGCCCAAATTCGTGCCGAGGCCGGAGAAAACAAGGCTGGAAACCAGCACGACGGCGATGATGGATACGATCCATTTTCCGATGGGATTACTGGTGATGTTCCCCAGTCCCGTGCGAAACGAGTTCAATGACATAAAGTAAATAGTTCCTGTTTCTGACACCGGCACTAGAAGTGCCGGTCTAGCGAAGCACAGAAAGTGCCTCCGGCGCTGAGGAACTGGCTGTACCGCTGCCTTCAGTCGCGGAGCGACTTTCACTCAATGGTAGACCGGCACTGGAAGTGCCGGTTTCTTTAACTACGCTATCCCCGCCAGCAGCCGCTTTAAGCCTTCCAGGCTCGCCCGCGACGCCGCTTCTTTGGTGGGCAGGCCGAGATGCGTTTCCAGCGAAAGCCAGCCGGCGTAGCCGTCCCGCTTTAGGGCCGCAAGCTGCCCGGCAAAATCAATCGCGCCCGTGCCGACGACCGCCCATTCCGGGGCCGGTGCGCCGGCAGCAATCCGGGCGTCTTTGATGTGGACATGAACGACAAAGTCTTTAACAGCCGCGTAGCCGTCCGGGTACGGCAGCTCGCCCGCCATCAGCGCGTTGCCGGGGTCCCAGAGCGCCCGCACGGACGGCGAGGCGATTTCTTCCAATACGCGGGCCGTCTGCGCCCCGGTTCCCAGGCAGCAGGCGTGTTCATTCTCAATGCCCAAAACGACCCCGGCCCGCCGGGCCATTTCCGCCGGCTCGGCGTAGGCATCCACAATGGCTTCTTCCTGCTCCGGGGTCAAAGAGCCGTGGCGCCAGAACGAAAACGTGCGGATCAGCGTCGTGTCAAAAAACTGCGCGGCTTCAATGCACCGCTCCAAAAGCGTGATCTGGTCGCCCAAGCCCCGTGCCGATGCGCCGTGGAGCGGCCCGGCGGGGCCGTCCGGCTCTGCACCCGGCAGGCCGCACTTGTAGAACGGAGACGCGATGCCGGCGACGGTCATGCCCCGCGCGTCCAGCTCGCGACGCGCCCGCTGCCAGTATTCCAGGGGCGCTTCGCTGACGTTTTTGTCCCAAAGCTGCCGCAGCTCCGCGCCGGGGACGCCGTACTCGGCCATGACATCCAGCGCGTGGCCTAAATCCGCATCAATCTCATCAGTAATGACAGCCAGTTTCATGGCTGTATTCTAGCCGAAACCACCGGGTTTGTCAACCAAGTTTGTTTGGAAACGCGCTCCGGGTAAACTTCGCTTAACTCCCGAAAGCAGGATCAAACTTATGGCAGAAGAGCGCTTGGACAAGCATGACAAAATTCATCACGAGTTGTTTGATGAAGATACCAACCAAATCGGCAGTCTTGGAGACATTGTCGAAAAGCACGCCGGGGACGCCGTGTTCCTGACGCCGCCGGAGAAGTCTCCGAACGACGTGGACGGCGGCGAAATGGATTTTGAGGCGGAAATGCTCCAAACGGACCCGGCTCCAAACGACGGCATGGACGACGCGGACCTGTATTCCGCCGCCGATGAAGACGGCATCTTGTCCACAGACCAGAGCGGAACCGTGTCGGGAATCGCGCGGGGCTTTGGAACCCATCTGCCGCAGGATTTCGGTGCGGGCGGGTTTCAGGTGGAGAGTATCCCGGACCGGGTGCTTAACTTGATTCCGCGTCCTCTCGCCGACGGCGAAGAGCTGGATGATTACGACGATGACGCGGACGCAGGCAGAGACGACGCCAAAGGCAAGCTGGCCGCCGACTCGGAGCCGTTCGCCCACGCCGTTTCCACCGACCCGGACGCCGACACCGAGCCGATGCCGGACCGCATTCCCATCAAAGAACGCCCGCCGGTCACTGCCGACGATGAACTGGACGCAGCGGGGAAAATGAAGTAAAGCCCCCCGCCCCCAATAATGGGGGAGCCAGAGTTTGGACGAAGCCTTCGCTTTATCCTAATCATGCTCCCCCATTATTGGGGGCGGGCTGGCTCCTACTTCAGCCGTCCTTTGTTCAATCCCTCAAACCGGGCCACTTCCGGCGCAACGGTCGCCGCGCAGTAGGGCTGGTCAGGGTTGAGCGCAAAGTAGTTTTGGTGATACGCTTCCGCTTCATGGAAGCCCGTGTACGGGACTACCTGCGTTACGATTGGCTCCGAATAAACGTGCGCTTTTTCCGTTTCGGCAATCGCTTCCTGTGCTTCGGCTTTCTGCTGCTTGGAATGGTAGAAAATCGCCGAGCGGTACGAATTGCCGTAGTCGTTGCCTTGGCGATCCACCGTTGTCGGGTTGTGCGCTCGCAGGAAAATCAGCATGAGATCGTGGTACGAGACGACTTTCGGGTCAAACACCACCTGCACGGCTTCCGCATAGCCGGTCGTGTCCGAGCAGACCGCTTCATACGTCGGGCTTGGCGTATGGCCCCCGGCGTACCCGGCGTCAATCTTGGTCACGCCCTTCAAGCGGCTGAACTCCGCCTGCATGGCCCAAAAACAGCCGCCCGCAAAGGTCGCCACTTCCCGGCCTGCCGGCGCGGTCATCGGCAGGATCGCCTCGGTCGGCTTGGTTTCGTTTGCCGCCGACCCCGCTGCCTTCGGCCCCGTCACCGCCAGCAGCGCCGCCCATACCCCCAGCACCAGCCCCGCCATCAGCACAGGCCGCCAGAACGCCGGAACCCGGCTCGCGCTTAGATTTAAGTTCTTCATATCTTTAAAGACAAACAAATGAGCAGGAAAGTTCCATAGTTCACTTGAGCAAACGTGCAGGAGGGAGAGGCGCGGATGGCGAACTGAGCAGCACGAGGTTTGTGGAAGTATTGCGAGAAGCAGTGTAAGACGCGCCTGCTTCCAGTTCTAGTGTGGGCTGCGCCGGTGCAGGCAGGGCTTGCCGCAGCAGAGACTTTGGCGGCTCGTAATTAGTGATTAAAACTTCTCGGTTGACAGTTCGCGTAATGCCGTTCTTTTCCGTACTCATTCCTGAAGAAGATTGCACTGCCAAAATAAAGTAGTCAGAAAAAAGTGTGTGCATCTCCGGGATGTCATAAGAGGAAAGCATCCAGCGGCACTTTGCACTCTTCAAGCGTTCTGCTAAAAGATGATGCTCAGGCCAGCCGCGCATATTATGTGCGTAGTTACATTTGTTACCGGGATAAGGCGGGTCTACATACATCACAGTGCCGGGTCGGTCATAGCGTTCAAAACAACTTTGCCAATCTAAGTTCTCAATGATGACTGTCTTCAACCGCTCATGCACAGGCTCCAAACGCTGACGTAGTGTTGTCAATGCCCCAATGAGGCGGTTGCCATGCCCGCCGTCCGTAATGCTGGTTTGGAAGCGCGGATAGTTCAACTCGCCGCCCCACCCCGCCATGATTAAGTAGTAAAAACGGTGCGCCCGCTGAACATCGGTAAGCTGAGAAGCATCAAGAGTGGCAAGCCGCTCAAACTCGGTGCGCGATACCAGTTCCCACTCGAATGAGGCAATGAGTTCTTCGGGCTTCTCGCGAACGACACGGAAGAACGTCACCAAGTCTTGATCAATGTCATTGATGATTTCGACACTGCTTGAAGGTTTCCCAAAAAGTACCCAAGCCGCGCCCGCGAACAATTCCAAGTAGCAGGTATGCTCAGGCAAAAGCTCGATGACATGCTTCCGCAGGCGTGATTTACCGCCGACCCACTTGAAGGGGCTGTTGATTGGTTTATGCTTACTGTCATCTAAAATTGCAGTCATCAACTTTTCTCTTTGCTTAATGTCTCTAATAGAGACATTGTATCACATGACCTTTAATATGTCAAGCGGTTCACCTCCTACCATCACAAAGTTTGGGCAAAAGCTTCGAAGGCTGCGCTGTCAGCGCCATTTGACCTTGAAAGAACTAGCGACAGCTCTTGGTTACACCGCACATGGGTATATCAGCGAACTTGAGGCAGGCAAGAAAACACCTACAGTGGAGTTTGCTGTGAATGTGTCACGCTTCTTTGGCGTGAGTACCGATCAATTACTCAAAGATGAAGTGAGCTTGCCGGAAGTTCCGGCACAGGAAAAAACAACAATTTGACTGTGTTTGCCGACAGAATTCCGACCGCGCAGGAAGTCGAGAAACTGCGTCTTATTCTAAGTTCCTACCAAGACGGGACCGGAATGCTTTCAGTCAGCGGCGGCAAAACACTTCCGGGATGGCGGGATTTTGAGCGATCTGTCGCGCTTACATTCGGCGGGATCGGACCGGAGAACAAAGCAGTTTTCGATGTGCTGCTGACGGACGAAAATCAGCCAAGCGTCAGATATGGACTTTCGTGTAAGATGCGAAAAGAGTTAAAGCGCATCAGCCGCGATGGCCGTGTGACAATTGAGTTATCCAATTCTTCCGGGCAGTTCTGGGATCAATTGGCCCTAAAGAACATTACAGCCGCCAATTACAAGAACAAGCCGAATGAAGTTGGCGAAACAGTAGTCAGCTTAGTTCGGCACTGGCATCAGGTAGCTGCGTCAGACCGCCGCAGCGCCCTTAATTTGACCAAAAGCTCGTATCTTGTCCTTTCTTGGGAAGATCAAGGACAGTATCAGCTTCACCAATTTTCTTTGACGCTCCCGGAACTAAGTGGATTGAGATGGTACTTTCCACCCAAGAAAGGCGAAGCCAGCGAAACAACAGCAAGGCATCTTAATGGCGACGATGCAGACGGCGGCAGAGTATTTGAATGGTACGGCGAGTCGGGAGGACAGCTAAAATATTATCCAAAGGCAGCAAACGCAATTTGGCAGTCGGATGTTTTCCGGTTAGAACCTCTGCCGGATAGGGAGCATGGAATACTTGCAAAAACAGCAACCTACTTTCCTGCTCTTTGGGCTGCCGCTCAAGCCGACTTTTCAGCATAAATGCCTGCCAGAAAGTCTTGCACTTGCCAGCGGGGGTTGCGGCCATGCGAGCCTAAGTAGTCCAGCATGGCTTCTTCGGCAAGCTCCGGGTCGGCGAGCGCGTCTTCCCCGAAGTCTTCGACAACGGCGGCCCAAACAGCCTGGAGGTCGGGCAGGCTGAACAAGCGGTGGGCATCGCGGACTACGGCAGGCTTGACTTTCAGAAAGAGCTGGTCGGAACCCTCAAAGCGGCCTTTAACGACAAATCCTTCCATGCCGTCCCGCGCCGCCAGATGCTCCAAAGACCGCAGGCGCTTGTAGATATCCCCGGCTTCGCTGCCGCCTGAAAGCCGCCCATGCAGATCGACTAGCTTCAGGCGGTAATCTTCGGCGATGCGCTCTTTTTCTAAACGATCCACAAAAACGTAATCGGGGTCAAGGACGTCAATCAAAATCATGTCGGGCTGGTCGGCGGGGATGACGGTCTCAATCTCAGGCAGGGTCATCTCAAAGCACGGAACGTAGCCGAGATCGGCCAGCTTATACGCCTGCGGGTACAGTTTGTCAACCAGCTTTCTGGCGGACGAGCCGTAGTCTATCCCCAGTCCCCGGACGTTCTCAATGCCCGCCGAAACGAGCGGGTTGCTGCCGTTGTACACGTCGCGCGTGGCGAGCAAGTAATTCTTCCCCTTGTCGCCGTGCTTGTACAGCCTGATATTGACGCCGTCTTCTTTCTTTTCCATAATCACTTCGCCGTCGCGCAGGGTCTTAAACAGTGTCCGCTCCTGCGTCGCGGCAAAGCGTTCCGTCGTGTAATCGGAGACCGGCAGGATACGCGGGTAGCCGCGCACGATCTGGCGTGTGTCCGCCAGGAAAATCGTCCCTTTCAGCACATACGAGACCGCCGCATGGCTGCCGGACTGATGGTAGGTGAGAACGGGGCCATCCTGCGAGAACGCGCCGACGCCGACCCCAAAGAAGGCCGCCAGCGTTTCCCGTGTCCAGACCGGCACGTTTTCCCGGCAGTCCCGCAGTTTTTGGGCGATTTCTAGGTACATAGTGAGTTGTCGATCTAAAGCAAGGCACGGAAGCAAGGCGCGGAAGCGAGGGAATAAATTCCTCTCGCTAAATAGCATCCTTCGGATGAAGGAACAGACCGTATGCGCTTGGCTTTCTTCGTCCGAAGGACGGTTACTCAGCGAGAGGAATTTATTCCCTCGCTTCCGCGCCCTGCGCTGTCAATTTCCTGCGCCCGAAAGAACGTCAGCAGGGCCGCCGCGACCGGGTCAGGCCGCTCTTCCGGGAGCCAGTAGCCGCCGCGCGGGATTGTCTGCACCCGCAGACCAGCGCGATCTACCGGCAGGCGGGACAAATCTAGGCGCGGATCGCTTTCGCCGAGCAGCAGCAGGGTCGGAACGCTGTGCGCCGGCAGCGCCAGGGACGGAACCCGGAACGGGGCGAGGCTTGCCCGCAGTGCGCCCGGCTTTTCCAGCGCCTGCACATAAACGCCTAAGTCGGCCTCGGAAAGCATGTCGGGGTCATGGGCCCAGGCTCGGAAAAAGTGCCGCAGGTACGCTTCAATCTGGGGGGCAATCAGAAGCTCCGGCAAATCCGGCGTTTGGTGGAACTCGCCCATCCAGCCGGCTTGCGCGGGCAAGAAGCCCGGCCCCGCAGACAGCAGGGCCAGCGCCGCGACTTCACCGGGATGGACTGCCGCAAAGGCCGAGGCCGTTTCCGCGCCCGCTTCGCCGTGGCCGACCACAAACACCGGGCCTTCCCTAAGGCTAAGTGCCTCTAAAAGCGCCCGCGCGTCTTCCATGCGCGTGGCGGCCTCGTAGCCGCCGATGGGCTTGTCCGAGTCCCCGCAGCCGCGCCCATCCGGCGCGACCACAACATACCCGGACGCCGCCAGTGTCGGCAGCACCCACCGCCAGGCATAGCCCGTCTGGGGCCAGCCATGCAGCAGCAGCGCCGTCGGCCCTTCGTCCCCGGCGCACCGATACCGCAGCCGCAGCCCGCTCGGCAGCCGGATAAATCCAAGATCAAGCGTAGACATGGGTGTTTTCTTGAAATCCCCAGCGCCAAAAAAGCGCATGGGCGGACTTGTCAGCCCGCCCATGCGCTTTGCGTGTTTGGCCTACTTTTTAGAAAGATCGGCATTGATCTGAATGAAGCTTTTCCACTGGTCGGGGACTTCATCTTCCATAAAGATCGCGTCTACCGGGCACTCCGGCTCGCACAGGCCGCAGTCAATACACTCGTTTGGGTCAATGTAAAGCTGGTCGCCCGCTTCATGGATGCAGTCCACGGGGCAGACCGCGACGCAGGATTTATCTTTGACCCCGATGCAGGGTTCGGCGAT
>CAXUBO010000021.1:1490-35503 GCA_964249345.1 uncultured Armatimonadales bacterium | reverse complement strand
CCCCCGGCGGACATCGCCCAGCTCAAGAAAGACTTGGCCTGTGACGGCGGGACGGGCGTTTATGCCAAAGCGAAAGCCGCCAACGGCGGGAAAGACCCGGTTTTTCAATCGGGGCATTCCGTCATTGGAACAGGAGGCAGCACGGATACAAGTGCCGGCGTCATCACGATGGACCCCGGCCGCTCGCGTGCAGAGACCGCGACCACCGGCATCGTTGAGCTGACTAACTTGTCAAACAAAGCCCGCTTCGCTCAGGCTTCCGCCGATGCCGCCGCCGGCAAGCTCAGCCGCGAGCAATATACGCGAGCCAATGAAGCCATCGAATACGAGGCTGTTGCCAACGCCAACAAGGCAGCTCAAGCCTGCGGAAGCCAGTGGGGCGCACCTCCCGGCTGGAAAACCACTTTGGATGCTTTCAGCAAAGCCAAAAACTTTGATGACTACTATAACAACTACCTGGCTGCCTTTCACAAAGCCAACTACCAAAACTTCTGGGACGCGAATTTTGCGGCGGCGTATAAGGCCGCTCATCCATGAAACACTGGAACTGCCTCATTTACAGCCCGCGCCTGCGGGCCGCCTGGGTCTTATTCGCCGCGCTGGCGACCGCCGCGCTGCTGCCGGCGCAGAGCCGGCCTCAAAACCAGTTACATGGGCGCAAGGCGGTTCGCCCTGGAGGAACACTGATGAACGCAGCACAATCGGTTGCCGCCCACACGCCGCAAGTGGAGTTCCACGTTGGAGCAGCTCGCTTTGACCTTCTCCGCATCCCGGCGGGCAGTTTCGAGATTGGGTCGCCCCCGCAGGAAGCGGGCCATGAACCGGGCGAAAGCCCTCTGCGGCGCATCCACATCTCCCATGCGTTCTACCTGGGCAAGTACGAGGTAACGCAGGCGCAGTACCAGGCTGTCATGGGCAAGGTAGAACCCAGCAACTATCACGGCGGCAACTACCCGGTGGATGGGCTTCCGCTGACGGAGGCCCGGACGTTCTGCGAGAAGCTGTCACACTTGACGGGCCTGCACGCTGCTTTGCCGACAGAAGCCCAGTGGGAGTACGCCTGCCGGGCGGGAACCACGACGCGCTACTACACCGGCGACAGCGTGGCGGATTTGGCGAAGGCGGGGTGGTTCCAAGATAACTCCGGCGAGCATTTGCATGAAGTCGGGCAGAAGCAGCCAAACGCTTTCGGCCTTTATGACATGCTGGGCAATGTTGGGGAAATGTGCCAGGACGAGGTTTACAATTACGCCGCCATGAATGCCACGGACCCGCAAGGCGAAGTGATGAGCTACCGGACGGCTTTGCGCGGCGGGGCCTGGATGATGTCTGCCGAAGATTGCCGCTGCGCCGCGAAGTCAGTTGCCAACAACGAAATCCCCTCTCAGGCGCAGGGCTTCCGCATTGCAGTCATCCCCTAATGGTAGTCATCCCTGACGATAATTAGAGCAGACAGAGAATTGACACCAACCTGCGTATCGGCTATACTCAACATCACTGAGCGCACTTTTTCACAGATTAACCAGGGATAAACAGAAGGTGAAAGCCTCTTCAAAGGAGAACAAAGATAAACTATGGCTGTCGGTAAAATTGTACAAGTTCAGGGGCCGGTTGTAGACGCGCAGTTTGCGCCCGGTGAACTGCCGAATATCTTAAATGCGCTGACAATTGCAGACCCGGCGCATGACTCCAATCTGACGGTGGAAGTCTCGCAGCACCTCGGCAACGATGTCGTGCGCTGCATCGCGATGTCCTCTACCGACGGCCTCATGCGCGGCATGGATGTCAACGACACCGGCGGCTCCATTACCGTGCCGGTCGGCAACGCGACGCTGGGCCGCGTCTTTAACCTGCTGGGCAGCCCGATTGACGAGCGCGGGCCGGTCAACGCCGCCGAGCGCTACCCGATCCATCGTCCGGCCCCAACCCTGGAAGACCAGTCGGCGAATATTGAGATTCTGGAAACGGGAATCAAAGTCATTGACCTGCTTTGCCCCTATCCGAAGGGCGGCAAGATCGGTCTGTTCGGCGGCGCGGGCGTCGGCAAGACGGTCACGATCCAGGAGCTGATCCGAAACATCGCCGTTGAGTTCGGCGGCGTGTCCGTGTTTGCGGGCGTCGGCGAGCGCACCCGCGAAGGCAATGACCTCTGGCTGGAGATGAGCGAAACCGAATTCAAAGACGCCGAAGGCAAGACGGCTCATGTGATTGATAAGACGGCCATGGTGTTCGGTCAGATGAATGAGCCTCCGGGCGCACGCCTTCGGGTCGCGCTGTCGGGACTGACAATGGCCGAGTATTTCCGGGACGAGCAGGGGCAGGACGTTCTTCTGTTTATTGACAACATTTTTCGGTTTGTCCAGGCCGGCTCCGAAGTGTCTGCGCTTTTAGGACGTATGCCAAGCGCCGTCGGCTACCAGCCGACGCTGGCGTCCGAGATGGGTGCCTTGCAGGAGCGCATCACTTCCACCAAAAACGGCTCAGTTACATCGGTTCAGGCGGTCTATGTCCCTGCCGATGACCCGACCGACCCGGCTCCGGCGACGACGTTTGCGTTCCTTGACGCCACAACCTATCTGGAGCGGTCACTTGCCGCCATCGGCATCTTCCCCGCCGTGGACCCGCTTGTGTCAACGTCCCGCATTTTGGACCCAAATATAGTCGGTCAGGAGCATTACGATGTGGCGCGGGGCGTTCAGAACATTTTGCAAAAGTATAAGGAATTGCAGGACATCATCGCCATTCTCGGCATTGACGAGCTGTCCGACGAAGACAAATTAACCGTCGCCCGCGCCCGCAAAATCCGCAACTTTTTAGGCCAGCCGTTCTCGGTCGCCGAGCAGTTCACGGGCTTGCCGGGCCAGTATGTGCGCCGCGAAGAGACTGTCCGCTCGTTCAAGTCCATCTTGGACGGCGAGCATGACGACCTGCCGGAGCAGGCGTTTTTGAACTGCGGCGCGATTGAGCAGGCTGTCGAAAAAGCGAAAGCGATGGGCGGGTAGGGAAGAGCGCAAGGCAGAGGAGCGCAAGGCAGAGGAGCGCAAGGCAGAGGAGCGCAAGGCAGAGGAGCGAGGGAATGAACTCCTCTCGCTGAATAATGTCCTTCGGACGCAAGAGAAGAAACCTCATATTTATTGATCTGCCGTCCGAAGGACATTATTCAGCGAGAGGAGTTCATTCCCTCGCTCCTCTGCCTTGCGCTCATTTCAGGCACTGTGAAACATAAACTATGGCAGCAACGTATACTTTAGATGTCGTCACGCCGGAGCGCATCATGCTCAGTGAAGAAGTCACGCAGACCATCGCGCCGGGTTCCGAGGGCCAGCTTGGCATTCTCGCAAACCACGCGCCGCTGATGAGCGAGCTGGTGCCGGGCGAAATTCAGGCGACGCTTGCGGATGGCCGCACGCTTTCGCATCTTGTGATTTCCGGCGGGTTTTTGGAAGTCGCCCCGAACGGTGGGCATACTACCATTCTCGCGGACAGTGCGGAGCGGGCAGATGAAATTGATGTCACCCGCGCGGAAGCGGACCTTGCCGCTGCCCAGCAAATGCTGACTGAGGCGGAAGCGGGCTCCAGCCAGCAGGCGGAAGCACGCCGCGCGGCGGCGCACGCGGAAACGCGCCTGCGTGTTCGGCGCGGCCGCTGACGTGCTTTGGGCGCGGCCGCTGACGTGCTTTGGGCTGGGTTTCGAGGCGAAAAGAGAAGGTTTTGGCAATCGAAAAGAATGAAAATTATACCGTGCTGAGAATTTGGCGCGGGCTGTTTGTTTTCGCGCTGCTCATTTTGGGAGCCATCCTGGGCTACCAAGCCGGGCTGCTCATTGTCGCATCGGTCAGCAGCCCTTACAGCACCAATCCGTTTTTGACAGCCTCACGGGAAAGCTTGGAAAGCGGCAGCGGGCGCACAACGGCATTGGCGGCATTTACCCTATTGGGAATGCTGGTAGCGCGTTTGGTTTCGTCTCCGGCGTTCCAAAAGCTCGTGCAGGCGGGAGACCGGCTGCGGGAAATGAAGCCAAATGAGAAAGTCGCAACTTTTTCCGGGGTCGTCATCGGCCTGCTTTTGACTATCATGCTCCGCTCGGCGTTTCCGCTCATGGGAACGTGGATTACCATTGTGGTCGGCGGCGTTTTGGTCTATCTTGGCATTGTGGCGACTTGGAGCATGAAGGACGAGCTGCGGATTTTTCTGCCCGGCTCGACTGTGCCGCCCGTGGAAGGCAAGGAAACCCCGCCGGAGCAGTGCAAGATTTTAGACACAAACGTCATCATTGACGGCCGTGTGGCCGATATCTGCCGCACAGGATTTATCGAAGGCCAAATTTATGTGCCGGGCTTTGTTCTGGACGAGCTTCAGCATATCGCCGACTCCGCCGACGGCCTCAAACGCGCTCGCGGACGGCGCGGCCTAGACATTCTGAACCAAATGCGGACAGAGCTTGACATGAAAGTCCGCACCTACGACAACACGGACCCAAATGATCGGGATGAAGTGGATGCGAAGCTCGTCAAGCTGGCAAAGAAGCTGAACGGCAAGATCGTCACCAACGACTATAACCTAAACAAAGTTGCCGAGCTTCAGGGCGTTCCCGTGCTGAACATCAACGAGCTGGCGAATGCCGTCAAGCCGATTGTCCTGCCGGGCGAGGAGATGGTCGTGACGATCATCAAAGAAGGCAAAGAGCAGAACCAGGGCGTCGCCTATTTAGAAGACGGCACCATGATTGTTGTGGAAGGGGCGCGGCGGCGCATCGGCGAGACACTGCCCGTCGTCACCAGCAGCGTGCTGCAAACGGTTGCCGGCAAGATGATCTTCGCAAACATTCGCGGGAGCGAGGAAGACAATGAGGGAGAGGACGGCGGCTTGCGCGTTTATCCGCGCGGCGGTCCGCCCCAGGACCGGCGCTCATCCGGCCGCCGCTGAGGACAGCCCATGCCGGTCTATGTCCTGATTCCCGCAGCCGGACGCGCTGCCCGCTTCAACGTACCAGGAAATGCGCCGGGCAACAAAGTCTTTGCGCTTCTTGGCGGCAAGCCCGTTTTAGCCCGAACCGTAGAAGCCTTTGCGTCGCACCCTCGGATTGACGGCATCGTCGTTATCGCCGGGCCATCCGAAGTCAGCCGCTGCCGCGAAACTTCAGCGGGTTTGGACAAAGTGCTGGCGGTGGTCGCAGGGGGGCAGACGCGCCAAGAGTCGGTTGCCATCGGCCTGTTCACGCTCGGCGGCGATCCTGACGATCTGATCTTAGTTCACGACGCCGCGCGTCCCCTTGTCACTGCCGCCGTCATTGACCGATGCATCGCGGGTGCAAAGGAGTTCGGCAATGCCGTTGCCGCGCTGCCTGTCACGGACACGCTGAAGTCTGCCGACGAAAACTTCACCGTCCAGCGTACCGTGGACCGCGATGGTTTGTGGGCCATGCAGACCCCCCAGGCGTTCCGCTTGTCTGCGCTGTTTGGGGCTTACAGCGCCGCCCGAAGCATGGGCTGGACGGGAACTGATGAGGCCGCTTTAGTCGAGCAGTTCAGCGAAGAACCCGTGCATCTTGTCTTAGGCGACCCCAGCAATCTCAAAATCACAAGCCCTGAGGACCTGCCGCTGGCTGAGGCCATCTGGCAGTCCCGCTATCCGGCTCCGCCCATGAAAACCCGCATCGGTTTTGGCTACGACATCCATCCCCTTATTGAAGGCCGCAAGCTCTTTCTCGGCGGCATTGAAATCGCAAGCCCGCGCGGATTGGACGGCCATTCCGACGCCGACGTTCTGCTCCATGCCCTCTGCGACGCCTTGCTCGGCGCGGCGGGGCTGCCGGACATCGGCCACCTATTTCCCAACTCGGACGCCGCCTACAAAGGCATTCCCAGCCTGGAACTCCTGCGCGAAGTCGTCCGCCGTCTGCACGACGCAAACTACGCTGTCGGCAACGCCGACATGACATTGATCGCCGAAGCCCCTAAAATCGCCCCGTACATCGCCCAGATGCAAGCCGCGATTGCCGCTGTTCTGCATGTTGAGCCCTCACAAGTGGGTATAAAAGCAACTACGAATGAGGGACTTGGCTCTCTCGGACGCGGTGAAGGCATCGCCGCTCACGCCGTCGCGCTTTTAACGGTTTGCGTTTGATTTGGCGTTCTACAATTTTGCGTCTTGCTATCATTGCAACCGTGGTGCGCCGCAGCGATGGTTGTTCGCGGATGCCATCTATCGAAAGGGGAAATACTATGTCAATTGCCGTTACTGTGAAAGGCAAGCATCTTCAAGTGACCGAAGGGCTGCGGGAACACGCCCAGAAACGCCTGCAAAAACTGGAAACTTTCATCCAGAACATCCGGGAAGTCATTGTCGTGGAAAGCGTGGAAGGCGGCCTGCACCGGGTCGAAGTCACTTTGCAGGGCGACGGCCTGACCCTGCGGGGCGAGGAGCGCACGAGCGACATGTACGTCTCGCTTGACCGCGTGGTGGACAAGCTGGAACAGCGGCTGCGAAAGTTCAAGGCCAAGCACACGCATTTAAGAAATCATCAGCAGAGCCTGCGGAACGTCCTGACCGACAACGGCTCCGGCATGGACGGCATCCTGCCCGCGACCACCGAGGATGATGTAGACGACAGCCCGCGCATTGTCCGCACCAAGGCCGTCACCATGAAGCCGATGGGCATTGACGACGCCGTCCAGATGCTGGAGCTGACCGACCACGACTGGTACGTCTATTTAGACATGGACACGCACATGACCCAGGTGGTCTACCGCCGCCGCGACGGCAACTACGGCCTCGTCGTCCCGAAAATCTAGGTCTAATCATGTAGTCAGAAAGCAGTTCGGGCCATGTGCCCAAACAGGAAGAAGGGTCCAAGAATGAAACTGAACCTCAAAATTGTTTGTTTACTTTTAGTCTCCGCTCTGCTGCTTTCAGCCACTTCCTTAAATGCACAAAGTGAAACAGCCGCTCCCGCTGCCGCTCACAATGCCGCCTCGGACACCGTGATGACGACGGTGCTGCCGCCGGAAGAAGCTGTTGCTTTGTTCAAATTTTACTTCAACGCGGACAGCCTTTTTGGTAAACAGGATCGGCATCACCGGGTCAAAGAAACCGGCTGGACCCCGATGGCGGCGGATGTAGCTGGGGCAGAAGCGGCTTTGGCGGCTTATCCAAAGTTTGCCACTTCGCCTAAAGATTATAGCCGTCCGCAAGTCTTCACCTTATCAGATTACCTCCGGCAATACGTAGGGGTGATGCGCGGTGGCAAAAAACTCATTTTGATTAACGGCCTCTCCGCGTCCGGTGCATCCAACTTCGTCACGGTGCCAAGCAGCCGCAAGACGGGCGGCAGTTGGCATAACCGAGCCATACTTGTTTTCGATGGAGGCTTTGGTTTCTTCCATGCGGCTTATGATCCTGCCACACATCAAATAGAGCATCTTGAGTTTAACGGCTTTGCTTAGAAGCTGCCGCAGGTATAATAGGCTGGCTGACAAACAAAAGCGGCACTCGATTTTACGAGACTTAGTTTTATGAAGGAGAATACTCATACCATGAAGATCGGTATGCTGACCGGGGGCGGTGACTGTCCCGGATTGAACCCGGCGATTCGGGGCGCGGTGATGCGCCTCTTGGATTACGGCGACGAAGTGATCGGCTTCACGCAGGGCTGGAAGGGCCTGGTAGAAGGCAATACGGAGCCGCTGACGCTGGAGCGTGTCGAGGGGATTATCAGCGAAGGCGGGACAATTTTGCGGTCATCACGCACAAACCCGTTCGCCAAAGGCAAGGAAGACCAGCTGGAAGGCGTCCTTGCCAACATCAAAAAATTTGACTTGGATGCGCTGATCGCGCTCGGCGGGGAAGACACGCTTGGCGTCGCCTCCAAGCTGTTCACGCAGTACGGCGTCAAAACGGTCGGCGTGCCGAAAACGATGGACAACGACCTAGATTTGACGGATTACACGTTTGGGTTCGACTCGGCGGCGTCGGTGGCTTTGGAGGCGATTGACCGGCTGCGGGATACGGCCAAGTCCCATGACCGGGTGATTGTGGTGGAGATCATGGGCCGCCATGCCGGCTGGACTGCGCTGTGGGCGGGCGTCGGCGGCGGCGTGGACTACATCGCCATCCCGGAGGTTCCATTAGACATGGAAGCTCTGTGCGCTCATTTGCAGGCGAACTACAAGCGCGGCAAGACGTGGGGCATCGTCGCGGTCAGCGAAGGCGTCGAGATCGCCGGAGCGCAGAAGGCCGAAGACGCGGCTTTAGATGCGTTCGGCCATCATCAGCTCGGCGAAGTCGGCATCGGGCCGGCGATTGCTAAAGAAATTGAGAAGCGCACCGGCATTCCAACCCGCGACGTTGTGCTGGGCCATGTTGTGCGCGGCGGTGCGCCGACCTTGTTTGACCGCATTCTCGGAACCCGCGTCGGCATCAAAGCGGCGGATTTAGTGCATGAAGGCCAGTTCGGCGTCATGGTGGCCCAGCAGGGAACGAGCATTGTCGCGGTTCCAATTCAGGACGCCGTGAAGCAGTGGAAGCTGGTATCGCCCGCGCTCTACGAGGAGTTCCTGACGACGTTCAACAAGTAGAAAGTGGCTCCCTCCCCCGTCGGAACGAGAGCGGGGAGCCAGATGAGGAAGAAGTAAGGAAGCGAGCTTTACCTGTTCCCGTTCTTTTTCTTGCTCCCCTCTCCCGTTCCGACGGGGAGGGGGCCATTCATAACTCCATGCCCCTTGACATCATCACACTTGGCGAAGCCTTGATTGACCTGCCGGCGACGCTTTCCGGCGTTTCGCTTGCCGACGCCCCCGGATTTGCCAAAGTTCCGGCGGGCGCACCACTCAATCTCGCGGCGGCGGCGGCGGCATTGGGGCTGAACGCGGCGTTTGTTTCCAAAGTCGGCGATGACCCGTTCGGCGAGAGCATCAAGCAGACGTTCAGCCGCCTCGGCGTGGACATGAGCCATGTCGTTTCCGACAAGGCGGCCCGAACGGGGCTGGCGTTCGTGTCGGTCATGCCCGACGGCAGCCGCGACTTTTTGTTTTACTTTGACCCGGCCCATGATCTCGCCCTGCGGACTGACGAGCTGGAAGCAGAGTGGCTTTCGTCCACGCGCGTTTTCCACTACGGCAGCATTTCGCTGATCGCCGAACCGAGCCGGAGCGCGACCCTGGACGCAGCGCGGCTGGCACGCGGCGGCGGCGCGATTTGTTCCTACGATCCCAATCTTCGTCCCCGGCTGTGGCCCAGTGACGATGTTATGCGCGAAGGCGCTTTACTTGGCTTCACAAGCGCCGACATTGTGAAAATCAGCGCAGAAGAAGTGGCATTTATGTATCCAGAGGCACCCGATGAGGCGGCTGCCATTAATGCTTTGCTTCAAGACTATGAGCGCCCGCGCCTCGTTGTCGTGACGGATGGGCCACTCGGCTGCCGGGGCTACACTCGCGGGGGCGACTTTGCCCAAGCGCCTGGCTTTCAGGTGAAGCTGGTAGACGCAACCGGAGCAGGGGACTCGTTCACGGCGGGCCTGCTGGCGTTTCTGCTGCGTCAGGGGCCGGACTTAAACAAAACGCTGAACACTTTGGGGCTGATTTTGGCCGATGCTTTGCGCTACGCCAATGCCTGTGGGGCGCTGGCGACGACGCATTTAGGGGCCGCGCCAGCGGCGCTGACAGAAGACGCCGTGCAGATGCTTTTAAGGAACAACCCATGATCACGATTGATTTTGCCGGCAGGAACGCGCTTGTCACGGGCGGCACGCGCGGCATTGGACGCGCCATCTCCCGGCGTCTTGCGGAAGCAGGGGCGAATACGCTGGCGGTCTGGCGCGGGGATGAGAAAACAGCGAATCTGTCGCTGGCCGAGCGTCAGGCATTCGGCCTGGGAACGCACACGAACTTTCAGGCAGACATTGGGAATGAAGATCAAATCAGCACGCTGATTGCTCAAACAAAAGCCGAATACACGGGCGGCCTGGACCTGCTCATTTTGAACGCCGGCATGGGACTTGGCGGCAAGGTGACGGAAATTGAGCCGGCGGCGTGGCGGCGGATGCTGGACGTGAACTTGGGGTCAGCGTTCCTGCTGACGCGCGGGCTGGTCCCGTTCATGCGCCGGGGCGGCAGCATCGTCGCCATCGGCAGCGGCTCCGGGCATGACCCGCTGCCGGGCCTGGCGTTCTACGGTGCCGGGAAAGCGGCACTGAATATGTTTATCGCGGATTTGGCCCAGGAAGTCGGGCCGGACGGCATCCGGGCGAATGTAGTTTCTCCCGGCGGCACAGATACGTTGTTCCAAAAGAACGCGCCCGCGCCGTCGGAGAAGCAGGGAAGCGCCTCGCACAATGCCTTGCAGCGGCAGGGCGTTCCTGATGATGTCGCGGGGGTTGTTTTGCTGCTGTGCAGTGATTTTGCGGGGTTTGTGACGGGGCAGGCGCTCCGGGTCAACGGAGCGGCGTTGTAGGTTCCTACAAGTTCTCGCGCAGGCGGCCTTCCTGCTCTGGGGGAGCCTGAGCCTCCACGGAACTCACCACTTTCTCGCGGCTCTCCGCCAGCGCCGATGCCGCCTGCGCTTTCCAGTCTTCGGTGCGTCCGGCGAACTGCTCCAAGAACCGCTTGCCCTGCGGCGTCGCGTACAGCAGCGCCGCCGCACTGACGGCGATTCCAAGCAGCAGCGTTAAAGCGGCGGCTCCGGCGGATGATTGCGGACGCTCATAATTGGCGGGCATTGAACTACTCTTCTTCCGTTGCGGTTTGCAGCTCAAAGAGCCGGGAAAGATTTTGAGCGCGGGCAAAAATCTCCGGAGTCACGGTTTCGCCACGGCGAATGAGAGGAAAGCCGAGATAACCTAAAACATCCCGGTGCGCGACCCGGCCAATGATGGGGTCGACATAGCCGATGATGCCGGTGCCTTGCGGCAGCGCCGTATTACTCATCGCGCTGTTGCCTCCGGTTCCGGCGGGTGTTCCTGTGACTGGTACGGGTTTTTTTGCCATAAGTGAAGTTCTGCTGAGGGAAGTTAGGAAAGATCGCTGAGACTGTGCGCCAGCGTCATAATTGTGTCAAAGCGGCCCAGCTTCAGCACGCGCTCAGGCTGACGGCCCGGCGCAAGCAAAATACTTAAAGTCCGCCCTTCGGGGGAAAGACGCTTGCGGGCTTCCACTAGAAGCGCAAGGCCCGCGCTGTCAATGAAATCAACTTTGCTGAGGTCTACAATCACCGCAGACTTTGCCGAAGCGCCGACCGCTCCCAGCAGTGCTTCACGAAGCTGGGAGGCGGTCGTCAAATCCACTTCGCCGACCGCCTCAATTATGGTGCCGGCTGTTTCTTCGCGATGGCTAACAACTAACTGGGCTGCGTTCAATGGATAACTCCCGCAGGGAAAATCATGCTCTGATTTTTCTGCTTCAAATCTGATCGTAAATCTACGGCTGTTATGGTCTTATGTTATGCTCTTATCGGCTGATTATACCTGGAAATGCAGGGAATTTTACGAGCAATCCAATCCCTGCACTCGGAAAAGCAACAAAAAATATGAAAATCTTGCCCCAAAAACTTTGTCTTGAAATCACCTGGCTCGGCCACGCCGCGTTTTTGCTGGCGTCTTCGCAGGGAACGCAGGTTCTGCTTGACCCCTACCGTGCGCCGGACGCCGGCGCGTATGCGCCGATAGATGTCCCGGCGGACGTTGTTCTCGCCAGCCACCTTAATCCCAAGTACCATAGCCACTGGGACGCGGCCGCCAGCGGTTCTTTCCGGCTGAATGGCCTTGACATCGCCGCCGTTCCCGGCGGCATGGACGCGTGCGGGATCAACTTCCAGGCCGTGCAGGTTTGGGAGTCGGAGAAGCGCACAGTCCCGGTTTCCATGCCTTGCTTCACGGTAGACGGCATCTCGGTCTGCCATTCCGGCGACCTCGGCCATGCGCTTTCTCCCGAAGAAGCCGCGCCCATTCGCGGGATAGATGTCTTTCTCGCCGTCGTCGGCGGCCCGCCGACAATCCGGCTGCCTGATCTGAAGGCTGCCATTGAACTTATTCAGCCGCGCCTCGTGATCCCGATGCACTACCAGAACGGCAAAAGCAATCTGCCGCTCCAGCCGCTTGAAGATTTTCTTGCGTTGTTTGACCCATCGCAGATTGACTCTTATCAGTCGCCGACGCTCACGGTCTGCCCGGACACCCTGCCTTCAGCCTTGCGGATTGCCGTGCTGCCCTCCGCACTCTAGCTGCCCTCCGCACTCTAACGGCTCGGCGGCAGCAGAACGCGCAGAACATCGCGGCCGTCCTGCCGCCAGCAAAGCGGCGGAGCCTGCATCTTCCCTGGAGCGCAAAGATACGAAACGCCGGGCAGGTAGCCGCCGCGCACTTCCCCCGCCGCCGCGCAGCCTTGCAGCCGGTCCGCGACGCCGCTTACGGCTTCAGGCAAATCGTCAAGCGACGCCACCGGCTGCACGGACACGACCCCAAAAGTCGGTGACGCGGCAAACGCGCTGTGAGGCCGAGCGATGACTGTCCAGCGCCGCGCCGGGTCTTCCCAAAGCGTGTTCCCTTCTTCCATCCAGGCCAGCGCCCGCGCTTCTGCGACCGCGGCAGAGGCCCGTTCGGAGCGAATCGGCAGCGGATATTTTTCTGCCGCCTCCGAGAGCGCTTCTGCTAATACGGACGAAAACGCCTGAGCATTGTTCCCGTCGCCGACCACGAAAATGGTCTGCGGCGACAAGCAACCGCCCTGGTCATACAGCAGGACATCTTTGGCGAATCCTTCTGCCGCTTCGGCAGCATCGGCGTCCGGCAGGAGAACGCCGAACGAGACTCGGTGCCCGTAGCCCACGAACGGCGTTTCTTTGGGACACAGCGCCCGCAAAGCACGCAGCGCAGGGTCGCCGCCATAAGCCACGACTAAATCCGCTTGGGTGCAGAGCGCCGCATCTAGCTTTGTTGTCCCGCCGGGCCACTTTGTCAAGCAAATGCACGCGGCTAGTTCCGGGGCAATTTCTTGCAGCGAGCGATGAAACGCATCAGTCCACCGGGCAGACGCATTGGACGGCAGCTTGACGAGGGATGCACTTCGCACCAGCAAAGCGCGGATGATGCTGACCCAGGCCAGCAGCGGAGTGTTTCCAGCGATCACATGACCGATGACCGGGCAGCCCGGCGCGTCAGGAACGCTCTCAGCCTCAAGGAGCGCCCAAAGACGCTTCGGTGTCAGCGAATCCAGCAGGGCAGCCAGGCTCACTTGAACCATTGCGAAAGGGAACGGCTCCGTCCATGCCTCAGCCGTCCGGCGCAGAGGATACGCCGGGTCACGCCAGCGGCAGGCCAGTTCGGCAAGAGCCGCGACAACAGTGTCCAGCGGCATTCGCGCCAGCGTCTCGGCGTGCCGCGCCCGCAAGCCCGCCGCGATGGCCCCAACACTGTTTACTGTCTCGCCCATAGCTCTTCCACCGTCAGCGAGCAGCCGCGCACTTCGGCGTCCGGGGCGCGTCCGTGCAGAGCAAAGCCGCTTGCCGTCAGCGTCCCTAAGTCCTGTGTCTGCAAGGCCAGCACCGAGTTGAAGTTCGCCAGGTCATAATGGCGCAGCAGCCCCGGCGTTCCCGGCGGCGCGTCTTCGCCTGTTTCCGGGTCAATCGTGCGGGTGCGGACCCAGTGCGGCCCGCGCTTTACGGGGTCCAGCCCTTGCCCATAAAACTGGGACGCCATTTCAGACATGCCGTACTCGCTAAAACAGCAATCCAACGAAATGCCAAGACGTGATCCAAACAGCGCGTACAATTCTTCTCGTGGCAGGGTGCGTGTACGGCCCTTGAAGCCGCCGGTTTCAATCACGACGCTGCCCGCTGGCAGCCGCCAACTTTTGTCTGTGCCGTCAAAAAGCTGCACGAATGCAAATGCCGTGCCAAACAGCGCCGCCGGCTCAATCCGTGCCGACAGCGCCGCCGACAGCGCGGCATCGTTGTCCCAAAAGAAACGCTCTGCGCCCAAAGCGCCCAGCATGTGCGACAGCGACGAGTTCGGCGACGCCGATGGCTCCGGCATTAATGCCCAAAGCGTCTGAGGCCGCTCCGGCACTGCTTCCATAAACCCGGCAGCGAGACTGATTTCGTACAGCGCCAAAGCGTCTTGGTCAAAGTAGTGCCGGCTGGTCTGCGTTCCGGTCGTTCCCGATGAATGGAACACCGCCGCCGTTTCGTCCGTAGGAACACAGGAAAGATCAAAAAATTTGAATGCCGCTGCCGGGACTGCCGGAATGTCCTGCCAGCGCGTTACGCTTTCCGGCGACGCGCCTTGTCCCAGACACAGCCGCCGGTACGGAGCGCAAAGGGCATACTGCCGAGCGAACAATGCGAATGCCAGCCGCTCAAACTCCGCGTCGCCGCCGGTTCCGTTCTTGATAAATTCCGTAATTGCTTGTGCCAGCATGTCCATGCCCTTATTGTACCCGCTAGTATACTGAAGAACCCATAAGGCTTTATTAGGGTATGCCGGGATGGGTTCTTACTTTATGAAACTCCAAAACCGAAAAACCGAAGCCTTGCTGCTGCTGGCTGTGCAGATTGTTCTGCTGCTTGGCCTGGCGCTGGTCTTCTTCGGCAAGAAAGCCGCGACAGAATACTCGCCGTCGGCAGTCAGCATCAACGCGGCGACGGCAGCGCAGCTCGCGCGGGCGCTTTCGGTCAGCCCGCAGGTAAGCGCAGAACTTGTCGCGGCGCGGGGACATGGCTGGGCCTCGGTGTACAGCCTGCGCCATGCCAGGGCGCTGAAAGGCGTCCAAACGGCGTCAATTACGGACGCCGGGTTTGTTGTGCGGACGCCGCCGGCAGCCGCCCGGCTGTTTTGGGGCGGCGTCCTCGTGTTCCTCGCGGCGTTCTGGGTCGCTCATGCCGTGCTGCGGAAGTCCGCGCCGTCTGCCGACCCATTTCTGCTGCCCTGGACCGCGCTGCTGTCCGGCATCGGGCTGATGCTGGTGTACAGCGTCAAGGACCCGTACCGGGACGCGCCTGCGTTTTCCGGGCAGGTCTGGGGCGTGGCCGTCTACGGAATGCTGGCCCTGATCCTGCCTCTCACCCGGCCTTTTGGGCGGCTCACCCTGCGCCGTTACTTGTACGCCTACGCCGGAGCTGCCGTGCTGCTGATGCTGGGGCTGCTGGCGCTGGGACACGGGCCGGGCGGCATCCATATTGAATTGTTTGGCGTCGAGCCGGTCGAGTTTATTAAGCTGCTGCTTGTGCTGTTTGTCGCCTCCTACTTGGCGGAGCGCCGGGGAATGCTGGGCGATCCCAAAGAAATTTTGCCGCGCCTGGCCGACTTTGGGCCGCTGGCCGTGGCCTATGCGTTTTGTTTAGGCTTATTTTTGCTGGTCAAAGACTTGGGGCCGGCGGTGCTGCTGCTGGGCGTATTCGCCGGGCTGCTTTACCTAACGACGCGGCGATGGATGTATCCGGTTGTCGCGGCGGCGCTGCTGCTGCTGGCGGCAGGAGCAGGCTACGCTTTGCATTTTGGGTTCTTTGCCACGCGCGTCGTGATGTGGCTGCACCCGTGGGACAACGCGGACAAGAACGGGGCGCAGCTTGCTCAGGGATTGTGGGGCATGGCGACCGGGGGCCTGTGGGGCAGCGGGCTGGGGCTGGGACACCCGGAATTCGTGCCGCGTGCCGGCTCGGACTCGATCTTTGCGACGCTTGGCGAGCAGACGGGCTTGATTGGAAGCCTGGCCTTGCTTGTGGTCTACGCGCTGTTGATCGCTCGCGGCCTGTTTATCGCCCGCCGTGCCGGAACTGAGTTTGACCGTCTGCTGGCTGCCGGGCTGACCCTGCTGCTGGGCGGACAGACCATGATGATCCTCAGCGGCGTGTCCGGCCTCACGCCGCTGACGGGAATGACGCTGCCGTTCGTGTCATTCGGCGCGTCGTCGCTGGTCACGAGCTTTTTTGCCGCCGGCCTGCTGCTGCAAATCTCCGGCAAGACCATTCCCGCGAACTTCGCCGACAAAGCGGCCCCCGAATGGAGCCGGGCGGCGCGGACGCTGGCCCTCGGCTGCGCCGTGTACCTCTTAGTGGGCGTCGGCATGGCCCGGATGATGCGCGTGCAGGGCGTGGAAGACGCGCAAATGGCGACGCGCCTGCTTCGCACGCCCGACCGGGACACGCTGCCCGGCGCTCCGCTGCCCGTGCATGTCAACCCGCGCCTGCTGGCCTATGCCGCAGCAATCCCGCGCGGCGTCGTTTTTGATCGCAATGGAGCAGCCCTGGCACGGAACCCGTTGAGCGAGGCCGAACCTGGGCAAACGGCCCTGCTTTGCCCCGAAGGCAGGCCGCGCGTGTACCCCGGCGGCCCGGCATTTTCCCAGGTTGTATGGGCCGTTGAGCGTCCGCGCTCGGCATCAAACCCGCTGGGGGCAGACAGCCGCCTGCGCGGGTTTTCAAGCTACGCCGGCCTTTTGACGCCCTACCGCACCCAAAATCTGCCGTTCCACCGGACGCCCCGTGCCGAGAACGTCACGCTGACACTGGATATGGCCTTACAGACTGCCGCCACGGATGCCCTGGTCAAGTATGCAGGTGCGGTGCGCGACCGGCGTACCGGCAAGCCGAAGAACAAAGGCGCGGCGGTTCTCCTGGACGCCCATACCGGCGCCCTGCTGGCGCTTGCCTCGACCCCGACATTTGACCCAGCGGCGCTGACCCCGGAAAGCTGGGCCGCGCTCCAGTCTCAGCCGGACGGCCCCGTGTTCAGCCGCGCCGTATCGGGCCTGTATCCGCCGGGGTCGGCGTTTAAGATTGTCACGGCAGCCGCAGGATTAGAGAACGGCCTCCAAGACAAGACCTTTGTCTGCCGCCATACCGACGCCAACGTCTTCTGGCACTTTGGAGGCCGTAACTACTCGCGCAAGCGCATCACTGATGAAGAAGGCTTCGAGCCGCACGGGCAGACCGACATGGCAAAAGCCCTGCGCGTCTCCTGCAACATTTACTTTGCCCATCTTGGCATCCGCATGGGCGCGTCGGCGTTAGATCAAACGGCCCGGCAGAATTTTGGGCTGGCCTACATGCCGCCGCTGCAAAAGCTGGCGGAAGACCTGCCCGACTGCGCTTACGGGCAGGGCGCGGTGCAGGTGACGCCGCTCGAAATGGGCCGCGTCGCGCAGGCCGTCGCGAACAATGGCCGCCTGCTGCCGTCCGTGTTCGTCAAAGGCCAAGCAAAAGCGTCTGACGGGACCGAAGCGATGACTCCGGCGCAGGCCGCAAGGCTGCAAACCATGCTGGCAGGCGTGGTTACGGACGGCACGGCGCGGGGCGTCTTTGACGGCCTGCCGGTGTCGGTCGCCGGCAAGACCGGCAGCGCCCAAAACGGGCGCGGCGACGGCATGACGCACTCCTGGTTTGCCGGCTTTGCGCCGGCGGTGCATCCCACGCTCGCCTTCGCCTGCATTGTGGAAAACGGCGGCGCAGGCCGCGCCGCCGCCGCCCCGGTCTGCCGCGAAATGCTCCGCAAGGCATTCGCCAAGTAGGTCCGTGCGATAAACAAACAAAGTTGTGCGAGATAAGAGTGTGCTATAATCTTCCAGGAACAAATCTATGAACTTCTTGGCAAAGCCGAATCCCTGGACAGTGACGGCTTCACAGTATCTCATCCAAGACAAATGGCTGACTGTGCGGGCCGATCAGTGCCGGACGGCGCGGGGAGTGAGCGTTGCCCCGTACTATGTGCTGGAATATCCTGATTGGGTTCAAGTGGTCGCCTTTGATGCCGATGATCGCATCTTGGTCACGCAGCAGTATCGTCACGCGGCGGGTTCAATCTGTTTGGAGCTGCCTTGCGGCATCGTTGAAGAGGCAGACGAAACGCCCCTCGCCGCCGCCAGGCGCGAGTTAATGGAAGAAACGGGCTATGCTGCCGAGCGTTTTGAGCTTGTCGGAAGTTTTTCTCCTAATCCGGCAACCCATACAAACACGCTTCACTGCTTTGCCGCGTATCATGTCTTTCGTTCGCAGCAGGCAAGCCAGGACGAGACGGAAGACATTTGGTGCGGGTTTATGAGCATTAGGGACGTGATAAGCGCCATTGAAACAGGCCGGTTTTCCCAAGCATTGCACGTTTCTTCGCTGCTTCTCAGCTTGAAGCATATCGGCGCTCTGGCTCTCAGCGACACGGCAAACAAAGAGGATAAAGCAACAAATTGACTGGCCTCAAAACTTGGGCGGCGATGGCTGCCGCCCTGTGTCTGATTATTTTGTGTCTGACGATGACTGCACCGGCGGCGTCTGCGGATGACCTGCGGGCCGCGTATGAGTCGCAGGTGGGGTATGCTCTGCATCTGCTGGAAGCGGGGCGCTACGGCGAAGCGGAAGACGCGGCGCAAAATTTGGTCACGGCCTACCCGGATGCCGCACTTCCCTATGCCTTGCGCGGCACGGCGGCGCTTTATGTCGGCAGCCTGAAGTTTGCCCGGAAAGACTTTAGCCGGGCGGCCCAAACTTCAGAGCAATCTTCACAATCAAAGCAGTTTTCACAAAACGGCTCGCCGGAGCCGGCGGCCTTGTACGGGCTGGCGCTGTGCGATTTGTTTACGCAGAACGCGGGAGCCGCCGCTGACCGGCTGGCCGACCTGCGGCAGCAGCGGTCTTTAACGGAAGCCGAGACCGGCGACCTGGCGGGGACGCAGGCGTATGTCGCCCTGCTCAGCGGGAACAGCGCCGGGGCCATCGCGTTTGCCGGACAAGCCGGCGACGGCAGCGCACTGGCGGCGGAAGTCGCGGCGCTGGCGGCTTATCAAACTGATCCCAAAGACGGCGCAGCGCGTCTTGCGAAGTTCCTGGCGACGACGGACGGCGTGCCGGTTGTCCGGGAGCAGGAGGGTCTGCGCCCGCTGTTTGACCCCCAGACGCCCCTGGAAGCCGCTGTTCTGGCCCCGGAGCTTCAGCAGATGTACGCGGACCGACTGGCCGGGGATGTCCAGGCCGCCGCCAAGCGTACCGGGGCCGTACAAGCTTGTTCCGGCATGGTGGACCTGAACCCGCCGCAGACCCTGCCGCGCCGGACCGCGCTTTTGTCTTATTCCGTAGACGGCCAGATGGCCGCAATGGTCAGCCAGCCGCCGTTTACCTGGACCTGGAACACGGCGCGGGTCGCAAACGGCACGCACGTTGTCGAAATCCAAGCGGTAGACGTGCTGGGAAATGCGCTGGCGACGCAGACGGAGACAGTCCGGGTCAGCAACCGGGGCGGCGCGGCGGTGCGTCAATCGGATGACCCGGACATGGACGCGCTCCGGGTGCGGCTTTGGAACTTGATGACTCTGCGCCCTTCCCGCAAAGTCGCCGAGTGGACGCTGGCCCAGGCATCTCGCGCCGCCGGGGACGCGGTGAGCGCCGGGACGCACCTCGCCAACGCCGCCGCGCTTGACCCAAGCTACAAAAACGGGCGCAGCACGGCAAGCGCGTTGTTTGGCCCGCCGCCTGCGCTGCTGAGCCTCAGCAGCGGCAGCGGCAAGCTCAGGCAAATCGCACTGACGTTTGACGACGGACCCAGCCTCGCCAAAACGCCCGCCCTGCTGGACGCGCTTGAGAAAGCCCACGCGCCCGCAACCTTCTTTGTGGTCGGCGCCCGCGCCGCCGAAGCGCCCGCACTCCTGCGCCGCATGGCGGGGCGAGGCAACGAAGTGGAAAACCATTCGTACACACATCCCAACATGAACCTGGTGCTGGGTTCGGACGCGGAAAGCGAAATCCTGCGCGGCAGTGTCACGATTGAAGCGCTGACGGGGCATCAGCCGCACTTTTTCCGGCCCCCCGGCGGCAACGCGAACGCTTCCGTGCAGCATCTTGCCCACAAGTATGGCCTTTCGGTTGCTTACTGGAGCCTGGACGCGCTGCATTACGAAGACCTCGGCTCGCCGTCCGGCTTAGTCCGGTATGTGCTGGCACATGTTCATCCGGGTTCTGTCGTGCTGATGCACAACGGCCCTGATGTCACCACGGCGGCCATTCCTGAGTTGGTGAGCGGCCTGCGGGCTAAGGGCTACTCGCTGGTCACGCTGTCCCAGATCGCGCAAGGCCAGACAAACACCCCGGCAAAGCTGCTGCCGAAGATGAAAGAATAACTCAGAAAGAATAGCCGGCTTGCCTCCTGAACTGCGCTTTTGGCTGACGCTGATCGTTTTTGCCGCAACACTTTTTTGCATTTTGACCAAGCCGCGCGGCCTGCATGAAGCCTGGGGCGCGGCGGGCGGCGGGGCGCTTATGCTGGGGCTGCGGCTGGAAACGCCCGCGCAAGCCTTGCGCGTGACCCGAACTGGACAAGACGCGCTTTTATTTTTGCTGTCACTTCTTTTGCTGTCCGCGCTGCTTGAGCGAAGCGGGTTCTTTGACTGGGCCTCGGTGCAGGCGGCGCGGCTGGCGCGGGGCGACGGCAGGCGTTTGTACCGCAATGTGTTTCTCCTGGGCGCACTCATTACGGCGACGCTGTCGCTGGACACGACCGCCGTGATTTTAACTCCTGTCGTGCTGGGATTTGTAGAAAAGCTGAAGCTGCCGGCTCGTCCCTATATTTTCGCCTGCGCGTTTGTCGCCAATACCGCTTCTCTGCCGCTGCCTGTCAGCAATTTGACCAATCTGCTGTTTGCCGGAGCGTTCGGCCTGCCGTTCGCGGGCTTCTTGGGGCGAATGCTGCTGCCGCAGTGCGCCGCGCTGGCCGGAAACTATTTGCTGTTCCGGCGGCTGTTTCGCGGCGAGCTGCCGGCGCAGTTTTCCGGGGAAGCCTTGCCGGATGCCGCTTCCGTCATTCCCGGCAAAAGTTATTTTCAAGGCGCGGTCGGCATTCTCGGCCTGGTCTTGATTGGCTATTTTGCCGCCCCGTTTGTGCGTCTGCCGCCGTATGCGGTCGGCTTTGCGGGCTGCCTCGCACTGGCTGTTTGTGGCATTCGTGCCGGGCGCGTAGATTGGAGCTTGGGACGCGAAATAAGCTGGCCCGTTTTCCCCTTTGTAATCGGCTTATTTGTGGTCATTGGCGGCGTCGAGAACTTGGGGCTGACGGGGCAGCTCGCCGCAGGTCTGGCAGGAATACATTCTCCGCTGCTGCGGCTGCTGGCGGTCGCGGTCGGGGCAGGGGCGGCGTCCAACATTGTCAACAACATCCCGGCGGCGCTGCTGGCGCGGACCGTCTTACAGCAGGCGCATGGCGGGACGCCGCTGGTGTACGCGGCCTTGATCGGAACAAATATCGGCCCCAATGTCACGCTTTCAGGGTCACTTGCGACGCTGCTGGTGCTGACGGCGGCACGGAAGAAGGGAAAAAATTTGCGGGCGCAGGATTTCCTGAAAGTAGGGCTTTTGGTCACGCCGCTGACGCTGCTGGCGGCGACGCTGACGCTCTGGCTCTCGTTTTTAGTTGTCCGCTGATTTAATTGTCCAAAGACCTAGCGACCTGTGAGCTTCGTTTTCAAGTAGCCCAGCGCGGACTGGACTTGAACAGTCAGGGGAACAACCAGCGGGACGCGGGACGGGGAGCGCACGGCCAGCCCGCTCTGGTAAGCGCCTGCCGCGAGGTCTGCGCTCGGCACGGCGATCTGGATGGACAGGCTTTGCCCCGGCGCAAGCGTGCCTTCGGACGGCACGGCCCGCAGGCCGTCAATCGGCTTGCCGATGCCCCCGGTCGCCCCTTCCGCCAGCGAGCCGATCCCGAACTCAATCGGCGCTTCGCCGCTGTTCCGAATGGTAAATCCGCCGGAAATCTCCTGCCCGCGCCGCCCGGAAAGGATCAAAGGCGCAAATGGGGGAGCTTCCTGGCCGTTGACCCAAATCTGCCCCGGCGAAGGGGCGAAGCGGACGCTGCATTCCACCGCCCACTTGTCGCCGGGAATGGATTCGCCCTGAGCGCCCGTCTGGTCGTCGCTGCTGATTTCCAGGCGTCCCGTGATGAGCGTCCCGCGCTCCGCCGTCTTTGACGGGTCAACCCGCACTGTAATCTCATTCTCATTGCCGGTAAACCGTTTGCCGGAAGCAGTAATCCAGGGCGCACGCGGCTTGATTTCCCCGCTGATCGTGCCGCCGCCGGCGTTGTAGAACGAGACCGTCATCGGCGGGGCAAGCCGCCCGCCGGCGATTTCGCCGAACCGAAGATGCTTGCGGTTGACTAAAAGCACCGGCGGGGCGATCTGGCGCAGCTCCTGTAAAAACTCGCCCGCCGTGGCATAACGGTACTCGGTGTTGTAGGAAAGGGCTTTGTTGATCAGCCGGGCTAAATTGAGGTCGGCGTTCGGCTGCTGGATCAGCGAATTCGTGATGTACATGGAGCGCTGATTGATCTGCTCCTGATCAGGTGCGACGCCTGCGACCATCTCGTAGAGAATAGCGCCCAGCGCAAAGATGTCCGTGCGAACGTCCGCGCTCCACTGGCCGTCCGCTTCCAGCTCCGGCGGCAGGTAGCCTTCCGTGCCGTACAGCTCGCCCGGCTTGTCGTTTTCGTGGCCGTGGCCGAAATACTGCGCCGCGCCGAAGTCCAGCAAGGCCAAATGCCCCTGCGGCGTAATCCGAATGTTCGCAGGCTTTAGGTCATGGTGAATAATTTGGCGCGAGTGCAGGAACGCCAGGGCATCGCACAGGCTCACCGACCACTTCAAAGTCCAAAGGCGGGGCAGGGGATGGCGCCGGGCGATGATGTCGTCCAGCGTTGCTCCGGCGATGAATTCCTGGGCAATATAGTAATGGCCGTCGTTTTGGAACGCTTCGTAAAACGTCGGCATGAGAGGGTGGGGACTGGCCTGCATTCCGACCATGCGCTCCCGGTCAAACAAGGCTTGCAGCGGAGCCTGACCACGCGGGTGGCGGGCGGGAAAAAACTCTTTCAGCGCAATTTTTCGGCCGATGACCTGCGGGTCGCGGGCCAGATAGACCGCGCCGTAAGCGCCCAGCCCGACTACGCTTTCTATTTCGTACTGCGTTTGATGCCCCGGCACTTCCTCGCCGGCGGCCAGCAGCATTACATCGTCATACCGTTTCCGCTTCGCCACATGCGTACCTCAGAGACGCCCTAGACAATTCGAGTCGCTCTTGACACTTCTGCCTTGACAATTCTGCGTCTTAGGGGTATTATACCTGCCGGAACGCAAAAGGCCGCTCAGATGTTTTCTGCCTGCGTTTGCACCTGGCCCTATCGTTTAACGGTTAGGACGGCGCCCTCTCACGGCGTAAGTCGCAGTTCGATTCTGCGTAGGGTCATTTTTTCTTTATCTTCTTCCTCTTTTTCATCTTCCTCATGCGCTTGCCATGCGGAAGATTTTTGTTTTTAGGGAATAAGCGTACTATGGAACGAATGTATGCCCCGTGGCGCATGGCTTATATCGAGCAGCCGCAGAAGCCGAAAGAACATACGACCGGCTGCGTCTTCTGCGACATTGCGGCGTCCAAAGACGATGCCGCCAATCTTGTGGTTCATCGCGGCGCGTCGGCATTTGTTCTCCTCAATAAGTTCCCGTACAACAACGGGCATCTTCTGGTCGTCCCATACTTGCACACATCAAGTTTGAGTGACTTAAATGATGAAGCATCTTTGGAACTGCTGACGCTTGCCAAAGCGGCGCAGGCGGCGCTGGCAAAAGCCATGCACCCGGAAGGCTGCAATTTGGGGATGAACCTCGGCAAGTCTGCCGGCGCCGGCATTGCCGAGCATCTGCACTTGCACGTTGTCCCGCGCTGGAACGGCGACACCAACTTCATGCCGGTCCTCACGGACGTTAAAGTCATGCCGGACTCATTAGAGCATACCTGTCTTCTCCTGCGCGATGCGTGGGAACAGGAAAAGTCATAGAAAACAAAAGGCATAGAAGACAAAAGGCATAGAAAACAGAAAGAAAAGAAAATGGCAGGGGAAGCACCAAGCGAAAAAACGCGAATCATACTGGAAATGGCGGCCGAGGCCAGCACCTGCCCGGCCTGCGACTTATCAGAAACGCGCACCAAAGTTGTGTTTGGCGACGGCAGCGCCGACAGCCCGCTGATGCTGGTCGGCGAAGGGCCGGGCGCGAACGAAGACGCCACGGGGCTGCCGTTCGTGGGACGCGCGGGCAAGCTGCTGGATGAATGCCTGCGCGAAGCCGGAATGCTTCGCAAGCATATCTACATTACGAACGTCGTCAAGTGCCGTCCGACGCTCGAAGAAGCCGGCAAGATCAAAAACCGTCCGCCCCGCGCCGATGAAGCCGGGACCTGCGTCTCCTTGTGGCTGGACAAGCAGATTGCCACAGTCCAGCCGCTCGTCATTTTGTGCCTCGGCGCACCGGCGGCGAATGCGATCATTCACAAGAACTTCAAGATGACCCAGGAGCGCGGCCAGTGGTTTGAGAGCCGCTACGTCCGCTACGCCATGGCCGCCCTGCATCCGGCGTACATTCTGCGCCAGGAAGGCGAAGCCTACGACCAGTCCCGCCAGTATCTCATCGATGATTTGATTGCCGCCCGCGACAAAGCCAAAACCGCCAAAGCCGAGCCGAAATCCACGCTGTTTTGAGTGCGGATCACGGTTGAGATGGAGCAAGAAAAGTTCACCCCTCGCTTTTCTCAGAAAACTTATGACTTATAAACTTGCTGCGATTGATTTGGACGGAACTCTGCTGCATAGCGGGACGCATAGCATCACAGAGGGGAACGCGGCGGGAGTGCGGGAGGCTGTCCATAACGGGGCGCAGATTGTGCTGGCTTCGGGGCGGCAGTGGGTGACGATCAACAAGTTCGCCCAGCAGCTAGACCTGCCATCAAGCGCCCCGATTATTGCCTACAACGGCGCGATGATCCGCACGTCCGGCGGCGATTTGTGGTTCCATCAGCCGCTCCCGGCGGACGCGGCGGCGTCCATTGTGGCATACTGCGCGGCGAACGGCTATCACCTGAACTACTACTTGAACGATGAGCTGTATGTCCGGGACCATACAAAATGGGTGGACATCTACCGCCGGCGCACGGGGACAGTCGCACATATTACCGGCAATTTGGGGCAGTTTGACGGCCAGCGTCCGACCAAGCTCATTTTAGTGGACACGCTGGAAGCGACCAACCGCCTGCTGAGCTACTTTAAGTCGGTGTTCGGGGCCACGCTGTATGTCACCAAAACCGAAGACGAGTATCTGGAGTTCATGGACCCGAATGTCAATAAAGGTGCAGCACTTGCCGAAACAGCATCACGCCTGGGTCTGACGGCGGACGAATGCACGGCGTTCGGCGACTCGTTCAACGACACGCCGATGCTGGAATGGGCGGGCCTCGGCGTCGCGATGGCAAGCGGCAGGAATGAGCTAAAGGCCATTGCCCAAAAAATCGCCCCGGCCGCCGATGACGACGGCGTCGCCGCCGTGCTGGCTGAACTCTTCCCGGTCCATCCATAGCACCAGCAGGAAATGCGGGAACGTCAGCGCGGCGATCAGCGAAAGGTACAAAAACACAAAGCTGCCGGCGCCGACAAAAGCCCTGCCCTGCCACCAGAACAATCCCGCCAGGAACCCCAGCGCCCCTAGTGTCATCGGCAGCGCCTGCGCCGCCGAGCGCAGGACGCAGCGCCCTACCTGCCCTCGTGACAGCGGCGTCCGGTCTGCGGCGTCCAGCAGCATCAGTCGGGCAAGGTGCCGCGCGGAGTGCCAAACACAAAAATAGACCCCGACCGCGAGAACAGCCGGGACGACGAGAAAATACACTGTCAGCAGGGTGACTTCTCCGGCATCGCGCCAAAACGCTCCTCGGCTAAGTGTCCACGACTGCCACAGATACCCGGCAATCGTGAGGGCCAGCACGAAAAGGCCGGCCTCGCGCTCCGGCCCCGCCAGCATCCAGTCGGCCTTGCTTCCGTACCAGCTCAAGATTCCGTCGGCGACCTGCGCGAACGCCTGCGGATGCGCCAGCGGCGGCAGCAGGATCGGCAGACCGCCGCGCACGGCCCAGATCAAGAACCCTCCCCACGGCGAGCGCGGCGCAGGCTGCTCGTCAAACGCCCGCAAAAAGTAAGCGTCCCCCTGTCCCCAGTGCAGCCAGGAACACAGCAGAAAAACCGCCAAAGCCGCCAGCGGAAAGACGTGCCAGAAGGCGAGATACAGGGCAACTAGGGCGGCGTAGCCGAGAACGAAGAATGCTAAATAGCGCGGCGTCAAGCGCCGGTGCAGGATAAACAGCGGCGCTAAATGGTCTAAAGCTCCGTGCGGCAGTCCCAAAAAGACCATGCCCAGCACAAACGGCCAGAACTGCCAGCGCACGGCAAGGACGGGAAAGGCGCAGGAAAGCATCAGAACCAGGGCCAGTGTCAGCCAGGCCGGATAGGTCAGCCAGACGCGGAGATTTTTTTTTGCGGCCATGGAATCAAGAAAGGCGCGGCCCGGAGCGCCGCCGTCAGGAACGGTTTGAGCGGCAGAGAGCGCAGAATTTGAAGATCGCTGGGCCATGTACTGGTCTCCGAAAGGAACGCTGTCAGCGCCTCCGGCGCGACGCGCGAAAACAGCCGGTGGAAGTAGCCGGGAAAAGCGTCCGGGTGGTCCTGCATGGCCTGTAAAAAGACCGCATCAAAGAAGCGGTAACGCCACAAAGGCGGCTTCTCCCGAAAAGATGCCAAAGTCCCCGCCTGAACCGCATCGGCAATCTGCCGGCACTGCTCCTGAATGCGCGTGAAGGTGTAGCCGCTGGACGGCTTGGAGCAGCCGCCGGCGGTGCCGATAAAAAAGATGCGCCCTTCGCGCTTTGGGAACGCCTGGGTCGTCATCGGAATTGTCCCGGCTTCTTCGCGCTGGACTTCAAACGAGTGCAGCGAATACGCTTCGGCCAGAAACGCTTTAATCTCCTGCCGGTGCTGGCGGGCTGTGATCGTTTCGGCATTTTTCGGCTGGATATAAGTATTTTCAACCAGGGCTTCCGCCGGCGAAAACGGCAGGACATACATAAAGTGGAGGCCGCGCCGCTGGGACACGCGAAAATCCATCAGCGTGCAACAGGAAGGATCAAAAGCTGGGGAAGAAGTGCGAATAAACTGGCCGAGAAACCGCTGGGAAAACGACAGGCCGCCGGGCGGGATAGGACGCGGGCGGCTGTCAAAGACATAGTCTGCGTTCCAGACTTCGCCGCCTGCGGCAGTCACGGCAACGCGGCCTGCCCCGGTTTGGACGCTCTCAACGGCGCAGCCAAGCTTCAGCGTGACATTTGGGAAGCGCCGGATAATCTCGCCGACGCCGGCATAAAAATCCGCCCCGTGCAGGCAGGCGTAGCCGCCGCGCGTCGAAGTCTGCGAGGCGGTTTGCCCGTCTTTCCGCACAACGTCCCAGCGGGGCCAGCAGTATGCAGAAAGGCGAGTGAACGGATGCGGCCTGGTCTCCCAAAAACACCACGTCCGGTCGTCGGCAAACGCCGCCTTTTGGTCTACAATAACGATCTCGTCCGTAACGCCGCGTTCCAGCAGCGCATGGCAAAGGCTGAGGCCCGCCGCGCCGGCCCCAATAATTACATAGCGTTTCGCAGACATGGGGCGTTTTCTAAAGGCTCTTTAGTTGAGCGACGACAGCTTGCCCAGCTCCTGCGTGTCAACGGGAATGCTCAATCCACCGACTACCGACTGCATCGTATCCTGCGCTTCGATTTCCGCTGAAAGTATCTCGATTTCGCGCTGCAAACGGCGCTCCGTCTCGGTCATCTCCAAAAGCGCCTGCTTTTCATGCGGCGGAACCTGCAAAACGCTGGCAACGGCATAAGACAAATACTCCGGCTCCTGGGGAAGCTGAAGCGTGCTGAGCGTGCGCCCGGTCATCGCGAACAATGACTGCAAGTACCTTCGGAACAGCCCGGCGACGGAATCAAAAGCCGGCTGAAGCACGTCTGCGTCATTTCGCTCTTCTTGAATCAACTCAACCGCAGCGGAAAGATACGGCTTATCGTGGAACGTGCGGGCGATGCGAAAGCGGGACTCGCCAAAAACTAAAATGTTCATGCGCCCATCCGGCAGCTCTTCATACTGAGCGATTCGTGCCAGCGTGCCTACCTGACGCGGCACGGCTTCCGCCCCGATGTCCGCGCCGCTCTGGATCAGTGTGATGCCGAACTGCGACTTCTCCTCGCGGCAGCGTAGGATCATTTCCCGGTAACGCGGCTCAAAGATGTGCAGGGGCAGGGGCATATCCGGGAATAAGACAACATGCAGCGGGAATAGGGGGATGTCATCATAGTTTACCATGGCACTTCTTGCTCTCACGCTTCTTATCCTAATGCTTCTTATCCTAACGCTTTTTGCGGGCGGCTATTCAGGCAGCATCGTGATGTAGCCGAGGTCCTGTCCTAGTTGAAAAAACTCATCTGCGCTTTTTGGCACGGCGTAGGTTGTTTTGTGGGAACTGTTGTAAAGCTCCACGGCCTTTTGAGCGAATGCCAGCGGCGTCATGGCATTCAAGAAGAAACCCTTCCAGCCAAGCTCTTTTGTCACCTGCGCTTTTGCCTGCGCCAAAACGTCGTCGGCGTCTGGGCCGGACAGCGTTTCGTCCACTTGCCGCCCCGCCACGTTCATCGTTACCCGAACCTTCATAGCGTCAGTATACCCATTTATCCCCAGAAGTTTTTTTACAGCGTCGGCGGCAGTTGCTGATGGAACTGGCGCAGGACTTCGATTTTAGCGGTCGCAAGCGCCACGGTCGTGTCAGCGGCTCCGTAATAAACAAAAAGCCGGTCGTCTTTTATGACAATGCCCGTAGGAAAAACGACGCCGGAATTGTCGGGCCGCATTTCATACGGCTCCTGCGGCCCGAAGACCCATTCCGGCCAGCGCTTCAAAAGCAGATTAGGCCGCTCTTTATCTAAAAGCGCCATGCCGAACCGATATTCCCAGCTATTTTCCAGTTGCTCGACTCCATGAAAGATCAAAAACCAGCCTTCAGGAACCTCGATGGGCGGCGGGCCGGCCCCCACTTTGCCGCTGTCCCAGCCGGGCGCCTCGGCTTCCTCCAGCACGCAGCGGGGATTGCCCCACTGGATCAAATCGTCGCTTTCCGAAATCCAGATGTTTTCCAGCGGCCCCGAAGTGGGCCGGTGAAGCATCCGGTACTTGCCGCCGATTTTGCGCGGGAACAGCGCGGCGTCTTTGTTGTAGGGATGAATGACCATGCCGAGGCGCGACACCGACTGAAAATCCTGCGTGGCCGCCAGGCACACCCCCGCGCCGTAGCGGGAGTAGCCGACGTAGGTAATCACATACTCCCCGCGCTCCTTTATGTAGGTAATGCGCGAGTCTTCGCAGCCCCAGTTGTCGTACCAGTCCGCGCCTTCGTCGGGGGACAGCAATGCTTTCGGTTCCACGCGCCAGCCGGTGACGCCGTCTGCGGAACGGGCAACGTGGAGGTAGGATTTGTCGTCATGGCTGATGACCCGCAGCAGCAGCAGAACTTCCCCATCTACGATGTGCGCCGCCGGGTTGCAGACGGCTTTGCACGGAAACGGCATATCGCTTGGCGTAAGGATCGGGTTAGACGGCTCCCGCACAAAAATCTCACGGGCGCGTTCAATATAGGGCGCAAATGCAGCGTTGTCTTGTCTCGTGTTGTCCATTAAGTTTATACGGTAATGACAATCTTGCCGACCTGGGCATTGCTTTCCAAATACCGATAAGCGTCTGCGGCCTCGGCAAGCGGGAAAACGCGGTCCACTTTTGGCTTGAACGTGCCGTCAGCGAGCCTGTCGTAGATGTACGTCTTCATCGCTTCCCAGCGCTCCGGCGAGTCCCGCAGCACATTGAACGTGTAGCCGGTAAGAGCAACGGCTTTCGTAAAGCCGGACATCGGGTAAGGGGTCGGCTGGCCCGAAAGCATTCCATAAAGGTAAATTGTGCCTTCGGACGAAGCTGCCTGTGCCAGCGTGGTGACATAGTCGCCGCCGACCGGGTCAAATACGACCCGCGCTCCCTTGCCGCCGGTAATCTCCTCAACACGGGCAGGCAGGTCTTCTTCCTGCGTTGCCACTACATAATCCGCGCCCGAGTCCAGTAACTGCTGCTTCTTAGCGGAAGTCCGGGTCGTCGCGATTGCCGTCGCGCCCTCGGCTTTGACAATTTGGATCGCGGCAAGGCCGACGCTCGACGAAGCCGCCGTGAGCACCACAAAGTCGCCGGGTCCGACATGGCCGAGAGGAACCAATGCGCCGTAAGCCGTGCAATACTGCATCCAGGCTGCCGCGCCTTCAACCGCGGAAAGCGCCGGAGGCAACGCCGCCAGCACGCTTGCGGGAACGACGGCTTTTTCGGCCAGCACCGGGTACTGGTTCATGGAGTATCCAGGAATGGTGCCGAACCGCTGTCCGACCAGGCTGGGGTCGACGCCGGGGCCGACGGCAGTGACAGTACCGACGGCTTCGTAGCCGAGGCCGGACGGAAGCGCGGGCTGCTCGAAATACTGGCCGTGAAAGTATATGCTTTCGGCCCGGTTCAGGCCGACGGCCTCGACTTCAAGTGCGACCTCGTCCTGCGCCGGCTCCCGGATAGTGACTTCTTCCAGTGTCAGCACGTCCGGGCCGCCGAGTTCGTGAAAGCGAATAGCCTGTGTCATCCTAAATCTCCTCTCGAAACCTGTGTTAGCAATCTTATCATACCCAAACAACAGCCGGCTCATTCTTAGGCCGGCTCATTCTTAGGCCGGCTCATTCTTAGGCCGGCTCATTCTTGGCAGTGCGCGTATGTTGCCGGATCATATCGGGCGTTTTCGGCGCAGGGACAGGGAGCCGGCCAGATCGCTTCAAGTTTCTGGCGCAGTGCGGCGCGGACGGCAAGAAACTCGGCAGCGGCTTCCAGCTTTTCCTGCTGGGCGGCTTGAAGCCGCAGCTTCGCGGCGTCATATTCTGTTTCAATATCTGCTTCAAGAGCTGTCAAGCAGTGCATAAGCGTTTTCCTTTCAGTTTTCCGCTGAGTTTACTCGTCTTGAGTTTATTCATTTAGTGCATGGCGGCTGGGGCCGCGCCCGCTTTGGGCTTATTCAGCAGCAGCAGTGTCGGGACCATCGCTGCGCTGATGAACATGAGCAGAAAAAACGAGTCGTTGTAGCTCATGGCGGCGGCCTGCCGGGTCAGCGTCTGCTCAATGATCCCTAATGCTCCGTTTTGGGCATCGGCGGGGCTATAACCGCCGCCGACGAGCGTGCCTATCAGGCCGGACAAACGGTCGGTGTAAGCCGGGTGGCTCGGCGTCAGGTAACCGACCAAGTTAGCCCGGTTGACATGCTGCTGATTTTGAAAATACGTCGCCAAAATCGCGATGCCGACAGAGCCGCCGAGCTGACGCGCCAGTCCCAAGAGGCCGGTGCCCTGGTTGACCTCGTCTTTGGACAAACTGCCGATGGCAAGCGTATTGGCCGGAATAAACAAAAAGCCCATAGACAAACCCCGGACCAGCAGCGGCCAGAACGTGTCCGGCCTGCCCGATTCGGCATTGAGATGCGCCAGCCCCCACATGCCGCAGATAGACAGCACGATGCCGATAAACGTCAACAGCCGCGCGTCTATCGTTGATTTGGGATTGGAACTGATCACCGCGCAAAGCGTGATGCTGCCTAAACTTGCAAATCCGCCCGGCAGCAAAGAAACGCCGCTTTGGAGCGGAGACAGGCCCTGAAGCTGCTGGGCCAGCAGCGGATACAAGTAGTTGACCCCGTACAAGCCAAAGCCGACCGCGATAAACAGCGTAATTCCTGCCGACAGCGAGCGGTTCTTGAGGACGCTCAGTGCCACAACCGGAGCCTTGTTGCGCGGCGAAAGCTCCCAAAACACCAGCGCCATCAAAGCCGCCGCAGACAGCAGGGCCAGCCGCAGGATGGTCGGGCTGCTGAACCAGTCGTCTTGCTCCCCTTCTTCCAGAACGTACTGCAAGGTCGCAAGCCCTGTCGCAAGCAGGCCGATCCCCACCCAGTCAATCGGCACGTCGCGTTTGGCCGGCTCCGTGTCATGCAGCAAAAAGAAGACCAAGCCGCCCGCCAGCAGGCCCATCGGGACATTGATGAAAAAGCACCAGTTCCAGCTAATCGCGTCCGTAATCCAGCCGCCGAGCGCGGGGCCGATTGTCGGAAAAACAACGAGACCCAGCAGAAAGACCGGCTGGACAATCGCCTGCTCTTTCGGCGGGAAGACTTGAACCAAAGTCGCCTGCGCGGTTGAAATCAGCGCCGCCCCGCCCGCGCCCTGCAAAACGCGCCAAAAGACAAGATCGCCCAGGCTGTGCGAAGTCCCACAAAAGAACGACGCAATGGTGAACAGCACGATGGAGCCGACCAAATAGTTGCGGCGGCCAAACAGCATATTGAGGAATGCCGTCATCGGCAGCACAACGACATTGGAAAGAATATAGCCCGTAGACACCCAGGCGATTTCCTGCGTGGTCGTGCTGAGGTTACCCGCCATCTGCGGCAGCGCGACGTTGACGATTGTTGAGTCCAGCACTTCCATGGCTGCCGCTAAAATCAGGCCGGCCAGAATGATCCAGCGATAGCGATGGTTCAGCGCGTCAGCGACGGCCGCCGCTCCGGTCAAAGCAGCCGGCGGCGCTGCTTGGGGCGGCTCCGGCGCGGGGTGTGCGCCCCGCGCCGGAGGAATCTGTCGGCGGTCGCGCCGCTCAAGCGTGTTGCTCATAATTGATTTCCTCAACATCTTCCGTTTGTTTTTTGCTGCCTGATTATTTGCTGCCCGATTTTATGCTGCCTAATTAAAATCGGGCAAGTGCTTCCTTTTGAAGGCGTCTCCGAGCGGTGTGGAGCAGGTACTACTCCTGTTCCTCTGGCCTCATCTTACACATCACACTTGAATTTTGGCGAGCAGTGCGATCAGCATTTGCTTTTCTTCGTGTGACAGGCAAGCCATTTGAGTATTGGTCCGGCAGCACTGCTGGGGGATGAATGCTTCCAACACTTCACGCCCTTTTGCCGCCATGTGAATTGTTAGCGCCCGTCGGTCTGAACTGTCGTGGTGCCGCTCCAAATAGCCGTCACGCTCCAGGCCGTCCAAAAGGCCGGTGATGGTAGCGCGGGTAACGCCGAGATGCTCGGCAATCTCTGAGGGACTGGGAGCCGGATGTTCCGCGAGTTCCTCGGCGAACAAGCAGCACAGAACATAAAACCGGCCTTCGGACAGGCTGTACGGCTCCAGGGCCGCTTGGAACCCGCAATCGTTTCCTGACGACAGCCGCTTGATGTGGTGCATGATCTGCATCACCTCTGCATCAATTTCGGGGTAGCGCTCGGCGGTCTTCCGCAGCACCTCGCCTTTTGGATAGTATTTCGGAAAAACTTCTTTGTTCATTTTATTTCTGGTGCCATATTATACGGCGGCTAACAAAAAAAGTCAACCCCAAAGACTTGGGCAAATTTCTCAACAAGCACTGCCTGGACTTCAGCGCGTCCTGGTGCATCGCTCCCCAACATCTCGCCTAGCGAGGTAACGTCTTTATCGCGAATGCCGCACGGAACAAATTGGGTACGGAACGGAGCAAGGTCAAGAAAGATATTGAGGGCGAACCCATGCAGCGATACCCAGCGGGAAACTTTAATGCCGATCGCGGCGATTTTGCGGTCGTTGACCCAGACCCCGGTTCGGCCCGGCACACGCTTGCCGCTCAGCCCAAATGCCGCAAGAGTTTGAATAATTACTTCTTCCAAATCACGCAGGTAGCGGTGCAGGTCCTGCCCATGCTGCCGCAGGTCTAAAATTGGGTAGCCGACCAATTGGCCCGGCCCGTGATAAGTAATCTCGCCTCCGCGATCTACGCGCTCCACGGCAATGCCCTGCGCTTTGAGTGCGGTTTCTGAGGCCAGCAAGTCTGTGGCCTGGGTGCGCCGCCCCAGCGTGATTGTTGGGGGATGTTCCAGCAGCAGCAGCGTATCGGAAATCTCGCCCCGCCCCCGCAGACCGGCCAGTGCATACTGCCGCGCCAGCGCCTCGGCATAGGGAACAGGTTGAGGGTAGGAAACCAGGTGACAGCGCATTTTGGGCGTCTTCTTGTCTAATTGGGCGTCTTCTTGTCTAATTGGGCGTCTTCTTGTCTAATT
>CAXUBO010000021.1:0-1390 GCA_964249345.1 uncultured Armatimonadales bacterium | reverse complement strand
TCTTCTTGTCTAATTGGGCGTCTTCTTGTCTAATTGGGCGTCTTCTTGTCTAATTGGGCGTCTTCTTGTCTAATTTTGAAGATGCGCCAGCGCCTCGCGTGCTGCCGATTGAACCTTCGGATCGCCGTCGCGGCCCAATGCGTTCAGCGCGGGGGCACCGTGCGTGTCTCTGAGATGCCCCAACAAACGGGCGCTTTCCAGGCGCGTCATGGGGCCGGGACTGCCGCGAAGGACCGAAAGTGTCGCCGCAAGCGCCTTCTGCACCTGCTCCGGTGACAGCGCATTTGCCCGCTTCGCCAGCCCCAGCACATCCAGCGCCTCACTTTGGGCTTGGTCGTCCGGCGGACCGGCAACCGAGGCGACAAGCGCGGCTGCTTGACCGGCGCTGAGTTTAGGATGCGGGTGGTATAAAAGAAACCCGCGAATAGTGAGCGAGGAGTCCATGGAAAGGTTGGGACCGGGGTCTGCGGGCGCTTCTCCGCGCAGCTGCCGCAGGGTCTGACGCAGATAATCCGCTTGACGCGAGCGCTCAAAATGGTGAGTAACGACGACAGCCACAGCCGCCAGCAGGATCACTGCCAGCATTTCCCGCAGCCGGAATTCCTTGAAAGCTGCTTTGGAAGCCGCCGCCGGGACAGGGCGCTCATCGAAAACCGACATGTTGGTGCCTTCCCGTAAGCGCTGCCCGGCCAGTCTGATTTCGGTCAGTCGAATTTTGGTCAATCGAATTTTGGTCAGTCGAATTTTGGTCAGTGCAGCCACTGTGTTCCGATTGCAAAAATGTAAATCCCGACATATAAGGCCGCCGTGCCGCGCAGGGACACCGCAATCAGGCGCGGCCGCCGGCTCCGGTGGTACGCGGCAAAGGCCAGAAGCGGCAGGAAACTGAGCATCTTGACCGCGCAGAACGCGGCGTCTCCATGCTGAAGACAAAAGGCCATCCAGGGGTTGGCTTCACTCGCGGCTCCGGCGTGGACCCAGTACAGCGTAGAACTCATGTCAATCGTGCAGATGAAGAATAAAAGCAGGCTGTCCCAGGCCAGCCACGCGCGTCTCAGGGTCATTGGATTCCTCATACCGAGAGTTTATCCAAAAACCACGCCAACTTTCTGAAACTTACCACGCAAATTTACCTGAATCTATGCGGCCCGGAGAAGTTCCCATATTTTTGCCGATAACGAGGCTGCACTTAGCTGTGCGGCAGCTTCGGCTCGACCATTTTGACGAGGCCGATAGAGCCAAAAAACAGCAATGTGAGAGGGATGGCAAGAGCCAGCATCGTGCCGGGATCGTTGGAAGGAGCCACCACCATTGCCAGGGTGAAAAGGCCCACGGCGATTTGGCGCCAATACCGTACCATCAGCGCCGAGTTGATAATGCCGATCTTGCC
>CAXUBO010000020.1:24559-36411 GCA_964249345.1 uncultured Armatimonadales bacterium | reverse complement strand
GGGATTTCCAAGCGATTCGCCGGCGTGCAGGCGCTCAAAGACGTCAGCCTCGTCGCCTACCCCGGTGAGGTGCTGGCGCTGATCGGCGAGAACGGCGCGGGCAAGTCCACGCTGATGAAAATCCTCGGCGGCGTCCATCAGCCCAACGAAGGCGCGATCTTGATTGGGGGCGTCCCGACCGTCATCAGTTCCGTGAAAGATTCGGTGCGGGCCGGCATCTCGTTTATCCATCAAGAGCTGAATGTTTTAGACAACATTGATGTCGCGGGCAATGTCTTTTTGGGACGGGAGCCGACTGCCTACGGCCCGCTGCGGCTGCTGGACCGGGCCAAGATGCAGCGGGAAACGCAGCCGTATTTAGATGAACTGGGACTGAACATTCCAAGCCGGACGCCCTTAAACCAGTTGTCGCTGGCCCAGCAGCAGATGGTGGAAATCGCCAAAGCCCTGTCGCTGCAAGCGAAAATTCTCATCATGGACGAGCCGACTTCCAGCTTGACCTTGACCGAGACGCAAAGCCTCATCCGGGTCGTCAAAAACCTGCGGGCAAGAGGTGTTTCCATTCTTTATATCTCGCACCGCTTGGGCGAAGTCATTGAGCTGGCGGACCGGGTGGTCGGCCTGCGTGACGGGCGCAATGCCGGGGGATTGGCGAAGGGCGAGATCACGCATGACCGCATGGTCAGCTTGATGGTTGGCCGAGACTTAAACAAGTACCAAGCGCCTGCCGAAACAGCCGCAAAGCCGATGCGGTTTTCGGTCAGTGGCCTGCGGACGCGGCGCTACCCGGCGCGTGAAGTTTCGTTTGAGATTGGCCGGGGCGAGATTTTAGGCATGGCCGGGCTGGTCGGCGCAGGACGCTCGGAAGCCGCTCAGGCAATTTTCGGCGTGGACCCGTCTTCGGCGGGAACGATTACTTTGGACGGCGAAACACTCAAAGTGCGCTCGCCGCAGGATGCCATCAGGCACGGCATTTATCTGGCCCCGGAAGACCGGCGGCGCTCCGGGGTCATTGTAGACATGTCCATACAGGACAACATTACGATGCCATCGCTGAGCCGCTATTCGCCCGGCGGCCTGATTCAAGGCGGACGCGAGACAGCGGCGGCCCAGAAAGCGTCGGCGTCGCTCCGGGTCAAAGCGCCGTCGGTTAAGTTTCCGGTCCGCAACTTGTCGGGCGGCAACCAGCAGAAAGTCGTGCTGGCAAAGTGGCTTTCGCTGGAGCCGAAGCTGATGATCTTTGACGAGCCGACGCGCGGCATTGATGTCGGAGCAAAGGCCGAGATTTACGATTTGATGCGCGGCCTGGCCGCTGAAGGCGTTTCTATTTTGATGATTTCCAGCGACATGGAAGAAGTGCTGGGATTGAGCGACCGCATTGCGGTCATGCACGAGGGCTATGTGTCCGGCGTCCTGTCCCGCGCCCAGGCGTCTGAAGAGTCCGTGATGCAGCTTGCGGTCGGACAGACGGTACATGAGAATAACAAAGGAACGAAGCCATGATTGAGCAGCCTGCCACGCCGCAATTGGGGCATGATGACGCCCCGGTGCGCCCGGCCTTTACCCTGAAAGTCGGCACCAGCAAAGAGCTGGGCATCTTTATTCTGCTGGTGGCCCTGTGCGTGTTTGTCAGCATCATGTCGCACGGGACGTTTATCCACCCCGACAACCTGCAAAACACATCTCAGCTTATCGGCCTCTACGGCATCTTCAGCATTGGCGCGGGCATTGTCATCATCACCGGCGGCATTGATTTGTCGGTCGGCTCCCTGTTTGCGCTGTTCGGCGTCCTGCTGTCCATGATGCTGACCGATCCGCACCATCCCTGGCCCTGGCCGCTGGCCGTGCTGGCGATCCTGGGCGGCGGGGCGCTGATTGGGGCCTTTCACGGCTTCTTGATTACGCGGGTCGGCTTGCAGCCCTTCATTGTGACCTTGTGTGGCCTCCTGTTTTACCGGGGCATTGCGCGGTTCATTGCCGGTGACGGCACCATGGGGTTCGGCGAGGCGAAGGGCTTCCAAACCCTGCAAGTGCTGGCAACCGGCAGTGTTTTGGGCGTTCCCGTGCCGTTCGTGATCTTGATTGTGGTCGCCGTTATCATGGGAATTGTCCTGCACCGCTCCATCTATGGCCGCTACTTGTATGCCGTTGGGCGCAATGAAGAAGCGGCTCGGTATTCGGGCGTCAACACGCGGCGCATTATCGCCGGGGCCTATATTATTTCCGGGACGCTGGCCGGCCTTGCCGCCATTTTGATTGCGTTCTATACAAACTCGATTTCGCCGTCCTCGCACGGCCAGTCTTATGAGCTGTACGGCATTGCGGCGGCGGTTCTCGGCGGATGCAGCCTGCGCGGCGGCGAAGGTTCCATTATCGGCATTTTAATTGGCGCCGCCCTGCTGCAAGTGCTTCAGAACCTAGTCAATTTGCTCAATATCCCAAGCTCGCTAAACTTCGCCGTGGTCGGCGCAGTCATTTTGCTCGGCGTCATCACAGACCAGCTCTTAAAGAAGCGGGGCAAAGCGTAACATGACCGAAGCACAAGCCGCGCATTTCGCGCAGTTCATTAAAGACCACGATAAGCGCTTTGAGGCAAAAGCGCACCCCGACGGGGACCAAAGCGCGGTCCTCTTGACGGATGCAGCGGACGGTACGGTGCTTGACCCGATCTCGGATTCTGCCGTCTACCGGGATACATGGATTGAAGGAAACGATCCTGGCCCGACGGTGCGGGCAGCCTGGGAACAGTGGTGGGTGCAGGCAGATGGCGGGTAGCCGGGCCTCCGGGCATCTCAGCGGCGGCAAATACACGGCCAGCCACACAACAGTCATTGACGCGGCTCTGCTGCCCGCCCAGGCGGCGGCACGTCTGCCCTGCGTTTCCAAGATTTCGCTGGGGCTGATCAAGACCCTCCGCAACGGCCCGCCCGCGATCAAGTTCACCGAAGAATGCGCCGGCTGCCTGCTGGTCAAGATTCGCGGCGTCAGCTCCATTCAAGAAATACGAGTCTACACGACGGATAAAGACGCCGTGGAAGATGCAATGCAGGCGGCGTTCAAATAGAACCTGTTGGAGGAACCTTATGGAAACACGGAAAATCGGCTCGCTGGATGCTTCGGTAGTCGGCCTCGGCTGCAACAACTTCGGCTGGAACAGTGATGAAGCGGCGACGGCTAAAGTCGTGGACGCCGCGCTGGAGATAGGGGTCAACTTCTTTGACACCGCCGACATCTACGGCGGCACGAAAAGCGAAGAGTTTTTAGGCCGCGTCCTGCAAGGCCGCCGGGACAAAGTCGTGCTGGCCTCTAAGTTCGGCATCAAGATTGACGACGCGCGGCCCGGCGGCGCAAAGCCGGACTACATTCGTCAGGCCATAGACGCCAGCTTGGCGCGGCTGCAAACGGATTATCTTGATTTATATCAAATCCACCGTCCCGATGACGATACGCCGATTTCCGACACGCTGGGGGCGCTGAATGAACTGGTGCAGGCGGGCAAAGTGCGCGAAATCGGCTGCTCCAACTTCACGGCCCAGCAGCTAAAAGAAGCCGAAGCAGCGGCGGCAGGCGGAGCGCGGTTTGTCAGCGTTCAGAACGAGTACAGCCTGCTGGACCGCACTCCCGAAGCCGAAGTCCTGCCGGAATGCGAGCGTCTCGGCATCGGCTTCCTGCCCTACTTCCCGCTTGCCAGCGGCCTGCTGACCGGCAAATACCGGCAGGGCAAGCCGCTTCCCGAAGGCACGCGCATTAAGGCCGAGGGCGGCTTCGCCAAGCTGCTGACGGACAAAAACTTGTCCGTCGTTGAGGCGCTGATTACATTTGCCGAGGCGCGGAACCACACGATCTTAGAACTGGCGTTTTCCTGGCTGATTCGCCAGCCCGCCGTCGCTTCCGTCATTGCCGGGGCGACATCACCGGCGCAGGTTCAGGCAAACGCGGCTGCTGCCGATTGGCATCTGAGCGCCGAAGACCTCGCCGATATTGATCGGCTGCTGGAGGGGTAAGAACTTATCCTGCTTCAAGCAGCAATCGAGCAGAAAGCCTATTTTCGGTAAAATCCGCTCATTGGACTTGACAAACCTCTCCCAACTTTTGTATAATGGTGTTCAGATGCCGGGGTGGCGAAATGGTATACGCGCAACGTTGAGGTCGTTGTGGGGGCAACCCTGTAAGAGTTCGAGTCTCTTTCTCGGCATTTTCGAATTTCCTCAAATCCCAACTGCACTTCTTTCCCACAGGTACGCGCATGAATCCAAAGCAGATTGCCGCTGAACGCGCTGTATCCTATGTTCAAGGCGGCATGACAGTCGGCCTCGGCACCGGCAGCACGGCCGCCTATGCCATTCATGCGCTGGGCCGCCGGTTTCAAGCCGAACGTCTTTCTTTGCGCTGCATTGCCACTTCCCGCGAATCCGAAGAGCTGGGCCGCAGCTACGGCCTGCCTTTTGCCGCGTTCGATACTGTTTCCTATTTTGACATCACCATTGACGGGGCCGATGAAGTGGACGCCGAGTTCCGCCTGATTAAAGGCGCCGGAGGCGCATTAGTGCGGGAAAAGATCGTCGCGGCGGCAACCCGGCACGAGATCATTGCCGTGGACGAAGGCAAAGTCAAGGCCGCGCTCGGCATCCGCCCGCTGCCGGTCGCCATTCTGCCGTATGCCTGGCAGTGGACGCAGGCCAATGTTGAAGAGCGCCTTCAAATTCCCGCGCCGCGCCGCGCCAGTCTGACTGCCCATGCAGAGCCGTTTGTGAGTGATGACGGCCTGTATATTCTGGACCTGGCGTTTGGCGGTCCCCTTCCCGCGCCGAACACTTTAGAACAGCAGCTCAAAATGATTATCGGCGTCGTGGAAGTCGGGCTGTTTATCGGCCTCTGCCAGCGCCTTGTGATTGGCTATGAAGACGGCCATTTGGAAGAAAAGACGCCCACAGGATAGCCACAAAAAAATCGCGTCAACCGAAAGTGGCCGACGCGGTCAGTGATCACGCTTTTCCTGAAAAGCGGCTATTTCCCGATTACCTGCTCCAGCCGCTGGATTTGTTTCTGCAAAAGCTGGATTTGCTCCTGCTGGCAACGAATCGCTTCCTCAAGCGGCGCACGGGCCAGCGTGGCAATCGCCGCAATTGCCGCGTTCAGCGACTCACTTTGAACCGGCATCTGAAATGATTTCGGAACCAGTGGATTTGGGTTCCAATCGGCGAGACCCTGCTGCAATGTTCGGCTGATGGTCTCAGTTTCGGCGATCTGGATCAACTTAAGCCTCCTTTCAAAACAGAATGATTTTTCTTTTGTGTATCCTAAGATATACCAGAAAAAACCCTAAATTTGTTACACTTTTTTGACACAATTTCGGGTTGTTTTCGCTTCCGCCAAAACCGGGTACACTCGTTTCCACTATGTCCCTTTATGCCGAGCTGCACCGCCATTTGGGCGGGGCCGTTGTCCCGCGCGTCTTTTGGCGCTACTTGATCCGCAACAACCATCCTCTTGCCGCCGAGTTCCCCGAATATGAGAGCTTTGAAGCCTATGTGACGAAGCCGCGAGCGTCCCTGGCGGAATACCTGGAGCTGCACGCGCTGGTCGAGCCGTTCCAGACGCTGGAGACCCTGCCCTATTTCGTGTCCAAGCTGGTGCGAGGCGCGTATGTGTTTGAGAGCATCTGCTACCTAGAGCTGCGGCATACTCCGTTCTACCGCACCGACCCCGCGCTTTCCCTTCCTGACCGGATTGCCCAAATGCGCGATGTCGTGATAGCAGTCGGTGACTCCGGTCATGACCCGCGCTACCCGCTGCTGATGCGGCAGATTCTGTGCATGCACTCCCGGCTGCCTCCCGAAGTTAATCAAGCGATTTTGGACCTCGCCCTGAGCCTGCCGCAGTACGTCTGCGGCGTTGATCTGGCTGGACCGGACATTTATTACGCCGAACGCCTTTCAGAATGGGTCGGCTTGTTTCGCCGGGCTCAGGAGCAGGGAATGAAAACGACGGGTCACCTCTATGAAACCGCCGACGGCTGCCACCCAGCCCTGCTGCCGTATTTGTCGCGCATCGGCCACGGCATTCAGATCGCGCTGCGTTTCCCGGAGCTGCTGCCGGAAGTTGCCGCGCGGGGCCAGTGCCTGGAAGTGTGTCCGACGACATATCTGAAGACGGGAACATTGCAGGACTTGTCTGCGCTCCGAACTGTGTTTGATCGCTGCGAGGCGGCTGGGGTAGACATCGTCATCTGCACGGACAACGCGGGGCTGCACAATGTCCGCCTGCCATGGGAATTCGAAAACCTGCTGACGCAGGACGTAATTGATTTCAACCAGCTTGCCGCCTGCCAGGACGCCGCGTTCCGCCATGCGTTCGCGTGGCCGCATCCGAATCCGCCGCGCACTCTGCTTGACCAGTTAATTTTAGGCGAATGAAATTTGAGGAGAATAAAAATGATAAAGCCGTTTTTGATTGCCGCTGCCCTGCTGCTGGCCGGCGCTTCCGCAATCGCGCAGACGCCCGACCGGGGAGTCGTGCCGCAGCCGCATGACAGCAACTCCCTGCACAAGCTAGGTAAATCCATCCAGTACCCGTTTCGCAAGGCAGGCGAGAACATCAGCAAGTCCACGCGCAAAGGGGCCAAAGACGTTCAGTATGGGACGCGCAAGAACACGCAGAACTTGACGATTGACACGCATCGCGCCGTCGGTCAGAACTCAGTCGAGCGCCGCCGGAATGGGGCCGCCCGGCATAACACCGTCATCACGCCGAAGGGCCGCCTGCACCGGCTTCCCAGTTGATTGAGGCAAAGTGCAAGCCGCCAGCGTCCATGCGCGGGCGGCTTTTTGGTTTCGCCGAAGCTAAGCCGCGGCCAGCTCAAACAACGGCTTCTCGGTCTGCGCCTGGGCATGGAGAGCTTCCTGCTCGGCGTCCGACAGCGGCGTGAAGCTGTCGGCGATGTCCAGCGCCATGCGGAACAGGCGGATGTCGCCGGGCGGGAGCGCGGACGTAATCGGCAGCGACAGCGTGTAGCGCAGCGCCGCCTCGGCTTCCGTCCGGTCCGCCAGCGGCTCGTACCAGGCTTTGGGGTACTCACTGCGCCGCGCATCGCCTTCCTGCCACGGGCCGCGCACCATGCCCTTCAGCGCAAGCCTTGCCACTCCCTTCGCCTGCGCGGCTTCCATGACCTGCGGCCCGAAGCCGGCGTTCTCATAAGTGACGTAGTTGAACGGGAACAGGAGGCTGTCAAAGGGGTACTGGTCCATCGCAGCGAGCGCGGCGTCAACGCTGTGGGCGCTGAAGCCGAGATGCTTGATCTGCCCTTCCGCCTTCGCCCGGATGAATGTCTCCATCGCGCCGCCGGGGCCGAATGCCTGCGCCACGTCATCGCTTGTCGTGATCGCATGGAGCTGGTACAAATCGAAATACTCCGTCTGCATCTGCCGCAGTGAATGTTCGAGTTCTTCTCGTGCGCCTGCGGCGTCCCGCTTGCCCGTTTTACACGCCAAAAAGATGTCGTTTCGGTAGGGCTTCAGCGCCGGGCCAAGACGCTCTTCGGCGTTGCCGTAAGAGGGCGCGACATCAAAATAGTTGATGCCCCGGTTTATCGCCTCGCCGACATACTGATCGGCCTCTGCCGGCGTTGTATCCATGACGATAATGCCGCCGAAGCCGAGAACGCTGAGGTTCCAGCCGGTGTTTCCATAAGCGCGTTTTTCCATAAGTTTGTTTTTCTTTCTGCTTCGTTATACAGCAAAAAATTATACAGCAAAAAGCCCCCGGCGAATAGTTCACCGGGAGCCTTCTTTTTGCAAAAGCAAATGCGCTTAGTAGTTGTTGATAATCTGCGTTTGCAGCGTCAGCGAGTGGGTTGTCCTGATCGTAACTTCCGAGCCGCTTTTCAGGTCAATGTCGCTTGCGCCGTGCTTCTGCGCGGCGTTCGCGGCGTATCCGCCGAGGCCGCCGAGAAGGCCGCCGCCGATAGCGTCACCCAGCTTGCGCTTGCGGGAAAAGCCGAGCAGGGCACCTGCACCCGCGCCGATGCTGGTGTAATTGGACTTGTCCGAGCTTTGCGTCTTGCCGGCAAACCGCGCCGTTGCTAGGTTGTAAGACGAGCCGCCGGTGCCGAACCGGACATAAACCACGCCGGCTGTCTTCGGCGTGGCGGGCGTCACCGAAGTAACAACGCCGTTCAAGACCGTGCCGGAAGGAATGCCGCTGTTGTCGTCACCGGCAACCTGGACCTTGACATGATCGCCGACCTGCGTGTTTTGCGAGCTGATGTCGCGCAGCAGCTTGACTTTGACATCAGTGCCGGAGGGGATTTGATGCCGGGGCATCTGAACATCGCTGTCCGACTGCGCGAACGCGGGCGTGAGGGTGCTCAGCGGAGCGACTAAAAGCAGGCTTCCCAGCACTGCGCTTGCCAGTGTGCGTCCTAGTTGGTTTTTCATTATCTCTCCTCTGTTCTCTTTTTTCCAGGGTGCTTCTCCGCTTTGGATCAGCGTTTCAATACTTACTTGGTATCCGGCTTGGGCGGAAATTAAACCCTTGATGTATTGTCAGGGACGCGCACGCGCCGGTTTTTGTTCCCTATTCCGCGAGTTTCCTGCGGAACCGACAGGGAGTGGAACTGGTTACAGAAGCAAGGAGATTTCACATGAAGACTTTGTACACGGCAGCTGCGACGGCAGCCGGAGGCCGGACCGGCCATGCCGAAAGCAGCGACGGCGTTCTGGCGGTTGATCTGGCAATCCCGAAAGAGATGGGCGGGATCGGCGAGGCCGGCACGAACCCGGAGCAGCTCTTCGCCGCCGGCTATGCCGCCTGCTTCGGCAGCGCCTTGGATTATCTCGCCACCCAGCGCCAGATAGACACCGGTGAGGTCCGCGTCACCGCCGAAATCGGGATCGGCCCGAACGATCACGGCAGCTTCTCGCTGTCGGCGGCGCTCATGGTTGAAGTTCCGAACTTGAGCCAGTCCGACGCCGAAGCGTTAGTCGCCGACGCGCACCAGGTCTGCCCCTACTCAAACGCCGTCAAAGGCAACATTGATGTTGCGCTTTCGGCACGCGGCGGACAATAAGCAAAGCCCAGCGAAAAGCAAAGCCCAGCGAAAAAAGCCGCATATGATAGTATCATTTGCGGCTTTTTGGTTATTTTTTCAGCATGTGGTGTGCGGCGCCGCCTGCCGCAAGGCCGGACAGGATCGGATGGCGCTCAGCGAGGTTCGGCTTTCTGCCGCTGGCCGCCCGGCTGGCCGCTCCCTTTTTCGCCATGTGATGCGCGGCCAGCCCCGCCGCCGCGCCTGCCGCGACCGGATGCTTGTGCAGGATGCCGGCCTGCGCCGGGCCGGTCAAAAGTGTCGGGGCCAGCAGCGCGGCTCCTGCCGCCAGCAGGGCGGTCAATTTCGTGAATGTCATAAGAGGGTTTCCTTTCGGTCAGTGCCTGTGAATTGTCTGCCTCTGGAAGCGAGTAAAAGCGCCAAAAAGTTCCGGCTCTTATTTCAAGGCGCGGCGCGTTCCGGCAACAAACTCCCGCAACCATTCACCGTCCGTCCATTTATCCTCCGGCACAATAAACGCGGGCTTTGCGCCGGAATAAGGAGACGCTTTTTCCAAGGCCGGCGCGTATTCTTCGCCAAAGAGCGTTGCTTTGACGAATAATCTGTTTTCGTTGATCTGGCCGATCATTTTTTCGTCGGCATAAACGCCGTATTCCCCGAACATCGGCTTGATGCGGGCGTTTGTGACCGCCGCCAGGCAGGCCAAAACACGTTCTGCGGTTTCTTTAGTTGTTGCCATAAAAGTTTGTTTCTTCCAGCTTTGCCTGCAAGAGCGCGGCGACTTCTGCCAGCGGCAGGGACAATGTGCCGGGAATGGTAATGGGACTGCCGACCAGCGCCCAATTCGCCGCCATGAGGAGACGCTTGAAAAGCGGCTGCCGCGCGAGAACAGCCCGCGCATCGCGGGGGACAATGACAAGGAACCGGCTCTCGTTCATGCAGCCGAGAGTCACGGACGCAATTTCTTCCCAGCCGATGAAGCCCGCGCCGACGGCGGAAGCATTGTCGGTGACGCCGAAAGCGCCGATAATCAGCGACGGGCGCGGCCGCAGCAGGCGGCCCGCTGCGTACAGGAAGCAAAGGCCGCAAAAGAAAATCGCCATGACCGCGCAGCTCTTGATGACGGCGCTGCCGTGCAGCCACGCCAGCGGCGCATACAAGGCAAACAGCAGAACAAAAAAGAGGTTGGCGAGCGCCAGCAGGACCATCTTCCAGAAGCTTGGGTACAGGACAATCTCAGGTTCGGCTTGGACTCCAGCACGCATAGTCCATTGTAACAGACGCGCGATCAGAAAGCAAGGTTGACAGACAGTTAGCCAAAGTTTATAATGACGCAGAACAGGAAAACACAATGCGCTTCAGGCAGGTTCATTTAGACTTCCACACGTCGGAAGCCATTCCAAACATCGGCGCGGAGTTCTCGGCGGCGCAGTTTCAGGAGCAGCTTCGGCGCGGCCATGTAGACAGCATCACGGTCTTTTCTAAGTGCCACCACGGCTGGGCGTATCACCCGTCGGAGGCGAACGAGACGCATCCAAACTTGGCGTTTGACCTGCTCGGCGCACAGATTGAGGCCGCGCATGAAATTGGCGTCAAGACGCCGGTGTATTTGTCGGCGGGCCTCGACGAAAAAGAAGCCCGGCGGAACCCACAGTGGCTGCTGCGGGACGCCGGAGACCGCACGAACTGGGCCGACTCGTTTCTGAAGCCCGGCTACCATCAGTTCTGCATGAACACGCCGTACTTGGATGTTTTAGTCAAGCAGATTGAAGAAGTCGTATCGCGCTACAAGGGCGATGGCATCTTTTTGGACATTGTCGGGGTCCGCTCCTGCCTGTGCCATGCCTGCCTCGCGCAAATGCAGGCCGAGGGCAGCGATCCCGAAGACCCTGCCGCCGTGACGGCGCTGGGCGAGCGCGTCTATGCCGAGTACGCCCGCCGGACCAACGCCGCCGTTCATACGCATCAGCCGGGCCTGCCGGTCTTCCACAACGGCGGCCATCTCCGGCGCGGGCGGCGGGACCTAGCCCATTTCAACACGCATTTGGAGCTGGAGTCTCTGCCGACCGGCGGCTGGGGCTACGATCATTTTCCGCTGTCCGCCCGCTACGCCGGGACGCTGGATATGGACTTCTTAGGCATGACCGGGAAGTTCCACACAACCTGGGGCGAGTTCGGCGGCTTCAAGCACCCGAATGCCCTGCGCTATGAGGCCGCGCTGAGTTTGGCGATGGGCGCAAAATGCTCAGTCGGCGACCAGCTTCACCCGTCGGGAAAGATGGACCCGGCGACGTATGCGCTGATCGGCGCGGCGTATGCTGAAACGGAAGAAAAAGAAGCGTGGTGCGAGGGCGCAGTGCAGGTCGCCGATATCGCGCTGCTGTCACTGGAAGCTGCGGGTCAAGAGGCCGGCCAGGCGCAGGCGGCGCACACCGGCAAATCGGACGCCGGGGCCGTGCGGATGCTGCTGGAAGGGCATTTTTTGTTTGACGTGATAGATGCCGAGGCTGACTTCAGCCGTTACAAAGTGCTGGTGCTGCCGGACTATTTGCGCTTGGGAGCGGCGCTTGCGGAGAAAATCAAAGCGTTCACGGCAAGCGGCGGACAAGTGTTCGCCTGCGGCGAGTCGGGCCTCAACGAAAGCGGGGATGCGTTCGCTCTGAATTTCGGCGTCAAATGGGCCGGCCAATCTGAGTTCCGCCCGGACTACTTCCGGCCCCACTGGACGCCCTCCCCACTGGAACCTGCGTCGTTCGTGCTGTACGCCCCCAGCCAAAAGATAGAAGCCACGGACGAAATAGAAGCC
>CAXUBO010000020.1:7149-24459 GCA_964249345.1 uncultured Armatimonadales bacterium | reverse complement strand
TTTAACCGCGAGTGGCGGCATTTCTCGTCACACCAGCACACGCCCGGCACGGGCCAGGAGGCAGGGCCGGGACTGGTGCGCGGGCCGGACGGCATTTACTTCGCCTGGGCCGTGTTTGAGGACTATGCAGCGAAAGGCAGCTTGATTTGCCGCAAGATTGTGGAACACGCGCTCCATTTGCTGCTGCCGGAACCCACACTGACCACCAATCTGCCGGCGCAGGGCATCACAACTCTCACCGAGCAGCCCGGCTTAAACCGTTACGTCCATCACCTGCTGTACGCTTCTCCCGTGCGTCGCGGGGACAGCATAGAAGTCATTGAAGACCTGATCCCTCTGGCGGACGTTCATGTTTCCCTGCGCCTCCCCCGCCCTGTTTCGCGCGTCTTACTTGCGCCGCAGGGAACAGCCTTACCTTTCACGCAGGACGCAGAGAAAGTGTCTTATGTCCTGCCGCGCCTGGAATGTCATCAAATGGTGGTGCTGAACGCTTGACAGGATTAAGCCGGGGTTTTCTACAACCCCGGCACCCATCCTCACTGCCCCGCTGCACTCTGCGGCGCAGGCTGATTTTCCGGCGCAGGCTGATTATCTGCCGCCGCCTGATTATCTGCCGCCGCCTCAGCATCCGGCGGAAGGTTGATAATCGCGCCGGTGGGGACACCGACAATTTCAATGTTCTTGATGTGCCGGAACTTTACCAAGCGGGGCGTCAGTGACGCGGCCCGAAGGTGGGCGGCCTCGGCCTGAGCCTGCGCGGCCAAAATCGCCCGCTGATTGGTGATCGCGTTGAGCTGCATGTTCAGCGTGGACAGCCGCAGGTTCTGCTGGGCCTCCAAACGGGTGCGAAGCGTCGCCACCGTGGCGTCATCCGGGTAGATCGCCCGGATGCGAACCTCGTCAATGACAATGGCGTCCGGGTTGAAATGGTCGTTGAGCTGCTTGAACGCATACGCGGCGGCGGCTTTTTTGCCTTCGCCGGTCATCACGTCAGCCGTGTTTTTGAGGCCGAACGCATCCACAATCGCCTGCCGAAAGGCGGGCCGAAGCTGCCTTTCCTCAAAGTCGTTGAAGTCGGTGAACTGACTGCGGTACTTGCTGTACAGGCTGATGATCTGCTCCGGGTGCGCCGGGTCGTAGTTGATGTGGTAGGAAATGGAGCAGTCTACATGCAGGGTATTGGAGCTGAGGGTGTTGACCGCCACGCTGTCATCGCCCTGGTGAGACCCTTCGGTATCATCCTTCACCATCGTATAGGTCCGCATGTGGGTCGGGATTTCGATCATCTCGTTGCCGGAAAACGGTGCCTGCGGGTTAAAGCCCGCGTGCCGGACATGCGGGTCCACCGCGCCGGAGTAGTGGTTGATGACCAGCGCGACATTGCCCGGCTTGACCACGACGCCGTTGCCGCCGCGCCCAACGCCGCACCCGGTCAGGGTCAGCAGGGATGCACCGAGCGTCGCGAGTGCGAGGAAAGTATGCTGTGGTTTCAAAGTATGCTGTGGTTTCATGGCGGCTCCTACTTGTTCAACAATCCCATCAGGTCTTTAGAAGGCAGATACATTTTTTTCACCTGGCCTAGCTCCTGGTCCTGAATGTACAAATCCGTGAGGGTGCTGTTCTGAAGCTGATTGATCTTGGCGTCGGCTCGTGCCTGCTGAAGCAGCGTTTCATTGTCAATTCTTTGCTGCTGCAAGGCAAGCTGGGCATTGGAAATCTGCTGCTGCATCGCAAGCGTGGAAGACAAAAGCTTTTTGGTTTCCTCGTCCTGCTCGACCCCGCGCACCATGAAGTTGGAGAAAATGATCCCCTGCGGTTCCCATTCGTCGTTTAAAAGCTTCAGCGCCTGCTGCTCGGTTTCCTGCTTGCCGGCAGTGGTAAGCGCCTTCATCGTGTCCATGTCGCCCATGGAGTAATTGACCGCTTCCTTGACGGCAGGCTCTAGCTGGATGGCCTCGAACTCGTCCAGGTTCTCAAACTGCTCATGGAACTTGCGCCAAAGATCGTCGGCCTTGTCCGGGTCAATGTGGTACTGGCAGCTGACATCTACGGTGAGCATGTTGGTCGGCGTGTTGACTTCTACGGCGCGGGCCTCGACATTGCCCGCGCTGTCTTTGTCCGTGTTTGTCAGCGAAATGGTGCGCTGCATGGTCGGCACTTCAATCACCGTTTCCCACGGGCCATTGTAATGCGTCCCGGCGGCCATGTATTTCGGCTCCAAATCACCGGTGTAGGTGTCCAGCACCAGACCGATGTTGCCCGGCTCAATATGGGTCGGCCCGGCGACATGGCCGCCTGCCGACAGCGAAAAGAGCGAAAAGCCGACAATCACCGCCAGGCCAATCCCAAAGGCGGCAATCATCGTGGTGCGTCTGGAAGTGGTGGGTCTTGACATGGTACGCTGTGGCATAAGTGTTTCTGCTTTCTGTGTTGTTACTTTTTCCGTGGTACTGCTGTTTTTACTTCTGGGCGTCGGCTTCCATTTGACGAAACTGGGCGTCTGTCATTACTAAAACGGACAAATGACACCGGGGACAGCCGGCGTCTGTCAGCGGGCTGGGGAAATGCGTGCCGCAGCTGAGGCAGACGAGGTTCGCGCCGGCACGGAACTTGCGGGCTTCTTCCGCCGCCGCCGCGTCTTTTTCGCGGGCCTGCGCTTCCTTGACTTTCGCGTCCTCGCGGTCCTTCTTTGCGCTCTTCAAATACAAGGCCAGCAGGCCGCCGCCGAGAAGAACAAAGGCTAAAACAAAATCGCCGACCATACGCACTCCTTTCTATCTGCTAAGACACGGCACGCGCAAAGAAGTTGCATCGGACTTTTTGCGCCTTCTGTTTTTCGCATTCGCCAAAGTTCCGGGGTATCATAGATGGGTGCAATAGCAACAATGAGGAGTGGTGCATGATTTCAAGCAAAGTATTTTTTCCAGCGATTGCCGCCGCCGGAGCTTTCTCGCTGCCGCTGACCGCGCAGGCACAAACCCCGCCGCAAACCCAAACTCCGCCGCCGGCCCAGAGTTTGCAGGCAGGCGGGACGCTGGACCCGATTCGGCCTCCGGCGACGCCGCTGATTGTCCGCGATCCTTATGTCAGCACCTGGCAGCCCGCCAATGCCCTGCCGGGGACCTGGCCGACGTTTTGGGCCGGACGCACGAAAGCCATCACCGGCATTGCCCGCGTAGACGGACACCCGTTTGTTTTTTTAGGCGCTCCCCTCGGCGCCGGCAAACCCCTCGCGCCGCCCATGACCCAAACCGGGCTGACTGTAACGCCGACCCAATCGCGCTATCAGCTTGAAGGCGGCGGCGTAAGGCTCCACCTGGATTTCCTGTCGCCGATTGAGCCGACGGACTTAAAGCGCATGTCCGTGCCGCTGGGCTATGTGTTCGCGTCGGCGCAGAGCGCGGACGGCAAGCCGCACACGGTCAGCGTGTACTTCGACATCACCGGGGAATGGGCGCACGGCGATGACAACGCCCCCATCACCTGGAACCGCGTCGCCGTCCCCAACGGCCCGCAGCCACTGACCGCGTTCGCCGTCGCCGCCGCCGAGCCGAAGGTACTGGGCGAGACCAACGACTATCCGATGTGGGGCACGGCCGTCTTTGCGGCGGAAAACCGGCCGGGGCTGACGACGCGGATTGGCGAAGACACGAGCGTCCGCCTTGCCGCCGCTGTGAACGGCACGCTGGACAACTCGGTAGACACCGACCAGCCGCGTGCCATCAACAACCGCTGGCCGGTCTTTGCGTTCAACTTCGCGCTGGGCCAGGTGGGAAGCGCCGAAACAAAGCCGCTGGTGCTTGCCATCGGCGATGTGCGCGACCCCGCCGTGAGCTACCAGAAAGCGCCGGTTCCCCCGCTGTGGCGTGCGTACTGGGCGGACTGGCCGCCCATGCTGGCCGCGTTTGACCAGGACGCCGGCGCCGCACGGGCGCGGGCCGACAAGATGGACGCCAAAGTCACGGCGGATGCTACTAAAGCCGGCGGCGCGAAGTACGCCGCGCTTTGCACGCTGGCCTTGCGGCAGGCGTTCGGCGCAACCGAAATGGTCGGCACGACCGCAAAGCCCTGGATGTTTATGAAGGAAATCAGCTCCGACGGCAACATTTCCACGGTGGACATCATGTACCCGGCGTTCCCGGTGTTCCTGTATGCCAGCCCGCGCCTTCTTCGGTATCAAATGGAGCCGCTGTTCCAGTACGCCGAGTCGGGCCTGTTTAAGCAGCCGTTTGCCCCGCACGACATCGGCGCGTCTTATCCGAATGCGGACGGCCACAACGACGGCGGCGGCGAGAATATGCCGGTGGAAGAATCGGCGAACATGCTGATTATGACCGCCGCGTACCTGCGCTACGCGCCGAAGGCCGAAGCCGCCGAGTATGCCCGGCTGCATTACAAAATACTGAAGCAGTGGAGCGATTACCTGCTGTCCGTCCCGCCCGGCGGGACTTCTCCAAATGCGCTTGACCCGCAGTTCCAGAACCAGACCGATGACTTCACCGGCCCTATCGCCCACAGCGTCAATTTGGCCCTGAAAGGCATTCTGGGCGTCGGCGCGATGGGCCAGATCGCTTCCTTCGCCGGCAACACGGCGGATGCGTCCAAATACAGCGCGGCGGCCCGCGACATGATCGGCCAGTGGGGACGCCGGGCGCAGTCGGCGACAGGTCCGCACCTGACCATGCAGTATATTGAAGCCGACACGCCGAAGCCTGCCGGCTGGACCGAAGGCATTGTCGGCCCCCACGCCCTGCTTCTCAGCGGCGGCGGAGGCGCGGAAGCGCCGAAGCCCGCCGTGGACACCACGAAAAGCTACACGGTGGCGGCCTGGGTCAAGTTAAGCAGCCTGGACGGCTACCAGACCTTTGCGAGCATTGACGGCGCTCATGTCAGCGGCTTCTTTTTGCAGCTTCGGGGCAACACCGGCAAAATCACATTAAGCGTTGTGCCGCATGACAGCAGCAGCGATACCGGCCCAGCCGCAATCGCCAGCGCTGCCGACAAGCCGGCCTTGAACACTTGGTATCACATTGCGGGCGTCTATGATGCGTCGGCGCAGACCATCTCGTTCTACCTCAACGGCCAGTTGCAGCAGACGGTCCCTTGCCCCACGCCGTTCCTTGCCGGCGGCAAGACCGCGATTGGCCGGGGCTTTTATAACAATAGCCCGACCGACTTCGTGCATGGCGCGGTGGACGACGTGCGGTTCTATCAGTCCGCGCTTCCCGCCGATGCTATCCTGGCGATTGCCCGTGACGGCGGCACGGCGCTTCCTACGCCCGCCGCACCCCCGGCGTCTGTCGCCGGTGTCGTTCCGCAGCCGCCGATGACAGCGTACTACACGTTTGACGCGGGCATGGGAACCGCCGTGGCGGATGCGTCCCCCGGCGGCAACAACGCACTGCTGACACGCAGCGGGACAGACCCGAACGATGCGTGGAGCCTTAAGTACAACGCCTTCCCGGACAAAGTGCTGGGCTTGAACCTGGTCCCGCAGTCCATCTTGAAAGAAGAAGCGGCCTTCTACAAGGCTAAGTTGAATCCGTTCGGCATCCCGCTGGACATCCGGCACACCTACACCAAGACAGACTGGGAGCTGTGGACAGCGGCCTCCACCGACGATCCGGCGCTGCGTCAGGAGTTCGTGGACGCGATTTACAAATTCGCCGACACGTCCAGCTTCCGGGGCGCGTTTACGGACTGGTACGACACCATTACCGCCCAGCAGCAGGGCTTTGTCGCCCGCCCGGCCATCGGCGGCGTCTTCGCCATCCTAGACCGCACGGCGCTGAAGCCCGGAAAATAGAAAGAAGCACAAAAAGAAGCCATGAACGCCGCTGTTGTTCGCAGTTTTGCCGCGCCGCCGGAGTTCGGCACCTTTGACGCGCCGGTTCCAAAGCCGGACGAGTCGCTGATCCGCGTCCGCGCCGCCGCGCTTAGTCCGCTGGTCAAAGCGCAGGCGTCCGGCAAGCATTACAGCAGCGGCGTGGTTCCATTTATTCCCGGCGCGGACGGTGTTGGGGTTTTAGAAGACGGGCAGCGCGTGTGTTTCGCGTTCCCTGCCGCGCCTTATGGCGCGATGGCGGAGCGTGTCGCCGTGCCGAACGCGCTGCACACTGCCTTGCCGGACGATTTGGACGATGTTGCGGCGGCGGCGCTTGCCAATCCGGGCATGTCTTCGTGGGCGGCGCTGACCCTGCGAGCGCCGCTTCAGCCCGGCGAAACCGTGCTTGTGAACGGAGCGACCGGCAGCGCCGGACGGCTGGCCGTGCAGATTGCCAGGCATCTGGGCGCAGGGAAAGTCATCGCCACCGGGCGCAACGCCGCCCGCCTCCGCACGCTGGGCGCGGACACGGCCATTTCGCTGGAGATGCCGGACGCGGAGCTGGCCGAAGCGTTCCGCCGCGAGCTTCGCGTGGGCGTTGATGTGATCTTGGACTACTTGTGGGGGCCGACCGCTGAGATGCTGATCGGTGCGGCGTCCGGCCACGGCTCCCGCGAAGCCATGCCGCGCATTCGTTTTGTGCAGATCGGCTCCGCAAGCGGATCGGCGATTTCTTTGGAAAGTGCGCCGCTGCGGTCGTCAGGGCTGGAACTGCTCGGCAGCGGCCTGGGCAGCGCGTCCTACGATCAATTGGTATCCGCCATCGGGGAGATGCTGCACGCCGCCCGCCCGGCAGGGCTGCACATTGACATGGAAGCCGTGCCGCTGACGGATGTGTCAGCGGCCTGGACTCAGGGCAGGGGAGACAAACGGCTGGTGTTTACGCTCTAGGGGCTTGAGCCGGCGCTGCATTAGTCGGCGCTGTACAGGCTAGTGGCGTGCATCTTTTTGATACGCTCAACCAGACGGGACAAGCGCTCCACTTCCGCGCCGCTCAGCGTGCCGTCTTCATGGCCGGGCGAGTTCAGGTCAATGCCGGCGTCCGGCAGCGTCGCGGCAAGATCATCCGCCCGAAAGCCGATTTTGGCGGCGGCTTGTTCCATTGTGTAGCGTTCGTCTGCCATGATAAGTTTCCTTTGCTCCGGTTTGCTTTATTATACAGCACAACGGGAAAAAGAAGCACAAAAAGAAAAGCAACAAAAGAAAAGTACAAGATACGAAAGACAGAAAAGATGCCCCAAACATTTACGTCGAAACGACCTGCGCCGAGCGAGCGCCGATTCAATTCGCCTGCCGTGGAAGAAACCTTGCAGGCCGTTAAAGCCAAAATTTCCGACCCGGAGCTGGCTTGGCTCTTCGAAAACTGCTACCCGAACACGCTGGATACAACGGTCCATTTTCAGGCGGACGGCGGCGAAGGAGGCGGGCCGGATACGTTTGTGATTACCGGCGACATTGACGCCATGTGGCTGCGGGACTCGACGGCTCAGGTCTGGCCCTTCCTGCCGCTGGTCACGAAGGACCCGCAGTTGCAGCAGCTTTTTGCGGGCGTCATCCGCCGCCAGTGCGTCTGCATCTTGTACGATCCTTACGCCAATGCGTTCATGGCGGACCCGGAAGAAAAAACGCAGTGGGTGAGCGACCATACCCAGATGCTGCCGGGCATCCATGAGCGCAAATGGGAGATTGATTCGCTGTGCTATCCGATTCGCCTGGCGCATGGCTACTGGACCCAAACCGGGGATGTGTCGCCGTTTGACGCTCAGTGGGAGCAGGCCATGACGCTGATCTTGCAGACGTTCCGCGAGCAGCAGCGCCGGGGCGGCGACGGCCCTTACTTTTTCCACCGCGACGAGCGGGGCGAGCCTCTCACTTCGCGCACGGCCAGCGGCGACCCCATTCCTGATTTCGGCCCGCCGGTTCAGCCCAACGGCCTGATCTGCTCCCGGTTTCGGCCTTCCGATGACGCCGTGACGTTCCAGTATCTCATCCCGTCCAACTTCTTCGCCGCCGCCGCCCTGCGCCAGATGGCCGAGCTGGTAACGGCTTTAGGCCGCAGCTCGCGGCTTGCCTCGGACGCCGCCGCGCTGGCAGACGAAGTTTCCGGCGCACTGACCCAGCACGCCCGCGCCGAGCATCCTGATTACGGCACGCTCTACCCTTACGAGATGGACGGCCTGGGCGGCGTGCTGCTGATGGACGATGCCAATGTCCCCAGCCTGCTTTCGCTGCCCTATCTTGGCGCGTGCGCCCCCGCCGATCCGATCTACCAAGCCACGCGCCGCTTCGTTTGGAGCCGGGCAAACCCGTGGTTTGCGGAAGGCAAGTACGCCGGCATCGGCAGCCCGCACACCGGGCCAGGCACAATCTGGCCGATTGCCCTGTCCATGTACGCCCTGACCAGCACATCGGAAACCGAAGTTGCCCAAGTGATTGCGGCCCTGAAAGCGACCCACGCCGGCACCGGCTTCATGCACGAGTCATTCCATGCCGACGATCCCGCCGATTTCAGCCGCACCTGGTTCGCCTGGGCCAATTCTTTATTCGGTGAGATGATTGTGCAGACGGCAAATCGTTTCCCGCATCTGCTGGGGTAGGTTCTTTACCTCAGCAGCCGCCGGGCCTCTTCCCGCAGCGCTTCCACATCCAGGCCCGCGTCAGTTAAGCGCTGAAGTCCTTCTGTTTTCGGGCCGCCGCGCAGGTAGGACTGGAACGCCAGCGTCCAGGTTTCTTCTTCTTCCTGCTCCCAGATCGGAGCCGTTGCCTCCCCGAAGTTGTGCGCGACGGCCCAGAGCGTCGGCGACGAGCCGTAGCCGAGCGCCTCAGCTAAAAACGTGTGCAGAATTTCGTGATCGCGTGACAGTGAGGCGGTGTCGGTGCCGTAGCCGAGCGCGGCGGCATTGGCCCGGTAGGGGTCGCTGTCTTCGGGGGTCGCTGTGACCCGTGTGCCGTCATGGTAGCACGTTTCTGTGTAGCCAAGCGTGCTGTTGACCCAGCAGTGCCGGAATTCCAGCGTCTTTGTCAGCCGCGCCGTCAGTGCAGCGGCGGCCTGGTATTCCTCAGTCGCGGCAGACAATTGGGCAGGGTCAGGTTCGCACAAGAAAGTTCCAGGGGACGGCGACTGGAGAACGCGCAGGCCGGCGAAGACCAAAGACGCTTCGGCATTTGGCAGCGCGGCGTTCTGGAAGATAAGCAGACGCCGCGTTTTTCGCGCGGCGATGTCCAGCGCAAGCTGCGGATAGCGCAGCGCAGAGCCGCCGCCGAAAACAACTAAGTCATAGGTGTGCCAGGCAGAAGCGAGATCGTAAACCCAGCGCTGCTCAAACGCCGCCTGCGGCTCCAGCCCGTGCTTGACGGCTTCAGCGCGGGCCAAAGCGAGTGCGTCTGAGTCCGTGTCTATCCCAAGAACCGACGCGCCGCGCCTTGCCAGTTCCAGGGCGCGAAAGCCCGTGCCGCAGCCGATGTCCAGCGCCCGCCAGTTTGTCAGTTCCGGCAGGAGCGCGGCGATTTGATCCCACTGCTCCCTCAAAATTGTCGCCGTCAAAGCCGTCTCCGTCAAAATCGTCACCTGCTTCTCCTTTGCGCGTCTTGAAGAGATTCGGCAAGCTCAGCGGCGCGGTGCGCCGCCGTGTGCGATGCCAGCACCCGCGCTCTTGCCCGCGCCGCAATTTGCGCTCGGTCGGGGTCCGGCACTTCGCGCAAAAAACGCAGCGTGTCTTGAGCCGACCTTACAACTAAAATCTCGGTGCCAATCTCAAAAATCGTGTTCAAGCCTTCCCAAAAATCGCTGAGGATGGGGACCCCGCAGGCGGCGGCCTCAAACAAGCGAACGCTCGGAGAATACCCCATTTGAATCATATCTGCCCGCGTAATGTTCAGGGTAAACCTTTGCCGGTTGTACCAAGCCCGGTGCGCCGCCGGCGGCAGATGCTCGGTCCGCGTGACGTTCGGCGGCCAGACGATTGAACTTGGATACTGCGGCCCGGCGACCGTGAAGCAGCCTTCTCGCCAGCGCCGGGCCGGTTCCAGCAGCAGGGCGTCCAAAGGCGGCTGACGGTCTTCGCTGTATGTTCCCATGTACCCTAAGTCGTAGTCACAGTCAGGCGCCGGGTCTTCAGGATAGTAGAGGGCCGGGTCTACCGAGCAGTAGAGCGCCTGGGCTGACGGCGAGCCATACTGCTGTTCCAAACGGGTCAGCGTCGGCCCTCCGGCAAACGACAAGTAAAGGTCATAGCCGGGAATAAGCGCGGCTGAGAGGTACTCGCACTCGCCGCGCTCCATTTTTGCCAGCGTGACCGGCGTGTCTATGTCATAGAACGCCCGAATGCCGAGGGCCGTGCGCTGGACCCATTGGCCTGCGGCGATGCCTTCCGGAATGCAAGAACCGACAATGACTGCATCGGCATCCCGCACCTTTGTTTCAAACCGCGCTTGAAGCTCAGGCAGGCTCGCATACAGGGCGGTTTGGCCCCAGGGCGGATGCGGCAGGTCGCGGTTCTCGGCGTACCAGGGGGCATCACGCTCCAAAAACAAAACGTCATGCCCCAGCGCGGCCAGCTCCCGCACCAGTCCCCGAAACGTCGTCGCGTGTCCGTTGCCCCACGACGATGTCACGGAAAGTCCCAGAATGACGATCTTCATTGCCCGCATCGTCCTTCCATTCTTGTTTTTTCCAGCACAGCCTCAAGCTGCGCGACCCGGTGCGTGTAAGTATGCTCCGCCAGCACCCGCCGGAGCGCCGCTGCCCCGATTTCGCGTGCCTGCGCCGCCGTGAGATCGCGCACGAAGCGGGCGACATCTTCGCCGTCACGCGCCACTAAAATCTCGCGGCCCGGCGCGAAGAATTGGTCAATTCCTTCCCAGTAGTCCGTGATGAGGCACGCGCCCGCGCCTGCCGCTTCAAAGACCCGCGTCGCCGGCGAGAAGCCGTAGCGGGCCATCGACTCGCGGCTGACATTCAGCACCAGGCGCGGCGTGCAGTTGAACGCATTGTGGTCCTGCGTGTAGACGTGGCCCGCATAGCGCACATTCGGCGGCAGCGCCTTGTCGCCCCACCCGCTTCCCCCTAAAAGAAACGCGGCGTCCGGCGTGAGTTTGGCGGCCTGCAAAAAAAACTCGTCTACCCGCGCTTCCCGGTCCGGCAGGCGGTTCCCAAGAAAGCCCAGCGTGGCCGCAAAGCGCGGCTCAGGCGGCACGGGATAATGCGTGCGGGGATCAAGCGCGTTGTAAATCGGTACACAGTCTCGCGCTCCCAATGCAAAATAAGCGTCCCGCACCGGCTCGCCGCCGCCGTAGGTCAGCACCAAATCATAGCGCGGAATCAAAGGCCGAAACGGGTCCAGGGGGTCATTCTGCACCCGGCTCAGCGTCGCAGGCGCGTCTACGTCCCAGAATGCGACAAGTGTTTGGGGCCGCTTCAGCTCTAGCACTGCTGCTTCCAGCAGGCCGTCAAAGACGCCGACGCCGCTGGCTTTGACGACTAAATCCGCCCCCCGCGCGTTTTCCAGCGCCGCCCAAACGCCCTCCTCGCCGCCGTCTGCCGAATACACCACAACTTTGGCCCAGTCCGGGTCCGCCATGTCCCGGTGCTGCTGACGCTCATAAGCATCCGGCTCATAGAACGTGACAAAGTGGCCGCGCTCCGACAACGCGCGAATAATGCCCCGGTAGTAAGTCGCCGCGCCGTTCCAGTAGGCGGAAACCAGACTTGAGCCGAAAAAAGCAATGTTCATAAGAAATCAAAGACCTGCCATGAGTGCCCATGCCATCAATGGCACGGCTATACGGCCTGCGGCCACGAGACACCGCTTCGCGGAGTTAGGAAAGACATTTAGACTTATTCTGAGTGCCGCGAAGCGGTACTTCGTTCCTAAAGCTCGCCCGCAATTTCCTCGTAAATTCCCAGCAGCTCATCCACCCGATGAGCGCAGGTATGGCGGCTCAAAATTGCTGCCAGGCCATGCGCGGCTAAATCCCGCGCCAGGCTTTCATCGGCTAAAAGAGCCGCGAGATGCGCCTGCATCTCCGCGCCGTTTTGGGCGACCAGAAAATCTTCGCCCGGAGTGAACAGATGCTCGGCGTCGTTCCAGGGCGCGGAAACCAATGGAATGCCGCAGGCCAGCGCCTCAAAAATGCGAATGGTCGGAATGCCCGGCAGCGCTTCCACATACGGGCGGCGCGGGACATGGACGGTCATTCGGTACTGGGCAAATACTTCCGGCGCGGCGTAATTCGGCAGCCAGCCGGCATAATCCATGCCCGCGTCCGCCAGTGCTTTCTTTGCGGCTTCCGGGTAGCGCACGCCATGAACCCGCGCGTTCAGATGCAGCGCATGGACGGGTTCCAGCAGAAATTCGTGAAGTTCCTGTGTCCGCTCGCCGTCGCCCCAGTTGCCGATCCAAACCAAGTCGCCGGTCTTTGGAACCTCCGGCAGTGGATGAAACACGCGCGTGTCCGCCGCTTCATGCCAGGTCCAGGCGCGTTTTGCCCAGCCTTCGCATAAGTAGAGGTCACGAATGACGCTGCCGAACGCGAGAACGCCGTCATAGTGCGACAAGTCATAGGCGGCCATGCTGCCGCGCTCGGTGACGGCGCGGTGATGGGTGTCATGGAACAGCAGCATGTAGCCGCCGCGCCTGGCCCGATGCTCGCCGATGCGCCTCACGAGAGCGTGTTCGTTCCATTCATGGACCACTACCAGGTCAGCGTCTGCCAGCGCCGCGTCTAAATTCAGCGTTTCCGGGTCATACGGCGTGCTGTGCAGCATCGGGTAAGCCGCATGAAAACCGGCCACGGCGGACGGCCCGGCGTCCGCCAGCAGGTTTTGCAGGCTCCACGACTCCTGCGGCTCGTAGACGCGGACAGCGTGGCCGCGTGCGATAAGTTCGGTCAAAACGCCGCGCAGAAAATGAGCGTTGCCGTGGTTCCAATCCGAAAGCAGAGAATGGGTGAAGATAACTAAGCGCAAGGTTCAGAGTTCCTGAGACGTAAGCGGAAAAGGCGCGAGGGAGTTCACTCCCTCGCCTCGTTGTAATTAAACTTTTTGTTTTGATCAAGCAGCATCCTGTAGGCTTCCAAATATCCGTCAGCCATGCGCTCCAGCGTATAAGTTTGGGCGCGGGCCAGCGCACGGGCAGACATCTCGCGCCGCAGCGGAGCGTCGGAGATCAAGCGCAAAAGGACTTCGCGCAGAGCGCCGGAATCACCCGGCGCGGCGTACAGCGCGGCATCGCCCCAAACTTCGCGCAGGCTTGAGATGTCCCCCAGCACCAGCGCACAGCCGGACAGGCCGGCTTCTAATGCGGACAAGCCGAACGGCTCATAACGGGCGGGCAGGGCATAAATGGCTGCTTCAGCAAGGCGGGACGCAATCTCGGCAGGCGGCAGGCAGCCTAGCAGATGCACGTTTTCAAACTGCTGATCCTGCCGCCCGCCCGGAGGCGCGGTTTCTCCCGCAACAAAGACAGGCCAGGGCAAAAACGGCGCGGCTTCGGCCAAAGCCCGGATGTTTTTGGCGTCGTCCCAAAGCCGCCCGGCGCAGAACACCGTGGGTTGTTTCACAGGCGGCGGCTGTTCGGCAGGCCGGAAGAGCGCTGCATCGCGTCCATTGGGCAATACGCACGTCGAGGCCAGCGGCCCGTAATGGGCTTGAAGACAACCCAGCATAGATTGGGTAGGCGCGGCGACTGAGTCGGCCGATTGCAGGCCCCATTGAACTTCGTCATGGTAACGCTGCCATTCGCTGGGAGCGTTTGTGCCGTAAACAGCCTGCCACCAGGAGAGGACGCACGAATGGCCGACCATCAGCACCGGCGCGTTCCAGGGCAGGCTGCCGTGCGCGTAGCCGTTCAAGTGGATGAGGTCCGGACGCCACTTGGCTTCCAGCGACAGCAGCCAGTCTCCGGCACGGGCAACATCGTCCCACGGGTCCGGCATCCACTCCAGCGCAAACGCAGACGGGAAAAGCGTCACGCTGGGAACGGCAGACGCCTGCGCCGTCTGCGCCGGAGAAGGCAGCCGGCCCATTGTCGCCAGTGCAATTTGGACACCGTGCGGCTCCAGCGCACGGGCCAAATCCAGAGCGTAGGTCCAGACGCCGCCGACAGTGTCCGCCGTCATTAAAACGCGCGTCAAGGCAGCGTGACCAGGGCTTTTAGAAAGCCGTCGGGCCGGCCCTGCGTTGCGTTCAGCGCGTCGCCTAGCTTTTCTAGTGGAAACATGTGGGTGTAGAGCGGCGACGGGTCTAACGCACCGGAAGCCACGGCGTCTACGGCCTGCGTGATGCCGCCGGTATACGTCTGCGGGTCGCGCTCATGGGCGTTAATCACGTCAAGGCCGCGCCAGTTCCAAAGCTGCATGTTCACCGAGCGCAGGCCATCCTGATGGTAGCCGGCAATAACTAAGCGCCCGCGTTCTTTGGTCAGCTCGGCAGACAAATCCAGCGGCCACTGCTTGCCGACGGCTTCAATGACTACATCACAAAACTTTCCGTTTGTCAGCGACTTGACCTGCTCAATAATCTGCCAGTGATCGTCCATCGGCAGAACATAAGCTGCGCCCATTTGTTGTGCAACGGCCTGAGCAAACGGACGCCGGGCTATGGCAACTACGGACGCACCCGCATTCGCCGCCAGCCGGGTCAGCAGCGCCCCTAAAAAGCCGATGCCGACAATCGCGACGGTCTGGCCTGGCTTGACTTCGCTGCGGGCAAAGATATTGAAGGCACAGCCCAGCGGCTCACCGGGCAGCGGCCTGCCGCGCAGAGAGTCGGGCAAAGGTACAACGGCGCTCTGGTCAGCAACGTCGTACTGGGCGTAGGCATGACCGGACAGCATCGCCACGCGGTCGCCAATCCCCAAGCGGGAAACGTCCGCTCCGGCTTGTTCTACGACGCCCCACCCTTCATGGCCCAGTGCACCGGGTTCCATCGGGTACGAAAACCATTCTCGGCCTTCCCAGGGCGGCAGGTTGGAAGCGCAGACGCCGCAGCCTTCCAAGCGCACCAAGACTTCGGTAGATTTCGGCTTTGGGACGGGAACGCTCTCGGTTCGCATCTCGCCGGGCGCCGTGAGAACAGCAGCCTGCATGGTGTCCATCAAACCAGCGCCTCCTGCCGGCGTTCCGCCGCGTCCGAAATGCCGCGCGTCTCGCGCAGCCAGCAGGCCAAGCGCTCAATTCCGCTTGCCACATCTGTCTGAGCGCTCCAGCCGGCCGCTTCTTGAAACTTGCGCGTGTCGGACACATAATACCGCTGGTCGCCGGGCCGCCACTGCTCAAACCGAACCGCCGGAGCCTCGCCGTAAGTCTCGCCGATGAGTGCCAGCAGGTTCAAGAGGCTTACGGTGCTGCCTGCGCCGCCGCCGATGTTGAACGCCTGCCCCGAAAGCCGGTTGATGTTGTCCTGCGCCAGCACAAAAGCGTTGACCAGGTCCTCCACATAAAGAATGTCGCGTACCTGCATCCCGTCGCCGTAGAGCGTGATCGGCTTGCCTTCCAGCGCCCGAATGAGAAAATGCGCGACCCACCCCTGATCTTCCGTTCCAAACTGATGCGGCCCGTAAATGCAGCTCATCCGAAAAACAACCGCCGGGACGCCGTAGGTGCGGGCATAGTCTAAAACGTATTGATCCGCTGCGCCTTTGGAGCAGCCATACGGGCTGTGAAAGTCGAGCGGGCGGGCCTCGCTGATGCCCTGCCTGCGGATCGCTGATTCTTCCGGCTCGTAGCGGCGGCTTCGGACCCGCAGCGGGATGTCGGATAATCCCCCGTAAACTTTGTTGGTGCTGGTGAAAAGGAGCGCAGGCGGCGCGGCGCACTGCCGAATAGCTTCCAGCAGGTTCAGCGTTCCCCGCGCGTTGATCTCAAAGTCGCTCAGCGGGTCGGCAAGGCTTGTGGTGACGGCCACTTGCGCCGCAAGATGAAAAACCTGGCTGACGCCTCGCACGGAACGGCGCAGCCGTTCCGTGTGACGAATATCGGCTTCTTCAATTTCCACTAAATCACCGTGCGTGTCTGAAAGCCACTGGGCATTTTGCTCCACGCCCGCGCGTGAAAAGTTGTCGTAAACGCGCACGGGGGTTCCCGCCGATAAATAGCGGTGCGCCAGGTTCGTGCCGACAAAGCCTGCGCCGCCGGTAATGAGAACGAGCCTCTTCGGAACAGTTTCTGTCATACGGTCAGCCCTCGCTGGGCAAGCTCCGAGGAAGCTTCAGCAACGCGGTCATGGGCAACCTGGCCTTCGAGCCATACGGCGATTTCCCGCAGGCCCTCTTCCAGCGACACTTGCGGCGCGTAGCCTAAGACCGCGCGTGCAAGGGAGATGTCCGCGAAGCAGTGCCGGATGTCCCCGGCCCGGTACTTGCCGGTGATCTCCGGCGCGATGTCTTCCCGGCCCAGTGTCCGGGCCATCCGGGCGGCGATCTCCTGCACCGTGTACGCCTGCCCGCTGCCGACATTGAACACGCGCCCCGCCGCGTCCGGCGTCTCTAATGCGAGCCGGCAAGCCTGGGCCACGTCCTGCACGCTGACAAAATCGCGCTGCTGCCGGCCGTCTTCAAAGATCAGCGGCGGGCGGCCATTCAGGTAACGAGAGGCGAAAATCGCCAGCACGCCCGTGTACGGGTTAGACAGCGCCTGGCAGGTGCCGAAGACATTGAAGAAGCGCAGCGCAACCGTGGGAATATGGTACGCGCGTCCGATCATCAGGCACAGCCGCTCTTGATCGTATTTGGAGAGCGCATAAACTGAAGACAGCGACGGCGTCTTCGTTTCCGGCGTCGGCACCGGCCTGAGCGGACGCCCGGCGTCGTCCCGCAGCTCCCAGTCACCCGCTTGCAGGCGGCTTAAGGGGCGCTCCTGGCCCGGCACCAGCGCACCGTCCGCAGTTTCACATAACCCTTCGCCGTAAATGCTCATGCTGGAGGCGACCACCAGCCGCTCGACGGGCTTTTCAATCAGCGATTCCAGCAGTGTCGCCGTGCCGAGATTATTGACATCAGTGTAGCGCCGGATTTCATACATGCTCTGGCCGACCCCGACAGTCGCCGCGAAATGGTAAACGGCGTCTATGCCCTTTAAGGCTTTTTGAACCGCTTCAGGATCGCGCACGTCGCCGACCATCAGCTCCACATCCTCCGGCAAATACTCAGGCCGCTTCTGCTCGCCGCCATGCACCTGGGGCGACAGATTATCCAGCGCCCGCACCGCGTAGCCCCGGCCGAGCAGTTCCAGCGCCAGATGCGACCCGATAAACCCCGCACCGCCGGTGATCAAAACGTGCTTGCTCATAGACTGTTTTCCCCAAGAAAGAAGTGCGAAAAAGTGCTGAGCATCTTCTACCCACACCTGCCCTTGTTTCAACCTTGCCGCCGTTTAATCCTGCATTCTAATCCTGCATTCTAATCCTGCATTCTAATCCTGCATTCCTG
>CAXUBO010000020.1:0-7049 GCA_964249345.1 uncultured Armatimonadales bacterium | reverse complement strand
TAATCCTGCATTCTAATCCTGCATTCTAATCCTGCATTCTAATCCTGCATTCCTGCCGCTGCCTCAAAATAAAAAGCCGTGTCCTAGATAGGACACGGCTTTTTCGTGAGGCAATCAACAAAAATCAGTGGGTGACATCCGGGTCGGAAGGCATCGCGCCCATGAGGCCGCTGTCCATGTCGCCCATCATCGCGGCTGCGTGCTGGCTTTGGCGGCGGCGCTCCTCGGCGGGCAGCAGCGCGGCGCAGGGCGTTCCGAAGCGGGGCTGGGCAAACGGCAGGTGCGTATCGCCGCGAGCCAGAATATGCGAGCCGTTGGTCATGCCGGAGGCCGCGTCCAATCCAGACAAAGCGAGATCATCCGCGCCCCACTGGGTCCATGAGCGGGCATTGCAGAAGTGGCCGACAAACGAGCGGCGTACCCGGTCGGACGTGTAGTTCTTCTTGGAGCGGTGCAGGATATGGCCGCCGAAGAAGACGACATCCCCAGCGTGCGCCGACACAAGCACCTGATCGTACTTGTCGCCAATTCGCGCCAAATCGTTTTTTTCGTCGTCCGGGTCACTGACCCCGCTCACAGGCGTAATGCCGTCAATCGCATCGCCGGAGCCGTAGCCTTCGCGGGGTGGATACACCGGCTCGGCATTGCTGCCTTTTGCCATCCACATTGCGCCGTTCAGCTCGTCGGCGTCGTCAATGGCGATCCACGCCCCGCAGAGCGTGTCGGGATGGGTTGGGATATAAAAGCTATCCTGATGCCAGCCCTGCCCCGGCTTGCCGGGAGGCTTCAGAAACAGCATGGACTGGAGCGCCAGAATGTCCGGCCCGGTCAGCACTTCCAGCACGTCCAAAACGCGCGGGTGCAGCAGTGTCCGCTCATGCAGTTCCAGCTGCCGGTGCAGCATGTGGATACGCAAAAAATACTGGACTTTTTCTTCGGGCGACAGATGTGCGGGCGGCGCGTCCAGCCCCTGCACGGCGACGCCCTGTTCCGGCCTGTCGCCCGCGCTCATCTGCCGCGTCTGCTCCGGCAGCCGTCCCTGCATGAGGTCATCGGTATGCCGCCGCAGTTCGGCGATTTCGGCAGGCGACACCAGGTTTTTGACGACTAAAAAGCCGTCACGCTTGAACTTAATGTATTCGTCCACGGAAACCCGGTAGCGGTCCGTTTCAAGCAGACCCTGCATGATCTTTTCAGCCGGTCGGTCTAAAACTGCGTTCATGGGTGATGTTCTCCTTGAGCAAGTATATGCTATTGTAGCAAAACTACGGCGGCTGCGCCATAGCCCAAGTTGGCCTTTATTACGCGCAAAGAACATCAAAAACAGATATGCCAATCCGATGAAATAACAATCAAAGCGGGCGAAAAATGGAAGCCAGAAGCGTAGGAGGAGGTGAAAGGCCAGCCTGAACACGGCGGCGGAACTCGGTCGGCGGAACGCCGTAAGCGGCGCGAAACAGGCGGGAGAAATGGAACGGGTTAGCAAAGCCGCACAAGCCCGCGATCTCCCCGGCCGCGTAGTTGCTGCGGGCAAGCAGCGTCGCGGCCCGGTCCAGGCGGGCCAAGCGAACCGTCTCCGCGGGGGAGTGTCCAACCGACGACTGGAACAGGCGGCAGAGGTGCGCGGGGCTGACGCAGGCAGCTTCGGCAAGCGTTTGAAGCGTGAGGGCGCAGGCGGGGTCTTCGTCCAGACGCGCGAACAGATAGGCGCAGACCTGTTCCACGATGGGCGGCCAGGTTTCCGGCGACAGGCGGCCTGTGGTCCGGTTCCCCGTCCCAAATGCCGCTAGCATGGCGGCAATGGCCCGCAGGCACGGCTCCGAGTCTCCTCGCCCCAGCCATGTCAGCAAGTAGCGGAACAGCGGCAGCAAAATGTCGTCATCCGCCGGCTCGCGCACCCGCGCCCAATCTTCCCAGCCAGGCGGCGGCTGCGCCATCTGAAAATGGAAAAATGCATGGCGGGTCCGCTTGTGTCGGTCCCACTGAAAAAAGTCCGTCGTGCCAGGCTGGCAGAGAACTACCGCACCCTCCAATGCCGGGGCAGCGGCCCCGTCCCAGCGATATTCGGCATTCCCTTGAATGAGCCAGACAAACTCCCAGTCCAGCATCACGCGCGGCCCGAAAGACGCTCCTGGCGGGTAGGAAGCGACGCCGAAGCTGGTCGGCAGCGTGAGTTGCAGATCATTCATTGCCTGCGTCGCCTGCTTACTCGTCAAATCCCGGCAGAGAAGCGCTGTAAGGAAGCGGCTGCTCGGCGGCGGCATAGCTTTGAGCTTCCTCGCGGCCTTCGTCGCTTTGGAACACGAGCAGGTAGTAGGACGCGGAATACTCGCGGACGCCCCGGTTCTGGGTGTCCAGCTCATCAAACGGCGACTGCTCCAAATCGCTGCTCTCGGACAGCGAACGCCGCCAGGTGTCGGGCGTCAGCGAGAACAGCACCCAGCCCTGCTCCGAATGCGCGTCTAAAGCGCCCTGCATTCCTTCGTAATCCGTGACCACTGTTTTGTACCGGCGCATCGGCATCCTCCTGTCTCAGCCCGTTTTCGTCAATCCGTCATTGTACCCTGGACAGGCAGGCATTGGCAATCTAACGCCTGTCGCCGATGCCCGGCTTCCACTGCACCCGACTCAGACGCACGGAAAGCGGCTTGCCAGAGCCTGAGCTGTCCGAAAGGAGGGTACGAATGCGGTCGGGCGCTGTCAGCCGGAACCGATCCGTCATTGTAGAAGAGTAAGCATCGTCCAGGCTGTGGATTTTACCGTCGCGCCTACTCCAAACAAAGGTCCAGTGATGCCACGCCGAATGGCCCCCGGAACTGAAGGTAGCGAAGACGAAAAACTGAGAGTTGGGCGTCCAAGCGGCGTGTTCAACAATCTGCCCGTGGTTGCCGTCAGAAACAAAGCTGCGGCGGATGCAGAGCTTGTGCCGCCGGAAAATCTTGACTGTTCCCTCCCCATAGCCGACAGCTAGATAATCCAAACCATCCGGGACGCTGCCGCTTCCCAGGTCACTGCTTCCCAGGTCACTGCCGCTTTGGTCTAGCTTAACTTTTCCTGCATCGGAAGTCGCTAGAGCCGTGCAGGAACCGTCGGGAGAACAGTACAAGCGCGTATGGGCTTGTGCAGAAGCGCAGAGCAAGAAGCAAGCAAAGGGCAGCAAAGCGCGATACATGAAGCCTCCAAAATCTGCAAACTAACGCGGCAGCAGCACCAGCGCGTCCGGGACGGTGACGCCGGTTTCGCGGGGGGACTGCGCCGCGCCGTTCAGCACATAGGTCATCTGGGTGGACGCGCCGCCGTCGAGGCACATAGCGGCCTCAGCGCGAGAGTGGTCATAGCGCGGGAAGTAGCGGGACACGAAGGCGGCAAGCTCGGCAAAGTCTGCGCCGGAGGCGATGCCGATGACTAGGTGCCGGGGATGTCCGGCGGGGCCGTCGTAGGCAGCAAAGGTGCGCGGCTCCGGGCCGGGGCTGACGAGGCGCTCTTGATACTGAGTGACGACAATTTTACCCTGGGAAATCAGTGTTGGGCCGCAGCCGACGGCGTCACTCACGGGCCAGGCGGCGGAAGGCCGGCCCATTGGAGCCGTGTAAGCTGTGACGGACTGGGAATTTTGGGGGTCAGTTGCGGCCCACCGAATGCTTGGGGTGCCGTCCGGCAGGAGGCCGAAGGCGCTGCGGATATACCGACCCTTCTTGATGGTTGGGCTGCCGCTTCCGGTCAGCGGCGGCGCGGCGTGGCGAACGCGGCCCTTCTGGACCAGCAGGCCGACAAACTCTTTGCGGCCTGCGGCGTCTTCTTGTCCAAAGTAGCCGCCGTTGACGGCCAGAAGGCCGTGCGTGCGCGTCAGCCACTCATGCGGCGTCCATGCCTGCCCGGCCACATGGCCGCTCGCCAGCGTGATGCCGCGCGTTTGAAGCGTCAAGCGGCAGCGGGACTGCATAAGGTCAATGTCTACCAGGTCAATGCCGGCCCCGGCGCGGGTGGGAAGAGCGCGATGGACAACGCTGGGCGCGAGAACATCGGCGTCTGCGGCAGGCGGCGAAGGATTGGGAGCGGAGTGAGTGCGAAGCGCACAGCCGGCAAGAAGGGCGAGGCAAAGAAGCACCCCCCCAGCCCCCAATAATGGGGGAGCCAGAGTCAGGAAAAGCTTGCGGCTTTCTTGCCTTCCTTCATGCTCCCCCATTATTGGGGGCCGGGGGGACTTCTTCATTTTAGCAGTGCCAGTCTACGTTGGAGACTTCGCGGGCGTACTTGATGATGAACTGCTTGCGCGGCTCAACTTTGTCGCTCATCAAGATGGAAAACATCTCGGCGGCGGCGTTTGCATCTTCTAAAGTCACACGGGCGAGGCTGCGTGATTCAATGTTCAGCGTGGTCTCAAACAGCTCCTGGGCGTTCATCTCGCCGAGGCCCTTGAAGCGCCCGACTTGAACGTCTTTGCGCTTTAATTCTTTGACCATCCGGTCGCGCTCTTCGTCCGACCGGGCGTAGAGGCGCGTGTCTTTGCCGGACTTGATGGAATACAGCGGCGGCTGGGCGATATAGACATGGCCCTGCTCAATCAGCGGCTGCATGTAGCTGAAGAAGAACGTCAGCAGCAGGGTCCGAATATGGTCGCCGTCTACGTCCGCATCGGTCATAATGATGATGCGGTCATAGCGCAGCTTGGACATGTCAAACTTGGACGACGACTCGCCCTCGTCATCGCCGTCGCTGTCCACTTTAATGCCGATGCCGAGCGCGGTAATCAAAGACCGCACTTCATTGTTTTCCAGCGTCTTGTCCAGCGCGGCTTTAGACGTGTTGATAATTTTGCCCCGCAGCGGCAGAATGGCCTGATACCGCCGGTCCCGGCCCTGCTTGGCGCTGCCACCGGCGCTGTCGCCTTCCACGAGGAAAAGTTCACACTTTTTCGGGTCGCGTTCGGTGCAGTCGGCCAGCTTTCCGGGCAGGTTGGAGTTCTCTAAACTGGACTGGCGCTTGATTAAATCCGCCGCTTTGCGAGCGGCATCACGCGCACGCTGGGCGGTCAGGGCTTTGTCGATGATCTTCTTGCCGGCCGCCGGGTTTTCTTCTAAAAATTGGGTCAGACCCTCACCCATGATAGAGTTGACAATGCCTTCCACTTCGGAGTTGCCGAGCTTGGCTTTGGTTTGGCCTTCAAACTGCGGCTTGAACAGGCGCACGGAAATCACTGCCGTGAGGCCCTCGCGGACGTCGTCGCCGCTCAGATTCGCATCTTTTTCTTTGATCGCGCCGGACTTGCGGGCGTACTGGTTGATGACGCGGGTCAGCGCCGTGCGGAACCCCGACAAATGCGTCCCGCCTTCTTTGGTGTGGACATTGTTTGCAAACGACAGCACGGTCTCCGAGTACGACTTGTTGTACTGAAGCGCGATTTCCACCTGAACATCTTCCCGCTTCTTGAGGAAGTAAATGGTGGGACCAAACTCGTTCTTGGTGTCGTTCTTGTTCTCGTTGAGATGGTCCACCAATTCAGCAATGCCGCGCTCGTAGTGGTAGGTCACCGGCTCCGCGCCCGTGAGATTGTCGTGAAAATGGATTGTCACTTCTCGGTTGAGATAGCAAGTATTCCGAATGCGCGACTCAAAGATTTCGGGCTTGTAGTTGTAGTCGCCGAAAATTTCCGTGTCGGCCAGCCAGGTGATAGTCGTGCCATGCTCGTCCGAGGGGCCAAGTTCTTTCAAACCTTTGGGCTTCGGAACGCCCTGAACGCAGCGCAGCTTAAACTTCTTGCCGCGCTGCTCGACCACCGCTTCGCACCAGGCCGACAGAAAGTTGACGCAGGACAAGCCGACCCCGTGCAGACCGCCGGAGACCTTGTAGCCGCCGCCGCCGAACTTGCCGCCGGCATTCAGCTTAGTCATGGCAAGCTCGACGCCCGAAAGGCCCGTCTGCTTGTTGGTATCGGCAGGAATGCCGCGCCCGTTGTCGCGCACGGTGACGGTCTTGTCCGGGTTCAGCGTGACCCAGATTTCGGTGGCATGGCCCGCCAGCACTTCGTCAATGGAGTTGTCCACAACCTCAAACAAAAGGTGGTGCAGGCCGTTCGGGCCGGTGTCGCCGATGTACATGGCAGGCCGGGTGCGAACATGCTCAACGCCTTCCAGCAGGCGGATCGTGTCGGCGGTATATTCTTCGCTGACATGGCCCATGCCTGCCGCGTCCTGCTCGCTGACATCCACTTGCTCACCGTCTTTTAACAGCGCTTCCACGACCTGCCGCCCAGTCGTGTCCAGCAGGGCCATGTCTTCCGCCTGCCCTTCGGTTCCCAGCCCGTCCAGCGCCACAGGTTCGGCGCGTTCAGTTTCCCGGTCCAGCAGCGTGTTCATTTTTGCTTTCGCCAATTCATTTCTCCTACACCAAATCGCTTCTCAGTATTTGTTCCGCGTTGTCAGCTATTTGCTGAAAATCTGTGTTAATTATAGCAGATTCGGGCAGGCAAAGTCAAGAGAAAATGAGCATCAAGGGGACGCAAGTGTAGCTCATGCCCCGCGTGGGAACAACAAAAACATGATCTCACCGAACAACCTGGCAAACTTCCTGGACCAATATCTCGAAACCGCAAAATATGCCGACGAAGCGCCGCTGGTGCGCCATCAATTTTCGCGCTCCGTCTGCCGGCTTGGCCTGGCGCTGGAAGCCTGGCCGGGCATTGGAGCCTGGGCGGCGGCGGAAAAGCTGGACGCCGTGTTCCTGCACCGTGCGTTCAAGCTGGAGCCGGACGCGCTGCCGGACGAAATCGGCATCCTGGCCTCGCACCTGCCGTTTGAAGAAAAGCTTGGTCTCGGCTGCAATCCGCGTCTGGCGACGGCGCTGGGCATGACCCACTTGGAAACTTTGGGCTACCGCAAAGGCCGGCCGCTGGGGATGCTGGGCCGCGTGCCGCCGCAGACGGTCAGCGCGTTTTACCAATCTGTGAAAGAGACCTTCGGCGGGCGGGACGAAGCGCGGACATGCGAGCGCAATGAAGTGACAAAAGTGGCCGTGGTGGGGGCGATGACGGCGGAGCTGATGCACGAAGC
>CAXUBO010000019.1:0-36903 GCA_964249345.1 uncultured Armatimonadales bacterium | reverse complement strand
TCCATTGATCGCCGAACTGGTCGTACTTTGCGCGTTTGTCGGTGTCGGACAGCACTTCGTAGGCTTCGCCGACATCTTTAAACTTTTCTTCCGCGCTTTTGTCGCCGGGGTTGACGTCGGGGTGATACTTCCGCGCCAAGCCGCGATAAGCCGCCTTGATTTCTTTTTCCGTCGCGGTCTTGGGCAACCCAAGAATTTTGTAGTAATCTTTGTAATCTACAGCCATCGTCTCTCCCCTACGTTGATCGCTAAAGCAAGTTACCTTCGTTCAGCGTTATTATTCCACATGAGTGTTATGCTGTCAACTTAATTAACAAAAGCTCCAGAAATTCAGTTCCCGCTAAGGCCGCCGTTTAGATTAAGCGTCTGGCGGGTAGAAGTCGCCATAGAGAATTGCAAAAGAAAATTGCAAAGACAGAGCCGCAGGAGAACAAAGAATGGCAGATACGCAGGAAACGCCCGCCGCGCCGCTGGCGGACCAAGTGAAAGAACAAACCCAGCAGGCAGTCCAGCAGGGTCAGCAATATGTCGGTCAGGCAGCCGGGCTTGTCAGCACCAAGCTGAAAGCGACCCTAGCCGAGCAGAAGGATAGCCTGGCGACCAGCATTACGGATGCCGCCCAGCTCTTGAAGCAAAACGGCGGGTCGTTCCGTTCGCAGGGTCTCGGCGTCCTGGCCGCGCCGTATCTGGACCAGGCGGCGGACAAGCTGACCGAAGTTGGCACGACGATCCAGCAGAAAAGCATTGACGAAGTCATCCAGGACACGGAAAACTTTGGGCGTACCCAGCCGGCCTACTTCCTCGCTGCCGCTGCCGTGATCGGCTTCGCCGCCGCCCGGTTTCTAAAAAGCTCCGGCGCACAAGCCGCCGCGTAGGTGCTGCGGCACATCTTTATTGAGGGAGAATTGAACGAATGAGCAGGAAAAACAGGCCGCAGTACCATGAGCCGGTGGAGCCGATTGCTGGGAACATGGAAGTGCCTATTGAAGATACGCTGGAAGTCGGCCAAGTTGAAGTCGGCGACGTGGTTCTGGTAGAAAACCCAATTGACGGCACCGTGGAGGTTGGAACGGTCCTCATGGTAGACGGCCCGTTTGAGCCGGTCCCGCTGGCGGAAGGTGTCGGCGAAGGCTATGCCGGGGAAGATTACTCGCCCGAAGCGGCTGTCGTCACGACTTTTTCCGACGAGACCGCTTTTAGGGCGCCGGATGACATGGCAGCGTTGAGTGAGTTTGCGGCGCTGGACGACCACGACGCCCCGCAGTACACCGCGCCGGCAGCGGACACGGGCGCAGCCGCAGATAAAGTCGGCGACGCAGCCGGCCAGGCGCAGGACGCGCTTGGTCAGGCGACGGATACCATTCAGGATAAGGCTCAGGATATGGCACAAAACGTAAACCAGACCGCGCAGGGCGTCGCCGACAAAGCGCAGGACCTCACAGCCGCTGTGGCGGACAAAGCGCAGGATGCTGCACAGGGCGCTGCCGATAAAGCAAAAGACGCGGGCCAGAAGATCGCCGAGACAGCCGCCACGGCAAAGACCGCCGCTGCCGACGCCGGCAGCAAGTCGAAAAGCGTAGTTGTCGGCGCGGCGTCCACTGCCGGCATGAGCATTTGGAGCCTGATCCAGCGTAACCCGCTTCAGGCGATCCTTTTCATCGCCAGCCTGGTCTGGCTGCTCCGCAGCAACAGCGCCACTGCAAACTTGCCTACGGTCAGCCCCAGTGACGCCGCCGGGGATGCCGCCGAGAAAGTTGGCACGGTCGCCGGCCAGGTGCAGGTTGCCGCCGGCAACCTCGGTTCGCAGGTCCAGACCCAGGCCCAGGCCGGCGCGGGCTGGTTCAGCAAGACGCTTCAGTCCAATCCGCTTGCGGTCGGCGCGATGGGGATTGTCTTCGGCGCAGGACTCGGCTTTGCCGTCCCGGAAACCAACTACGAGCACAAGACGCTCGGCAAGACCCGCGACGCCTTAGCCGACAAAGCCACAGCCGCTGCACAGGACTTGACCCAAAAAGTTACCACTGTCGCACACACCGCAGTGCATGACGCGATTGAAAGCGGCAAGGAAGAAGCCAAGAACCAGGGTCTTGTCGCCCAGGAAGCCGCGCCCCAGGAAGCCGCGCCACAGGAGCCGGCCCCGCAGCAGTAGGCATGGAAACGAAGAAAGCGGCTTAGGACAGTGTCCTGAGCCGCTTTTTCGTGCCATTGAAACTGCTATTTTTCTGGCGCAGGCTCACCGGAAATCTCCGTTAAAACGCCGTCTTTTAGCATGAGGACGTGTGCGGGATCATAGACCCACTGCTCGGTGCCGTTCAGCCCTGCCGGCTTTTGCACTTCTTTAGGTACGCCCCAGCTCATGCGGACCTGCAAGGCCGTCATCCCAAGAAAAATCTGTTTTTGTTCCAGCGCGTCCCAGACTTTCAGCGACCAGGGATAGCGCGTGCGTGGGTCGGTTTCCGAAAACGCATCCTCAAACTTATCTATCGTCCGCAAGTTCTCCGGGATATTCGTGTCGCTCATGTGGACATCCACATAACCTTGTGCGCTTTCCGGGCCGGACGCGCTCTGGACGATAAAGCGCGTGGGAGCGCTTGCGTACCAGCTTGGAACAATGTCTATGACCTTCACCGGCGAATACTGCTTGATTGGGATTTTTTGGAAGGCTTCGCGCCAGGCCGCAGAACCCGGCGCGTCCGCGTTGTCTTTTTCAGGATCATAAGTGTCTAAGTGATCACGCGAAAGCCACAAAGTCTTGCCTAGATACAGTTTCCGCGCGTTTTCTAAATCTGAAACGGGCGCGACATCCGTCATGCAGCCGTGGTCAATGTCGCCGTGAATCAGCCTTTTGTCTCCCTCAAGCTGCAAATCCGCCTCATCAACATGGTCTCCGTTCGGCAGGTTGCCGCGCCCGATGGCTGCAATGCGAACAATCCGCCCGACATAATCCTCGTAACGCAGGGGAGCGTACTTCTGAGCCGCGTCTTTTGCGTCTTGGCTTGGGTCTTGATACAGTTCTTGGTAGCCGTAGTGCTGCAATGCCTTAGACTGCGGCAAAATCATCAGCCGCAGACCGACCCACTGTGATTCGGGGATTGTCGGAAACGCCTGGGTGTAGGCATTGCTCGCTGCCCCCACCGGGAACGCGAACAAGGGCGCCAGGAAAAACGCCGCCAGTTGATACGCTTTTTTCGTCATTTTTTTACTTCTCCATTGGCCGCCGCAGGCCCATTCTGATCCCAAGCAGATTTGCGAAGCCGGGCATCGGCTTCCGGGTCGTAGCCGCCCCCGTCGTCAGGAAGCATCATCTGGCCGCTGCCGGTTTGGCTCGCGCTTTGCATGGGAGTTGGCTGCGCTGGTTTTTGAGAAGTGGCTGCCGGGCTGGCCGCCTGCTCCTGCGCCGGATAGCTGTCAACGCGCACTGTCACCTGCGGGCGAGAGGTCGGTGCGGGAGCCGCCTGCATGAGGGCGGCTGGCTTCATCGCAGTTAAAAGGCGGCGCGGCTGGGCCGGCGCTTGAACGACAGGGACAGGCCGCACCGGCGCGGCAGCCTGTTTAATCGGCAGAACCGGCACAGCGGCCTTCGACGGAGCGGAGACATTGAGCGGCGCAGCCGAAGGGTATTTTGGAACCGCCGCCGCTTGAATCGGGACCGGCAGGGCAGCCGGCGCGGGCGGCGAGACGTCAGCAGGCCCGGATTGAACGTCAGCAGGCCCGGATTGAACGTCAGGAAGCATTGTCGGAACACCGGGCGGCGGCACAGGCTTTGGAATAGAGCGGCCCGGAATACGGGCGATTGAACCGGCAGCCGCGTCCTGCGCCGGGTGGAATTGAGGCCGCAGAAGAAGCGTGCCGCCCAAGCCGGCCAGGAAAAGAAATACCAGGGAGGCCACAGGAAGCCACAAGGGCAAGGAAGGCCGCGAGGACACAGCGGGCGCTTGCGGAGAAGCAGGCGGCTGCGGAGAAGCAGGCGGCTGCGGAGAAGCAGGCGGCTGCGGAGAAGCGGCAGGCGACTGCGGGAAAGCGGCAGGCTTTTGTTTGGCAGCCACTGGCGCTTGTGCAGAATAAGCGAGCTTCAGGGCCTGCACGAAAGCGATTGCCGTAGGATAGCGCCTGGCGGGGTCTTTATCGAGAACACGCCGCAGCACCCGCTGAACAGCGAGCGGCAGTTCCGGCATCGAAACGGGCGGCTGGTGCATGATTTGATACAGCACGCCCCCGGCGTTCGGGCCGGTGAACGGCAGGCGTCCAGTCAGCATTTCATAGCTCAGCACGCCCAGCGCCCAGATGTCTGCGGCGGCTGTCCCGGCTTCGCCTTTGATCTGCTCCGGGGCAATGTAGGCGGGCGATCCGACAAGAATGCCTCGGTGCGTGCCGGGCGGCCTCTCGCTTCCCGGCTTCTTGTTTGCTGCTCCCTTGTTTGTTGTCCCCTTGTTTGTTTTTCCCTCAGCAGACGGGGCCATGCCGAACTCCAGCAGCTTTGCCGTGCCGTCCGGCAGCAGCATGACACTAGCTGGCTTGACGCCACGGTGCGTCATTCCCGCCTGATGAACCGCGTCCAGCGCACCGGCAATCTGAGTTAATATCGGAAAAGCCTCCTGTAGCTTGAGCGTACCCGCGCTTATTCGCTTCCGCAGCGTCTGCCCGTCAAGATACTCCATGACCAGAAAATGCCGGCTCTGCGCGGCTTCGGTCTCGTGGAAGCGGACTAAATGGGGGTGCGAGAGCCGGGCCATCAGCCGCGCGTCACGCTCAAAGCCGGTAATAAAATCACCGGCTTCTTCCGGGGTCAGCGAGGGAGGCAGCGCCAGCAGCTTCAGGGCGACCTCCTGCCCAGTTCGCGTGTCCTGAGCCTCGTAAACGACAGACAGTGCGCCGCGCCCAATTTCCCGTGTCAGTTCATACTGGGCAATGCGCTTCGGCGCGGCATCGCCAGGGCTTGCGCTAGCCGCTTCTTCAGCAGCATGGTCTTCCATTAAAGTGCCGGCAGAGTCTTGCAGTTCGGACATTCGTGACTTCATCCTATTTCTAACGGTGCTGCAAACTTTTCTAACAGTGCGGCGAACACAACCGCCGCAAAGCTTCATTCATCACAGTTTTGTCGTCAATTTCCTCCAAAATGTTCCCGTTCTACTGCAATTGGCAGCCGGGGTATACTGTGGCATGAGAGAGGAGCAACTTATGTCAGCACAAACTATTGAAGAGCGACTGGCGGCTGTGGAAACGAAGCTGGAACAGCTAGAGCGGGAGAAGGTATCGGACAAATCGGATGAGGATGTTCCCTGGTGGAAACGTATCGTAGGAATCTACGCAAACAGTCCCGAATTTGAAGAAGCGGTAAAGTTTGGCAGGGAATGGCGTGGGTCAGAAGACCCACAGAACAACGACGGTGCTGCCTGATGTATGTTTTAGATACAGATCACATGACGATTTTAGAGCGAGGCGGCATCACAGCTTACCCTCTAGAATTGCGGCTAGGACAGGTTCCGCCAAGCGAGATTGCAACCACGATCATCAGTTATGAAGAACAGATGCGCGGCTGGTTGTCTCGTGTGGCTCAAGCGAGAACACCACCTCAGCAGGTAGAGTCTTATGAATTTTTGCACCTCCACATCGAAACGTACCGCACTGCAACAATTTTCGGCTACGATCATTATGCTTCTGAAGAGTTTGAGAGAATGCGTCAAGTAGGTGTTCGCATAAGCACTAAGGACCTGCGAATTGCCGCGATCTGCATCTCGCTGGATGCAATACTGCTTACGCGCAACCTAAAACACTTTGAGCAGGTGCCTGGACTGAAGTTTGAGGATTGGTCGGTGTGACATGAGCCGAAGGGGTGAGTTGCCTGAACTGCCTCACGATTTCAACCATGCGATTTTTGAGAGTGTCGTTCTAGGCCCGCGGTGCGAACTGACGCTGAAACTCAATCCACTGGTTTGGATTGGCCATCGTGGGTATTATAGGCCCGCAGTCGCAGTGCGCTTTGGCAGCATCGTCAATTTTGGGGAAGTGGAAGCGCTGTTCGCACGAAACTATCAGGAGCAGTCGGAGCTAGGCTGGCTGCGTTATGACGCGGAGCAGCCTTCCAAGCCGGGCGATCTGTACCTGCGCCTTGAGTTTGAGCGGCTGGAGGCGCATAACGTCATTCACTGCCATAGCTTGACGGTGACGGAACCGGAACCTGATGCAGCCTGAGTATGCGAAAGGAAAAGCGGCCCCGGACACTGTCCGGGGCCGCTTTTTTCGGCTAAAGTGCGATTACTCGCTCTTGAACTCGGCGTCAATTACGTCGTCGGCGGGCTGGGCGTCTTCGGCGGCGGATGCGCCGCCTTCGGCATGGTAGCCGTTGCCGGACGCGCCGCCGGTGCTGTCGGCCTGCTTGTACAGGATTTCAGACAGCGCGTAGGACGCCGACTGAAGCTCGTCGGTCGCAGTCTTGATCCGGTCCGTGTCTTCTGTTTCCAGCGCAGACTTGACTTGGGCAATCGCGCCTTCGACTTTCGCCTTTTCGTCGCCGGGCAGCTTGTCGCCGAGGTCTTTGATCAGGCGCTCGGTCGAGTAGACTAATTGGTCGGCATGGTTGCGAGCTTCGGCCTTCTCGCGCAGGGCGGAATCTTCGGCGGCGTGCGCCTCGGCTTCGCGGACCATGCGCTCGATTTCGGTCTTGTCCAGCGTTCCCGCGCCGGAAATGGTGATGCGCTGCTCTTTGTTTGTCGCCCGGTCTTTCGCGGAGACGTTCACAATGCCGTTTGCATCAATGTCAAAGGTCACTTCCACTTGCGGGACGCCGCGCGGGGCCGGCGGAATGCCGGTGAGCTGGAAGCGGCCCAGCAGCTTGTTCTGGGACGCCGCCTGGCGCTCGCCCTGGTACACCACGACATCAACGGCAGTTTGGCCGTCCGCTGCCGTCGAGAAGACTTCGGACTTGCGGGTCGGGATCGTCGTGTTCCGGTCAATCAGCTTGGTGAACATATCGCCGAGCGTCTGGATGCCCAAAGACAGCGGGGTCACATCCAGCAGCACAACGTCCTTAACTTCGCCGCCCAGAACGCCCGCCTGAATGGCCGCGCCGATGGCGACAACTTCATCCGGGTTGACGCTGCGGTTCGGCTCTTTGCCGCCGCCGAGCTTCTTGACCAGGTCCTGCACGGCCGGGATGCGCGTGGAGCCGCCGACCAAAATGATCTCGTCCACATCTTTGGCTTCAATGCCTGCGTCCGCTAAAGCCCGCTTGAACGGCTCTTCCGTCCGGGTCACCAAATCGCGGGTCAGCTCATCAAACTTGGCCCGGCTGAGGCCGACGTCCAGGTGCTTCGGCCCGTCGGCATCTGCTGTGATGAACGGCAGGTTGATCGTGGTCTGCACAACATTGGACAGCTCAACTTTGGCCTTTTCCGCCGCTTCGCGCAGGCGCTGCATGGCCTGTTTGTCTTTGCGGAGGTCAATTCCGGAGTCCTTGCGGAACTCCTCGGCCACATAGTCTACAATCTTCTGGTCAAAGTCGTCGCCGCCCAGATGCGTGTCGCCCGCCGTGGAGCGCACTTCAAAGACGCCGTCGCCCACGTCCAGCACGGACACGTCAAATGTGCCGCCGCCGAGGTCATAGACGAGAATGGTTTCGTTCTTCTTCTTGTCCAGGCCATACGCCAGTGACGCCGCCGTCGGCTCATTGATGATCCGCAGGACTTCCATGCCGGCGATGGTTCCCGCCGTTTTGGTCGCCGACCGCTGAGCGTCATTGAAGTACGCCGGAACCGTGATGACGGCCTTGTCTACCTTTTCGCCTAAGTACGCTTCGGCGTCGGCTTTGAGCTTCTGCAAAATCATCGCCGAAATCTGCTCCGGCGAGTACGAAGTGCCGTCAATGGTCACTTTGTCATTCGTGCCCATTTTGCGCTTGATGGAAATCACGGTCCGGTCCGGGTTCACGACCGCCTGCCGCTTGGCCGCGTTGCCCACCAGCCGCTCGCCGGTCTTGGTAAAGCCGACAATGGACGGGGTTGTCCGCGAGCCTTCCGCGTTGGGGATGACCGTCGGCTCCCCGCCTTCCAGAACGGCCACGCACGAGTTGGTCGTTCCGAGGTCAATGCCTACTGTTTTCGCCATGTGTATCTGTCTCCCTAGAGTGTATGTCTTAGTAAATCTTGCCAGTGCGTATTCTATCACTTGAGCGTCGCATTGTCAATACTCTTAACAAAACATCTACGACTTTGTTCCCGGAAACGAATGGAAATTCACAACAATTTTTAGCAGAGGGATAACGACTACCCTAGAACAGAAAAATCAGGTAAAGTACTTCCATGAACGCGGTGAGTTTCAAGAAACCTTGCTTGCTGTTAGCAGTTGCAATCTGGATGTTGCTGCCAAATATGGTACAAGCCCAGCCGAAAACTATACGCCAACAGATACAGGATACTTTAAACAGGGCTGATGCCAGTTTTGAGCATAAAGACATCAATGGTTGCTTGGCGGTACTTACAGAAGATTTTCAAGGGGCAGATATTGACGGTGCACGTTTTGACAAGGCTGCAACTAAGCGAGGTCTTATGAAAGAGTTTTCCCCTACGCATTTCGTCACTGCCTCTCACAACGTCAAGTCGCAGGTAATCAGCATAACACCAAAGGGAGCGCAAGCTGTCGTCATGTATCGCGAGCATTTAGTCACAGTTATTGCAACAGAAACTATACATGAGCAGCATGTTCTAACTCTTGATACACTTAGGCGTAGCACATGGATGAAAACGAAAAATGGCTGGCGCGAGCAACAGGAAGTACAGCTAACGTCACGCATTACGCAAGATGGCATACTGAAGAGCGTGCAAGACAAGAGATAATAGAATAAAGATGGTGGAAACATGTGCTGGTATTTAGCGCGGACTTGAAGCGGCAGGACATGTTTGCTCTGCCAAAGGCTACAAGAAAAAAACAATACAAGGAAGTAAAATCAAACCGGAATGAGCAAGTATGGAAAACTGCTTCAGCAGGTGCTTCGCGGCACTTCGGATGCCAACATTGCGTTTAATGATCTATGCCAGCTTCTTATTCGTGCCGGGTTTCAGAGCGAATTAATCTGCAAAAAGAAGGCGATAAAGCTAAAGCCTATCAAGTGCGTCAAGTTAGAGAAGTTTTTGCCACCTATGAGCTTGGAGGGGAATTATAATAGACAAGTACGAAATCATTATTTTTTGGAGCAGTGAAGATAAGGTTTATATTGCTGATGTTCCTGAACTGCCAGGCTGCATGGCGCATGGAGACACGCACGAATTGGCACTCACTCACGCCAAAGAAGCTATGCAGCTTTGGCTGAACACAGCGCGTGAATTTGGCGACACGATTCCGCAGACGAAGGGCCGCAGACTGATGTTTGCTTGAGGTTTGAGAGACTTTTATGAAGCAGCTTCAGACAGCGTGACTTGACGCTTCTCATTCGCGGACTGGTAGGCGGCGAGGACAAGCTGCAAGTCTTGGCGGCCTGCTTCGCCGGGGGAAAGGTTCTCGGCTCCGGAGAGGACGGCGTCTAGGTACGCGCCGGTCATGGCGGCGAAGGATGGGCCGTCTTCGGCCAGCAGGACTTCTTTGCGGTCCGGCAGGTCGGGCCGGTGCAGGGTGAGGGCCGTGCCGCCGCTGAGAGAAAGTGCGCCCTCGGTGCCGGAGGCAATAAGAAGCGGACCGGGAACCCAGGTGCCGACAGCCTGGGACGAGAACAGCGTGCCGACAGGGCCGCCCCCAAACTGAACGGCAACGGCGGTGGTGTCTTCGCCGCCCATTTCCGGCCGGAAGCGATGGGTGTAGCAGGAGACGGATTCAATCGGGCCACCCAGCGTGTGCATCAGCGCGAGGGCGTGAATGCCGCTGTCTAAAAGCTGGCCGCCGCCGGCCACTGCCGGATCGTAGCGCCAGGCCGTGTTCATGATCTCGCCGCCCTGCCAGTACGCGAACCGGGCCTGAATGCCGACAAGCTGCCCGATGCGCCCGGCGTCTATCGCCTGCTTCGCTATTAAAGCCGACGGCAAGGTGCGGTTGGTTTCGCCGTAGAAAAGCACGGTCCCGGCAGCGCGGGCGGCGGCAATCATGCTGTCGCACTCGGCGACCGTGCGGGCGAGCGGCTTCTGGCAGAGGACATGCTTGCCGGCGCGGGCTGCCGCGATGCAAAGCTGCGGGTGCAGGTGCGGCGGGGTGCAGACTTCCAAAGCATCAACGCTGGGGTCAGCCAGGATGTCGTCCCAAGATGCCGCGACACGCGCATCCAGACGCGCCGCGCGGGACGCCGCTTTTTCCGTGTCTATATCGTAACAAACGGTGATTTTGGCACGGCCCGCGTGGGCGGCATAAGCGCGGATGTGGTCGTCGCTAATCAGGCCGCAGCCGACGAGGGCTACGCGCAGAAATGTCGTCATCGTGTCGTTCCGTTTCTTTATGTCTCTTGCTTAGTCAGGAACTTCTTGCCCCGGCAGGGAGATTATGATACTACCAGACACAGGAGTCAAGCCTATCATGTCCCCAGAAAAACTGAATGAAGAATTAAAAGAAGCCAATCAAGCGCTGGCGTCGGCCACGGCGGAGGAGCGCGTCGCGTATGCCCTGGGGCGCTGGCCCGAACATATTATTCTGAGTTCCAGCTTCGGCGCACAGGCTGCCGTGCTGCTGCACATGGTCACGCGGCAGCAGCCGAACATTCCCGTTGTGCTGCTGGACACGCAGTATTTGTTCCCAGAGACCTACAAGTTCATTGACGCGCTGACGGAGCGGCTGCATCTGAACCTCAAAGTGTACCAAAGTTCAATCAGCCGGGAATGGCAGGAAGCCCGCTACGGCAAGCTGTGGGAGCAGGGCGCGGAAGGGATTGCAAAGTTCAACGCCCTGAACAAGACGGAGCCGATGGCGCGGGCGCTGTCCGACCTGCACGCCCAAGCCTGGATTGCCGGCCTGCGCCGGTCCCAGTCGTCCACCCGCGCGGAGCTTCAGGCTCTAGCCGAGCAATCCGGGGTCGTCAAAGTCCACCCTATTTACGACTGGTCAAATAAAGACGTTCACCAGTACCTAACGCGCCACGACCTCCCCTACCACCCGCTGTGGGAGCAGGGCTACGTTTCTATCGGCGACGTGCAAACCTCCCGCCCGCTTGGCGCAGGCATGAGCGAGGAAGATACCCGCTTCTTCGGACTAGGCCGCGAATGCGGCCTGCATGTGGCGAAACGGTAACTGGTCTAACGTGTCATGTGCCAGCGCGACGGCTGCGTTTGTGTTGACATGCGGTCGCCTTCCGGCGTGTAGAAGTAATTTCTGAATGCAGTGCTGCACATTCCTACCAACTCAATTGTAAGTGTGCCGGGTGAACAAGGACTTACAATTTCCTGCCCACTTCCTAGATCAACGACATTCGTTGTTCCACATTCCAGGCACTTGGGTGGACTGATCCGGCCTCCCCGCCACTGAAGACGGGTAGTTCTTTCTGCTAACCGCTTTGCCAAAGACGCGGCTTTGTCTCTGAGACCACTCAGTTGTAAAATGCGCTGGCTTTTGGCAGAACTCACATCAGAGTAATCCGCTATCGCCTGTTCAAGTTCCGGTACAGATTGAAGCCACTCCACCTCTGAAAAAGTCTGACATTGACGACACCAAACGGGGTTCCCATGAACATCCAGCTTTGAGCCGTCAGGAAGCTGATAGTAGTTTCCCCGTGTTCCATAGAAGCAGTGAACTTCTTTCTCCGGCAGGAGAGTGATTTCGTACATTCCTGGCATAACGGATTACTTTCTCTCCTCCGCTCGCCACTTCAGCAGTCCCGCGCGGCGGCGGAAGGTGCGCCGCCAGGCTTCGGCGAGAAGCGGCAGGCGGGACAGTTCTTCATCCTGAGCGGGGTCGCTTTTGTGAACGTACAGGGCGTTGTTAAGCCGCGCGATGGGGTAACTCGGCAGCGGGCGCTCTTGCAATGCCGGCGTGTCGCCGGCTCCGACTTCGCCTTCTTCTAAAACGCGCAGGTAAAAGCCGGTGCGTCCGGTCTTCGTCATCTCGCCCGGCAGGTCAGGGCGCTCCCAGCGGCGGCCCACTTTCCAGCAGGGCATTCGGGGCTGGCTGACCTGCACCGCCGCCGTGCCGAGGGTGTAGATGTCGCCGAGGCAGACAGCGTCCTCCGTTAGCTCCGAGACGGTGAAGTTCTCGCCGAACGCGCCGAAGCCAAACTCTTCTTCCGACAAGTTCAGCAGATTGCGCCAGCCAGGGTAATGCTCGGCGGAGTAGCAGCAGACGGCTTTGTCCGGCCCGCCGTGGTTTTTCAAATCGGCCTGCGCGTTGCCGGCAAGGTCGGTTCGGCCCAGATGTACCCGGCCAGTCACGGGCGTTCGCCAGATGGAGCTGACCCATTCGGCATCGTTGCCGTCTTTGAGGCGCGATACGCTTTCTCGTGGACGGCCAAGCTGAAGGGAGACAATGTTCATGGGGTTGCAGCCGGAGGAAACAGATCAGCCACGGCGATTGTGCCGCCCGGCGCGGCCAGAGGCGCGATGGTGTCGCCGTCAAAAAGCGTCTGCATGGTTTTGTAGCCGTAGCCGCCGTTCATCGATGCGGGGTCACGGTAGACTTCAAGCTGCCGATGAACTAAGTTGATAATCCAGCAGTCAGCAATGCCGGATCGCGCGTAATCATCGCGCTTCGTGCTGCGGTCTTTTCGCAGCGTCGCATCGGACACTTCCACCAGCAGGCATACTTGAGAGGGAACCGGATGCGAAGGAATGTAGTCTCGCTTGCTGCCGGGGGCGATTACGACATCCGGTTCCGGCTCCGTGCCATCCTGCAAACTGATGGGGCCGTGGCGGCGCATGATAAAGCCGTCGCCAAAAGCCGTCAGTAATAAATCGCCAGCAATCTCAGTTGAGTAAAAGTGAGGTGTTCCTTGTGGCGGCAATGTCCATATCTCCCCATTCAGCAGTTCCACCCGCTCATCATCAAAAAGGCCAAGCTCACCCATGCGGTAATACTCGGCAGTTGTCCAGCGGCGAGGCCGCAGGAAAGCGTCCTGCGGCGCGTCTGCCACGGCATTTTCAACGGCTTCGGCAACCAGCTCCGGCGCTGCCGCCGGACGCTCCTGCGTCATGGTCATAAAACACCTTCTTTGCTCTACTTCAAGCTGCTGATGCGTAATACGGCCCGGTGGACCAGCTCGTTTGCGGCGTCCTGCGACCCAGCTTCGGCATAGATGCGGAAATTCGGCTCGGACGCATCGGGCAGGATCAGCACCCAGGAGCCGTCATCTCCGTAGGTCTTGATGCCGTCCACAAGCTCTGTCTGCGTTCCTTCCGACTCCGCCGTCAGAACGCGCATGATCCGGCCTTTGACTTCCCAGGGGCAGGAGACCGTTTCCGAGGCCATAAAGTAGGCGGGCAGCATTCCGCGCACCTCACTCAGCGACGTTTCCTGAACCGCCAGCAGCTCCAGCAGCTTCGCAAACGAAAACAGGCCGTCGAAGGCCGGATGGAACTCCGGAAAGATGAAGCCGCCAGACGTGTCGCCGGCCAGCGCAATCCCTTCCTTGCCTTCCGCCGCCGTTCCCATCAAAGAGCGGACATCAGTTTTGGTACGGATGACCCCGCCGCCATGCTCCGCCATGATGCGGTCAATCGTAGACGGCGCAGTGACCGGCACGGCCACCTGTGCGCCGGGCCTCGCACGGGCAGCCAGCAGGGCAAAGACCGCAAGCAGATCGGAGCCGGACAGAATATAGCCGGTCTCATCTACTACGGAAAGCCGCTCGCCGTCATCGCCCAAGAAGACGCCCATGTCGGCGTTGAGCGTCACCAGATACTCGCTGAGGCTTTGCACCAGCTCGTCGCGGTCGGCAGGCGTTTTTGGGGACTTCTTTGGGTCGGTGTAGGCGTTCAGCGCGATTGTTTCGGTTTCAAGCTGCCCCAGCATTTGCGGCAAGACCCCCGAAATGCGGTTGTAGGCGTAGTCTACAATCACCTTGAAGCTGCGCTTCTGGACCGCTTCCGTGTTCAGAAGACGGAAGAAGTCCTGCGAATACTGCTCAATCGCACGCGGCACGAACTCGATGGCTCCGACTTCGTCGGCTGCCGTTCGTCCGAAATCCTCGCGGTAGAAAATCGTTTCTATCTTGCGCTGACCGTTGGTGGACAAATAGATGCCGTTCTTGTCGTAAAACTCTACCAGTGCCAAGTTCGGCTGATCGGGGGCCAGACGAATATGCACCCCGCCGGCGGCGTTGGTAGAGCGGATCGTATGCCGTGTGACCGGCAGCGACATGCCTTCGTTGTCCAGCACGTTGACGCCGACAGACACCAGCCCGGCGATGAGGCCGCGCTTGAGCATCCGACAAACCAGCGTCGAGTCGCGCGACGTAATCACAGTCGCGCCTTTTTTCAGAAACGCGCCGTAGCTCGCGCCCAGCTTGCAGGCAAAGTCCGGGGTCATTTCCACATTGGCGATGCCGGAAACGCCCAAATTGCGGAACAGCGCCCCCTGCCATTTGGACCCCCAGATCAGGCTCATGGTCACGACAGACCCGGCTTCAATGATTTTATCCGGCCAAAGTTTGATGAGCGGCCGAATTGTGCTGCCGGGTTCAATATGGCAGCGGTCGCCGACGACGGCCCCTTCCTGAATGTCTACATCTTCTTTGATAGTGCAGCGGAAACAGACCGTGCAGCCGGTGAGGCGAGACTGTGCGCCAATATAGTTTGAGTCCCAGACAATCGCTTTTTGCAGGATTGCTCCTTCTTCAACCAAACAATTGTCGCCGAGGACCGTGTCCGGCCCGAGATGGGCGTCGGCTTTGATCCGGCAGTTCTTGCCGATGCAGAGCGGCCCGATGAGGCGGGCGTTCGGGTCAATCTCGGTCCCCGCGCCGATCCAGATGTCGCCGCCTTCGCGCCGGCCTTCAATCGGCAGCTTCGTCATGCCGCCCAGCATCTCGTACTGCGCCTGCCGGTACTGCTGCAACGAGCCTACATCGGTCCAGTATTCGCCGAGAACGTAGCCGAACATCGGCTTTTCTTCGGCGAGAATCTGCGGAAAGATGTCCTGGGACCAGTCGTAGCTTTTCTCCGGCTGCATATACTCAAAGATGGACGGCTCTAAAATGTACATGCCGGTATTGACGGTGTCCGAGAACACTTCGCCCCAGCTTGGCTTTTCCAGAAAGCGCCGAATGCGCCCGTTGTCATCGGTAATAACGACCCCAAACTCCAGCGGGTTATCCACATGCTGCAACACTAAAGTTGCCACCGACTGCTTCTCGCGGTGATACGCCAGCGCCTTGTCTACGTCTAGGTCCGTCAGCGCATCGCCCGACACGATAATAAACGTGTCGTCTTTGAGATACTCTTCGGCCTTTTTGACGCTGCCCGCCGTGCCGAGCGGCGTGTCTTCGACCGTGTAGATAAGATTGACGCCAAGCTCCGAGCCGTCGCCGAAATAGCCTTCAATCTCATCGGCGAGATAGTAAAGCGTCACCACAATATCGGTGATGCCGTAGCGCTTCAGCAGCTCAATCGTGTGCTGCATACAAGGCTTGTTCAAAATAGGGACAAGTGGCTTGGGCCGGCTGGAAGTCAGCGGCCGAAGCCGTGTTCCCTCCCCGCCCGCCATGACAACAGCTTTCATCGTTCTCTCCTTCGCGGTCCGTGCTTCGTGTGTGACTTTGTGTATCTCTTTGTGCGCTTGTCTCGCAACGCTTCTTTCGCTTACTTGTTTGTTCCCAGTTTTCGCTTCAATCGGAACCCGGCTTAAAAATCCATTGCCAAATGAAACAAAGCTCCATGTTCCTGCGCCAGCGCCAGCATTTCCTCTAAAGCCCGCAGGTCATCCAGCAACCACTCGGCGAAATCGTCGACGGCTTCCTTAACCGGCGGCGCAGGCAGCGCGGCCAGCTCCCGCACGACGGTCAGCCCGTCGCTTGGCAAAAACCATTCTTCCGCCGGGACGGTGACTCCGCCTGAGTCCTGCCCGGTTTCGCCGACAATCAGCTCACGCAGCTCGTCTTCATTGGTACTGTGGAAGTTTCCAAGAACAGCAAAAGCACTGTCCGGCGCAAAAACAGCCGCAGCAAGCGCCTTGCCGGACATTTCGGTCACATCAAAATCCGGCACGTCTTTGTTCAAGACCGGGTAAATGCTGACACCCATATCGCTGTTTCCTTAGTTCTTAGAGCAGTCGTGCCGGATAGTCCGGGTAGCGGCGGTTCCACTCGGCAAGGTCAAGCACGGCAACAAAGATCGGCTGATGCCAAACTCGAAGGTTTGGAACCTGTAACTTGATCCGGTTTTGGAACGTCACCAAAAGCGCCGCGTCAAGAGGGCGTGGCGGCTGAAACAGCAAAATGAAGCGGGTCGGCGCAGGCACGAACGAGTTTGCCCAGGCGAGAAACGCCGTCGTGCCGAGGAACTTGTTCCGCATCTCCTGCGTGAAAACATTGCTTTTTATTTTGGAGAGAAATGACCGGCGGCTGCCGCCCCGGCTTCTCGGCGCGATGTGCATAGGATGCCAGCTTTTGACTTCCAGCCAGAGCTGTTCTGCCCCGTCTTGCAGGCAGAAGTCTACACCGGGCCAGACGCTGTTGCCGTGGCCGGGCGCGGGCTTATCATGCTGTACCGTACCTGCGGCGCGGGTGAAGTCAAACGCAATGCGGCTTTCAACGAATACGCTCACCCTGGCGGTTCCTTCCTGTAGAGCGCGTCAGCTCGCGGTCGTATAGCGAGGCGTACTGGTCCAAAATCGGGTTTGGCGCGATGAGCGAAAAGTCTTCGGTCGCGCTGATTGTCGTGCCATCTGCGCTTGGCTGGAACGCGAAGTAGCGTACTGTATCTTTTTTGCGTATTTGCAGGTCAATCTCTTTCAAGATGACGTAGCTGTGGGTCGCTAGGAAAACCTGAACGCCTCGCCGGGTCAGCTCTAAAATTGCGCCGACAACCGCGCCCATGAGAATCGGGTTAAGGTTGACTTCCGGCTCGTCCCAAAAAAGCGTTGTCCCGGACATCAGCCAGCCATTGCGTTCAAGCTGAACCAGTGTCGCAATTTTCCGCAACCCTTCGGCAACCATCGGCATCGGCAGCCGTCCGAGTTGGTTAGCGAGATAGAAACGGCCCGTGTCATCACGCTCAATCGCGCCACCCAGCAGATGCTCCAATGGTTCGCTGACTTCTGCGCCAAGATGATTTGTGCCGTTCTTCCGTTCCAGCCTCAGCAGATTGACAACGTCACGGCAAGTTAAATCGAAGTCTAAACGAACTTCATCATAGGCTTCCGTAAAACCTTTTGTGTGGCCCATCATGTCAACCGCAGGAATGAAGACAGGACGCTCAGGCTTAGGTATCTCAATATGAGAGGTAATCGCGTAAACATCGCGTTGCCCCGAATAGCGCCATGATGCCCCTGAATAGCGCCCGCTAACAACAGCAATCGCGGTTTTACCAGTCCCCATCCGAATGACATCTACGGCATCTTTGGTTTGGAACAAATCTTCCAAGACCGTGCGAATGTTGCTTGACTGACGCGACTGTGTAAGCTGCATCGCATACAAAGCCTTCATCACATGAGTCTTGCCAGTTCCATTTTCGCCAACGAAGACGTTAATCCCAGGAACAAAACTAAACTCAGCGGCAGCAAACGCTGTAAAGTTCTCTAAGTGTAGGCTCTGATGATAAGGCTGACTGCTCATGGTGTTATTCCGCCGGATGCTCTAAAGATGCGAACCACTGCGGCTCAATGTCAGGGAAAACACTGTCGCGGGCCTCGCATTCGGCGATGTTTTTCCAGTCGCCGACGGACAGCGTCTCGCCGGACGCGGCGCGGCGGGTCAGCTTGGCGAGGGCCTGGAAGTTGTCGTAATGGTTTCTGAGGCGCACTTCGGAGTAATCTTTCGCCCCGCCGGTGGAGATGCAGAACTGCCAGTCGGAGGCCATCAGCAGCAGCGCTTCGCGGGCGGCCTGCTTTAAGATGGGTGCGGCGACAGTGTTACCGGCACAGTCACGAGCGAGCGCGGAGATTTCGGCTTCTACTTCGTAAACTAATTTCCAGGACCAGGCCGTTTGCTCATTGAGCCAGATATAGTGGAACCCGCCTTCGCCCCAGGAGCCTTCGGGCAGAGTCACCGGCAGGGTCGCCGGGTGTTCATTTAAGTATTCGCTGACGGTTTGAAGCGTGATTTCGGGGTCGTGCGCGATCTTTTTGAGGGCATGGTACAGAAATTGGGGGCCTTCAAACCACCAGTGGCCGAACAGCTCCGTATCGTAAACCGACGTGATGATTGGGTCCGGGTTTGTTTCGGGGTCGTTTTGCGCTGTCAAGACTTCTTTGACTAAAGACGCAAAATGAGCCGCGTGCGCCGCCGTACGCTCTTCGGCTTGGTGCGGCTCGTACAGGGGTTTGGCGTCCATGTCGGCCTTGTCCGCGCTGATGCGCCAGAAGCGCAGGCCGAGCGACTTTTCGCCGGCGCGGACAAACTTCTTGTGGAACTCCAAGTACCACTCATCACCGGGGTAACCATGCTCGCCGCTCCACACTTGCTGGCCGGTGGCGGCGTCGCGTCCGAACACAGCCAGTGCGGGATGTTCTACTAAGCCCGATGAGTCCACTAAATAAGGCCGGTAAGTCGTGTAAGGCCGGTAGTGGACTTCCACGGTTTCTTTTTGGAACTGTTTGTAAAGCTCTTGGAGCGGCCCGAACTTGTCGGCATAGACGCCCAGCGCTTCGCCGCCGTGCAGGAGGCTGCCTTCGACAAAGAAGTAGCGGATGCTGTTTTCAGCCAGAAACTCATCGGTGCCTTTCCTGAGAACGGCAACACGCGGGACATCGGGAACGGCCACAGGCGGCGACCAATGGTAGCGCGGACGGTAGGCGCATTCGGGCAGCCAGTAGCCATTCGGCTTGCGCCCGAAATGGCGCTCATAGGCGTCAATGCCGGTCTTGACCTGGGCCTGAATGCTGGTATCTTGCGACAGCAGGGCCGAGTAGCCGTGGGTGGCGCTGCTGGTGATGATCTCGATATGCCCGGCATCCTGGAGCGCCGCAAACGCGCCGACAATATCGCGCCCGTAAACGCCTTTAAAGCTCGCCAGCCCCCTGCTGTACCAGTCTTCCCAGTACCGGGCCAGGTACGCCAAATGGTAATTGCCTTCGCGCCGGAACTGCTCCCCATTGGCCTGCGCGGCTTCGACTTTGCCTTGAAGATAATAGGAGAACTCATCTTGAAAGCTAGGGTCACGAAGCTGCTCGACCAGCACCGGGGTCAGGCCCAGCGTGATCTTGGGAGAAATGCCTTCGGCGATCAGCTTATGGCACACGTCCAGCAAGGGCAGATACGTTTCGGCGGCGGCTTCCGAAAGCCAGTCCGTGCCGTGGGGCGAGCGCCCATGCGCGAGGACATAAGGGATGTGCGAGTGCAGAACTAGGGAAAACGTGCCAAGTGGTTGCGTCATAAAAGCCGCCTTGCCAGACAGTTTGACGCGGGGCCGCGTCTACCTATGCAGGATAGCATTTTTAGGCGGAATTGTCAAACATTTTGCGTGTCTAGCGCTTGCTTGCTTTGGACACTGAAAACGCGGTAAAGTAGAAAAGACAGCCCCTCTAACGGGCTGTCTTTCCTAAATGGACGGAAAGGAGGTGCATCCTTATGTCCAAACGTCTGCGACGGGCTTTTGTCAAAGCTCGACCCATCGCGCAGACCATCGCGGCAGTCGCTTCGGCAATTGCCGCAATTGTGCGGATTTTTGAGAGCCTCGGCTTCTAAAATCCGTCGGGAAGAAGGGGATCGCTGGCAGGCGGTTCCCTTCTTTTTGCTGTGTGCCGTCCAGCAAAGCGCAAAAATCTTCACGCCGAGGTACAGTAGGAACGACGGCCCCTACACGGGCCGTCGTTCCTAAACGGACGGAAAGGAGGTGTATCTCCCATGTCCAAGAATGTGCGACGGGCCTTTAGGCTGGCCCGACCCATTGCACAAACCATCGCGGCAGTTGTCTCGACAATCGCTGCGATTTTGCGGATTCTTAAGAGCCTCGGCTACTAAGAACCGCTGAGAAGAAGGGGACTGCTTGCAGGCGGTTCCCTTCTTTTTGCTGTGTGCCGTCCAGCAAATCGTATGATTTTCTCAGACACTTCTATCTTGGCATATCGGCGCAAAGTTGTCAAGCCGTTAGCCATACTTCGCTTTATGTTCCTGCATCAGCCGCAGGTAGTCGGGGTCGGTTTTGGCGGCTTCCCAGGCGGCGCGGAAGATAGCGGCGGACTCGGCTTTGATGGGGTCAGCCATGTAAGGCAGCACGTCGCGCCCATGCGCCCCGCTTTGGCCGCGCTTGTCTTGCGGCACAGGACCGTCGTACTTTTTGCCGCTTTTGTGGTTGGCGTAGCGCCGAGCGCGGGTCATGCCCATCTGCAAAAACTTCCGGGCCATGTCCATGCCGACAAAGTCTGCGGCGGCTTTGTAAGCCCGAAACATCTCTGTAATAGCTTCTGAGGACTCGCGGGCGGCGTCCGGGGTCGCGAACCGCCAGAACGGCAGGATTTCGCTTTTGTACGGCTCGACCAGCAGGACGCCCTGCTCGCCGACCCCGACCCGGTACAGCTCCGGGTGCGCCCGCAGGTCTAAGTGCTTGTAGTCCAGGGAGTAGTCAAACTTCATGGGCGTGGAAAGTCAGGAAGAGCGAGGGAGTGAACTCCACTCGCTGAATGGCATCCTTCGGATGTAAGCAGCAGACGGCTACGTTTCTAATTCCGTCGTCCGAAGGACGCCATTCAGCGAGTGGAGTTCACTCCCTCGCATCTTCACTCCCTCGCATCTTCACTCCCTCGCATCTTCACTCCCTCGCATCTTCACTCCCTCGCATCTTCTAGGCTACTTCTCCGGCGCAATGCGGTCGGACCAGCCGACGAACATGGAGCGCATCGTGTCCCAGCCGTCGGCGATGACGAGAAGGACGTGCGGCACGACAAACGCGGCGAAGATGGCGATAAGCCAGAAGTGCCACAAGCGGGCATAATCGTAGCCGCCGAACAGTCCTTGCAGCCAGCCAAGCTGCATCGGCTTATGGATTGCCCAGCCGGTCAAGACCGAGATTGTCCCGAAGACGGGCATCGAAAAGTAAGCCAGACGCTGCAAGGCGTTATACTTGGCCGTGATGACCGGGTGATGCCACGGGCGATGCAAAATCTTGGCAAACGGCAGGCCGACATAGTAAATCTGCATTTGAACCGCTTCTTTCAGATCAGTGCGCCGGGGCAGAAGCGATTTGTAGCCGCCGCCGAGGCCGAGGCCGACGACATACAAGATGCCGTTTAAGAGGAACAAGTACGCAAACAGCCAATGCAGGTTCAGCGCCGACGACAAAATGCCGGTGCCGAGGCTGAAATGGTCGTAGAACCAGGAAGGCGCGTAATGCGTTCCCGGAACCCAGTTGTCGGAAGTGCCGTAGGAATGCCGCCAGGGTTCATGCCGGGCCACCCAAAACCCAATGTCGTTCAGGTAGTCCTCGTTGCCGTTGGCGTCGGCAGCGTGCTTGTAGACCGGTGCCGCCCAGTAAATGGACAGGCCGCTGAGTATCAGCCCAGTTAGAATTGGAATGTTCATCCAGTGGGTGACGCGCACCAGCCAGTGATGCTTGCGAACAACCGCCACGGTCTCCGAAGCGGGAACTGCCCCTAGGGTTGTCGTTGCCATAGCGAAACTCTTTCCAAAGCGGAAACTAAAAGCGTGAATCAAAAAGCCGGTCCCCGCCATCTTGCACGGGGACCGGCAGGGGAAGCGCCTAGTGGTGCATCATCATGTGGTGATGCATCATCATGTGATGGTGCATCATGCGATGATGCCGCATGTAGTGATGGTGCATAGACTGGGCCGAGGCTCCGGTGACGGAAGCGGCAGCCAGCACGGCGAACGCCGCGGCCAGTGTGAGAAACTTCATTGTGTTGTCCTTTCTAGTGCGTCAAGGCACTGTGATACCGGCAGCATTTCTGGTCCGGCGTTCTCGGTGAACGATTTATAGTACCACGAACGGCAGCAATTGTTACGATTGCGCTTCTCACTCATGGATAACGGCCCGCATCATGTCCCGGTCGGCGATGCTGTAATATAAGAAAATCACGCCGCTTGCTTCCACTGCCGACGCGGCGAACGCAATGTCCGTATGGTCGCCTTGAGGCGCGGGCGGCACGATAAGCGGCTCCTCGCAGCGGTCCACCACGCGCGTATAGTCGGCGTCGAACGCAACCCAGCCGATGCGCCAGTGAGCGTCCTGGGTCGCGCCGTTGTAAAACATCACCGGGCGGCTTGGATCGGATTGAAGCATCGGGCCGGTGCTGAGGTGCCAGTTGTCCCAGCGGTCAGGACGCGCCTCAAACAGCGGCGTGCCGATTGTCCACGGCCCGTCTACCGACGGCGCGGACGCAATGCCGATTTTGGACGCGCCCCCTGCGGCATATTCAAAGAACAGCCGCCAGGTGCCGTCTTCCACCGAAACAATGGTGGCTTCTTTAGGGTTGTCCACGGCAGGCGTCGCCGCTAAGTAAATGCCGCGCTTGACTAAATGGCGCGGGTCCGGCCCAGATGCCAGCAGTAGATTCCCCTGCATCTTTGTTTGGTTCCAGCCTGTATAATAAACGTAGTACGTCCCATTCCAAATCGCCACCGTCGGGTCTTCGCAGCCGTCTAAATCTTCAGGATCGGGACCGGCTGCAATCGCCGGGGCATCGTCCATGATGAAGCGCAGGCCGTCGTCTGAGACGCCGTAGTACGCGCAGGCAATTTTGAGCGCCGGCTTGTCGTCGCGGCGCGGAACCGCCCGGAGCATAATGCACCAGCGTCCGCCGTCTTCCCAAACAAACGGACTGAGCGTATACATCTCTGAAAGCGGCGGCTTCGCCTCCAGCGTCAGCGGCTTGATTGTTCCGGCGGTGAACCCAGACATTAAAGCGAAATCTCCGAAGCTCCAATAATGCGCCGGCTTGCCCGCTCCTGCGCGAACACGACCGCGTGCAGATGCCCGCGCCGCCAGCCGGACTTGATCGCGACGGCGGGAGACGCAGCAAACGAACTGCCCGTGACAGTCCCCAGCGGCACCAGCTCCCGCACGACTGCGCTGTGCGCCAGATGCCGCCCGGCATTCTCGCCGCCGCCGACCGACGAGCTAAGATTGTCTTCGGTCACGGCGAGATACACTTCGGCAGGGTCGCCTGCCGCCGATGCCGGCAGGTGGCCGATATGCACCGCAAGCTGCCCCGGACTGGTTTCCGCAACGCTGACCTGGGCTTTCGGCAGACGTGCCGCCCGGCGGATTGCCGAAGCCGCCGCATCGCCGTCGCTGCCGACAAGCTGCGCCTTGCCGTCCACGATCATCTGCGGCGTGTAGACTGAGTCTAGATGGAACGCATCCGAATAATCGCTCTGGCGCCGGCTGAACTGTTGGGACGAAAACGGATCGGCCCAGCCGCCGTGGTTCCAGTAGTCTACATGCTCGCCAAGCGCGATTACCTCCACGCCGGGAACCGGCGAGTTTTTGACATACTGGGACAAAAGCGCATCGGCAGGCGGGCAGGACGAGCAGCCTTCCGACGTGAACAGTTCTACAATGATGGGGGTAGTTTGATCGGCGTGGGCCGTCAGCGGTGCGCCGAACGCGGCGCAGACTGCAAGCGCGGCGCCGAATAAAATTGGTTTCATCAAAAACTCCTGAAGACGCACAAGGCAGTACGTTCTTTCAGAAGTTTCTACAAGCGACCGCCTGCGAAAGTTCCATTGCACTGAGAAAAAAGTGTTTGACAGAAAAGCTTGCTGAAAAGTCTGGGGGGAGAGGGATGTGGGCCGGCTGGGTCTCGAACCCAGGACCCTCTCATTAAAAGTAAGATGCTCTACCGCTGAGCTACCGACCCGCACCGTTATAGTACCCAGAACGAGCGTGAAAGTCAACCGAAAGCGGATAGGAAATGGAGAAAAAGAACTCGGCACCGCAGGAACCCGGCACTGAAGATGAAGAACAGCCTTCGGTTGTTGGCATTTAGTCCCGTAGGGACTTTCATTCAACAATAGACCGGCACTTCAGTGCCGGGTTCTTGCTGTACCGGGTTCTTTTCTACGGCTCCAAAACAACCTTGCCAATGGTTTGACGCGCGGAAATCGCGGCGTGCGCTTTGGCCGCGTCCACCAGCGGGAAACGAGTCACGTCAATTTTCAGCTTGCCGCTCGTCGCCCAGCCCAGCATTTCCTGTACGCCGCGCCCCCATTCTGTGACGTTGGCATACAGATTGTAGCCGCGCAGGGTGATATTCTTGCCCTGCATCGCCCGGAGTCGCTCGGTGGTCAGCACGCTGCTGCTGCCGGACTGCGCCCCGTAAACCAGCCAGTGCGCTTTAGCGGCAAGCGTGTCGAAAGCCTCCGTTTCCAGCTCGCCCTGTGAATCAAGAAAGACAGAAACGCCTGCCCCGTCCGTTTCGGCCAGAACGTCTTTCGCCCAGCCCGGCTGCGTGTAATCAAACACGGCATCCGCGCCAAGCGAGCGCACAAATTCATGCTTAGAAAGCGATGCCAAGCCGATGACTTTGCCCGCGCCTTTGAGCTTCGCAATCTGGACGGCCATTGATCCGACCCCGCCTGCCGCACTTGGGATTAAGACGCTTTGGCCCGGCGACAACTGCCCGGTTTCGAGCAGAAAATACGCCGTCAAGCCCTGCACCAGAAGCGCAGTGGCCGCTGCGAAGTCCAGCGCGTCCGGCAGCAAGTACAAATTTGCCGTATCTAAAGCCGCGTGGGACGCATAGCCGCCGCTCGGAACAAACGACATCACGCGCTCGCCGCGCTGGAAGCCCTGCACGCCGTCACCGCGCTGCGAGACTATGCCGGCGACTTCCAACCCAGGGCGGACCGGGGCGGACGCACCCGGCGGATACAGGCCCTCACGGATCAAAATGTCCGCGAAGTTGACGCCTGCCGCCTTCACTTCAATGACCACCTGCCCCGCCGACGGCATCGGCGTATTTTCTTCGACGAGTTCCAGCGTTTCCGGTCCGCCAAACTGCTTGACTTCAATAAGCTGCATGGGTTCGCTCCTATGGCTTCCAGTATACCAGCGCACGAAGGGAAAAGAATGAGTAAAGGGAAAAGAGTGGGTAAAAGCGAATGGATGAAGCGAACGGCTTCAAGTAAAGTAGTCAGCATTGGAGACACATCTATTATGGCGGATAAACCGAACTTCGGACTGACGGGCCTGGCAGTCATGGGGCAGAATTTAGCGCGAAACGTCGCGCACAAAGGGTTCCCGATTGCCGTCCATAACCGGACCACGGAGAAGACAGACAAGTTCATGGAGCAGCACGGCAGCGAAGGGGCCTTGACGGGTTCCAAAAGCGTGGAAGACTTCGTGAATGCGCTTCAGACGCCCCGCGCGATTATGATTATGGTCAAGGCCGGTCAGCCGGTAGACGACGTGATTTCAGAACTCAAGCCGTTGCTGTCTCAAGGTGATCTATTGATAGACGGCGGCAATTCGCTGTTTACGGACACCGAGCGCCGGGTCAAAGAGCTAAACGACGAAGGCTTTTTGTTTCTCGGAACCGGCGTCTCCGGCGGCGAGGAAGGGGCATTGAATGGCCCCAGCATCATGCCGGGCGGCAGCGAGGACGCTTATAAGATTGTGGAGCCGATCTTTACCAAAATCGCCGCGCAGGTAGACGGGACGCCCTGCTGCACGTTTATCGGCGACGGCGGCGCGGGCCACTATGTCAAAATGGTCCACAACGGCATCGAATACGCCGACATGCAGCTTATCGCCGAGTCGTATGATCTGCTGAAAAACGGCGCGGGACTCTCCAACGCCGATCTGCACGACGTTTTCTTGAAATGGAACGAAGGCGATTTAAACTCGTTTTTGATTGAAATTACGGCGCAGATTTTCGAGAAGAAAGACGATCAAGGCGGCGACGCCGATTTGGTAGACATGGTTTTAGACAAAGCCGCCCAAAAAGGCACCGGCAAATGGACCGCCCAAAGCGCCTTAGACTTAGGCATTCCCGTCACCGCCATCACCGAGGCCGTTTACGCCCGTGTGCTGTCTGCGTTCAAAGACCAGCGCGTGGAAGCTTCTAAACTCCTGCCCGGCCCGTCGGGGAAAGTAGAGGACGGCGACAAAGAAGCCTTTGTGAACGACATCCGCGATGCTCTTTACGCCTCCAAAGTCGTGGCCTACGCCCAGGGCTTTGAGCAGATGCTGGCCGCCGCCAAAGAGTTTAACTGGACCCTGCACCCCGGCGAGATCGCGACCATCTGGCGCGGCGGATGCATCATCCGCGCCAAGTTCCTGGACCGCATCAAAGACGCTTATGACAATCAGCCCGACCTCGCCAATCTTCTGCTGGCCCCGTACTTCACCGACGCCATTAAAAACTCCCAAGCCGGCTGGCGGCGCACGGTCGGCCAGGCGGCGGCGCTCGGCATCCCCATCCCCGCGTTCTCGTCCGCCCTGGCCTACTACGACGGCTACCGCCGCGAGCGCCTGCCCGCGAACCTCATTCAAGCCCAGCGCGACCTCTTTGGTGCCCACACCTACGAGCGCATTGACAAACCCGGCCCGTTCCATTCCCAGTGGGCCGACGAAAAGCAGGAAGAAAAAAACAAACCCCAGCACGGCGTCGAAACCACCGGCAGTTAGCGAGTAGCAAGCGAGGCACAACTTGAGGCGGGTCGTAGTCATCGGCAATTCGGGAGCCGGAAAATCAACCCTGGCTGCGGCCCTCTCCGTCAAAGCCGGCCTGCCGCTCATTGCTTCCGACCCATTTTACTGGCAGGAAAACTGGCAGGCAGCTCCCGCCCAAATCGTGCGGCAGCGCGTGACTAACGCCGTTGCCGGCGATGCTTGGGTATTGGACGGCAACTTTGTCTCAGAGCGCGGCGAAGTCTGGGCCAGGGCCGACACGATTATCTGGCTTGATTATCCCCTGCCGCTTGTCCTATGGCGCGTTTTGCGGCGAAACCTGGGCTGGTTTTTCACGCGGCGCATCACTTGGTCCGGCAACCGAATGAGCTGGCACAGTGCCTGGTCCGGCATCCGCCACGCCCAGCGCGGCTTCGCCCAGAAGCGGGCAACGTTTCCGGCATATTTGCAGGAAGTCCCCCACTTAACTGTGCTGCATTTTCACTCGCCGCATCAGGTAAACTGTTGGCTGTCGGATGTTGACCAAACCAAAGGGACAGTGCTGTGAAAATCGTACAACTGGACATTCAAGGCTTTCGCTCCCTCAAAAACGTCTCCTGGCGTCCCGGCGACCTCAACGTCGTCATCGGCCCCAACGGCAGCGGTAAATCCAACCTGCTTCGGATGCTGGAAATGATTGCAAACTCATCTCAAGGACACCTTAGTTCATACATCCAATCAGTTGGCGGTATGGATGCAGTGGTTTGGGATGGACAAGTTCAAAGCATTATCTTCGACATCGGCAGCTCTACAACAACGCTAGATTCACTACAGCTTACTAAGCCACTATCCTACAAAGTGGAAATGGTAAAGCTTGGTTTTGGCACTGAATTTTCTGTTGATGAAGAGGTTTTAGCCACACAGCAAGAAAAGGCATACTCACGCCCGCGAGTAAGGAGGCATATCCTCAGAACAGGTTCCGACTCGATGGTCTTCAACGACGAGCTAGGAGAGTTAATTTCTTTAGCGGAACCCGCCCCAGGAGCGGAAACTTTGCTTTCGCTGGTATCTGGGCCATTCTCATACAACAAGATACTAACAGCTTTCCAAGCGCAACTTGCTCAATGGTTTATCTATGAGGATATTCGTGTTGACCGACGCGCTACGATACGTCAAGCCCCCATCTCACGATTAGAGCAGCGCGTTTCGCCGGATGGGCAGAACTTAATCAATGTTTTGCATACGCTTTATTCTACTGACAGGAAGTTTAAGCAGGACATCAATGACGCAATGTTTGCGGCGTTCGGCAGCGACTTTGATGAGCTGATTTTCCCGCCTGCCGCTGACCAGCGGATACAAATGCGGGTGCGGTGGAAAACGCTGAAGCGGGAGCAGTCGACGGCGGATTTGTCGGATGGGACGCTGCGGTTTCTGTTCTTGATGACGGTGCTGGCGTCCCCCAACCCGCCGCCGCTGATTGCCATTGATGAGCCGGAAACGGGGCTGCATCCGTCTATGCTGCCGATTATCGCGGAGTTTGCCGTGGAAGCGGCAACACGGACGCAGGTGATCTTTACGACGCACTCCGACCAATTTTTGAGTGCGTTTCGGGACACACGGCCCACCGTGACCATTGCCAAATGGGAAAACGGCGAAACGACGCTGACGACGGTGGAAGATAAAGAGCTGGCTTACTGGGTGGAAGAGTATTCACTCGGCCAGCTTTTTCGTTCCGGGGAGCTGGAGAACCTGGCGTCTTGAAGTTCATTCTCTTTGTGGAAGGACACACCGAGCATCAGGCCATTGCAGCCTTTCTGAAACGCTGGCTTGACCCGCGTTTGCCGGTGCCGGTTGGAGTGCAGACGGTGCGCTTTGACGGCTGGGCGGAAATGGTACGCGACGCGCCGCAGAAGGCAAAGATGTACCTGAACGCGCCGAAGGGCGATGTGGTTGCGGTAATCGCCCTGCTGGACTTGTACGGGCTTCAGCTTCCTTATCCTGCCGAAGTCAACTCCGCCGCCGAGCGCATTGCCTGGGGAGCAAGCCATATGGAGCAGCAAGTCGGCGAAGCAAGATTCCGGCAGTTCTTCGCTGTGTATGAAACGGAAGCCTGGCTTCTCAGTCAGCCGGGGCTGTTTCCAGCGGAGATTTCTAAAAGCCTCAAAAGCAAAGCCGAGAAGCCGGAAACAATCAACAGCGACGAGCCGCCGGCAAAACTGCTGGATCGTCTCTATCAAAGCGCAAGCGGCAGAGGCTACAAGAAGGTTACGGAAGCGCGAAACTTGTTTCCAAAGCTTGACCCGACTGCCGCCTACGCAAAATGCCCCAACTTGAAAAGTTTGCTGGATGCCATGCTGGAAATGGCGGGAACGGATTAAAAGGCATGGACAAATGGATATTTTCGCTGAAGCTCAGGAACGGTGCGGGGGTGCTGGCGGCGCTGACGGCGCTGTTTGCGGACCGGGGGGTGTCTATTGAAAGCCTGTCGGCGCAGGGGGGCGGAACCGCCGGGGCGGCGCAGGGAACGGCGGTTTTGACGTTTGCGGCGTCGCCCGCGCGGAAAAGCCACCTGGCCCGGCTTTTGGAGCGGCTGGCATCGGTGCAGGCCTTGACCGAGTACCGCTACGATGATGCGGGCCATGCCCGGAAGTCAACGCTGGCACGGGTGACGCTTCCTGCCGAGGACCTCAAAGCGCGTTTGCCGGCGGGGATTTTATGCGATGTGGTGTCGGAGAAAGACGGCCAGACGTTAGCTCTGCTGCTGGGTCCGCCGCCGGCGCTGGATGCGCTTCTGGCACAGCTTAACGCCGAGGACGCGGTCCTGGAAATGGATTCGACGGTCATTGTTGTCTGACGCTGGAATTATAGTCTGACGCTGGAATTATAGTCTGACGCTGAATACGCTTAGCTGGGGCGGCGCTTGATGAGAACGACGCACAGGCCGGCGGGGGCGGGCCGGAACTCAACGGCGTCGGCGAGCTCCTGCATCAGCGGCAGGCCGCGTCCGCCGGTCGCTTCCGGCTCCGGCATTTGCGGCGCGGGCTGGAAAGGGGGCAGGCCGAGGCCGCTGTCGGTGACTTCCACATGCAGCGCCCCCGTGGACGTGCGCCGGCCCAGTACATGGAACTCTCCCAACGCGCCGTCCGGCGAGCCGTGGCGGACGGCGTTTGTCACCGCTTCCGTAACGGCAGTCTGGAAATCTTCGGTGGCTCCCCGGCCATAGCCCAAAGTCGCCATCCAGTGGCCGAGCGCCTGGCGCACTTCCGTCGCGGAATCGGGCCGGCTGGGAAACCGAAAGTCGAATAAATCGTCATCGCCTTCATTCCAGGCGAGCTTAACGGGCGCAGGCGGCGGCGCCTCACTCGGCAAAACTGCTGAAGCAAGGCGGCGGGCGACCAGCAGAGCCATGTCGTCCTGCGGCCTGCCTCCCGTCCAGCGCATGGCGGCCTGCTGCAAGTGCGCGGCCAGTGCGCCGGGCCAGGCTTCCGCAGGAGCGGCTTCCACTAAAGCCCTCACTCCATCGATGTCCAGCAAAGCGCGTTCCGCGTCCCGCGCTTCCGTCAGGCCATCAGTGTACAAAATCAGCGATTCGCCCGGCGCAAGCATGTCTATCTCCTGTCCATACGCATGGTCCGCGAGGCCCAGAATCGGGCCGTTCGCGTCCAAAAGGCGACTGCCTCCGGCTTGGCGCTTGATCATCATGGTCTCGTGGCCGGCGGAAGTCCAGGAGAGCCGGCCCGTCGCCGGCTCGAACACAGCATAAAAAAGCGTCACAAAATGGTCGCCCAGCCCCGCCAGGTCCCCGCACAGCATTTTGTTGAGACGGGTCATCACCAGTCCCGGCGCAGCGGCTTCGGTTGCAAATGCCCGCAGCGAGTATTTCACCGTCGCCGTCTGCACGGCGGCGCTGAGACCTTTGCCGGAGACATCGGCAATGACTAAAGCGACGCGCCCGTCCGGCAGAGTAAACGCATCGTAGTAATCCCCGCCGACCTGCGCTTCTTCCAGCCCGGCCCGGTAGTTCGCGGCCAGCGCCAGGCCCGGCAGCTCATCGGGAATATCAGTCAGGAACGCTGACGACAGCATATCCGCGACCCGGTGCTCCCGCGCATACAGCCGCGCATTTTCCAGCGCCAGAGCAAGAATGTCGGTGACGGCGCACAAAAACAGCGTTTCATCCGCGCTCCACACGCGCGAGTAGTCCGTCTGCTCAGCCAGCAGGACGCCGCCAAATTGACCGCGCAGGAACACCGGGCAGGAAAGCCAGGCGGGATTCGGCCCGGAAACCGCCGCAGGCCGGCCAGCCGCCCAGTCGTCCACCGTTTCTGCCGGCCAGTTTGTCAGCGCCGCCGCACTGACTTCCGGCGCTGTGCCGGCAGCGGCGTACTGCTGCGGCGCAGCTTTCAGCGTATCTCCGAGCGCATTAAGCTGCAAAAAACGGCACCGGCTGACGCCCAGCGCTAGGCCCGCCTGCTCCGTGATGATTTGAAGGATTTCCTCGCTGTCGAGCGAAACCCGCAGAGCGCTGCCGATCTTATTGATCATCGCTTCGCGCTCCGCTCTGGCCCGGACTTCGTTGAACAAGCGCACGTTTTCCAGGCTTGCCGCAACGCGCTGGCCCAGCTCGGTTGCCAGCGCCAGGTCCTGCTCGCCGTAGACGCGCCGGCTGCCGGTAGACGCTAAAGAAAGCGAGCCGGTTATCTTGCCGCGCACAATCAGCGGCACGCACAGGTACGAAGTCGTTCCCAAAGCCAGCAGATGCGTCCGCAGCGAGGCATCCTGCACGGCTCCCTGCCGAACTTCTTCCGTGAGCGCCGGCAGGAGCTGGGCGGTTCCGGTCCGCAGAACATAGCCGATGCCGTAAGCCGCGCCGGGGTCAAGCGGGGACGCAGCGGGCAGATACAGTGCGTCCTGGCTTGATGCGGATTGGGTCGTAATAAGAGGCCGCACCAAGCCATCCGGCTCCAGCGCATGAACGGCGCACCAGTCGGCAAGGTCCGGCACCACAAGGTTGACGATGGTTTCCAGCGTCGTCTGCGCGTCCAGCGACGCGGAAAGCCTGACTCCGGCCTCCGCCAGCAGAGCCGTGCGCTGCGCCGCGTGTTTCAGCTCGGTGACATCACGCACGGTGGAAATTGCGAGAATAATTTCGCCGGTCTTGCTGCGGACAGGCGTGCCGCCATAGCTGCCGATCCAGGTGCGTCCGGTATCCAGGCGGCGGACCATGACTTCGTAATGAGAGAATTGCTCGCCGGCCAGGGCGCGGGCCATCGGCCAGTCGCGCAGGTCAAGAACAGCGCCATCTAGGGAAGACACCTCAAACGTCTCCAGATACTGGGGCAGAGGCATCCGCGCGTCTTCCACGTCCGAAAAACCGTGTATGGCAAGGGATACCGGGTTCATCGCTAGGACATTTCCGGCGAGATCGCTCACGACCAGCCCTTCGGTCATGCTGGCAAAAATCGCTTCCGTCTGGCCCTGCTCGGCGGCCAAGTTGATTAAAAGCCGCTCGCGCTCCGCTTCTGCTTTTTCCGCCTCGGCCCGAACTTCGCGTATCTTTTCGACGTGCCGCAGCCTTTGCCGCAGCAGGTCCGGCGACAAGCGAGCTTTCGGCAGGTAATCAGCAGCGCCCGCCTTCATCAGCTCCGCCGCGACGGAGTCGTCTCCGTAGCCGGTCATCACAATGGTGGGGACGTTGAGCCGGCGGCTTGCCATCTCGCGCAGCACCTCCAGGCCATCAAAATCAGGAAGCCGGAAGTCCAGCAGGACGGCGTCAAAGCCGGTCTGGGCCAGCAGTTCCAGCGCCTCGCCGCCGCGTTCGGCTTCCGCGACTTCGGTCGCCATTCCCGTTGCCGCCAGCGCCCGGCGTGCCGCCTGCCGATCCAGCACGTCATCGTCTACAACTAATACTCGCATTGAAATACTCGCATTCGAATTACCACCGCATTCAATCTCTGGCAAATTTTAGTATCATAAGGCAGGATCGCTGAACAGATCAAAGCGGCACTTCGCTGAGTGTCCAGTACTTATTCAATGTCGCCATCGTTTCAATGAAATGCGCCAGCGTGACGGGCTTCACAATGTAGCCCGCAACATTTAGCTGAAACACCTCCACTTTGTCCCGGTCTTCGTCGGAAGTTGTCAGCACAATGACCGGAATAAGGCTAAGCGCCGGGTCGGCCCGCAGCTCCCGCAGGAACTCAATGCCGTTCATGCGGGGCATGTTTAAATCCAGCAAAATGATCCGGCGCTCCAGAGGCAGAGCCGGGGCATTGCCGTCAATGCCGCGCAGCATGTCAAGCGCTTCCAAGCCGTTGCCGGCCACAAACAGCGGATTAAGGATGTTGTTCTTTTTGAACGCCCGCTGGACATTCATCACGTCCAGCGCGTCATCTTCCACCAGCAGAATGTTCAGCATTTTTCCCGCCATCATCGAACTTCTTTCCTTGTTTTTCTTTGTTTTTAATTTCTTTTATTTTCAATCTCTGTTTTTGTCTCACTGTTCGGCCAGGTGAACTTGAACGCTGCGCCTCGGCCTTCTTCGGACTCTACCGAGACCGCGCCGCCCTGGCCTTCGACGATCTTTTTGACCAGGGCCAGCCCGACCCCGGTGTTTTCCACTTTGTCCCGCGCTTCCAGCGTTTGAAAGATGACCCAGATGCGATCCTGAAACTTCGGGGCGATGCCCGGACCGTCATCCGTGACCGAGAACTCCACCCAGTCGGCGTCGGTTTTCGCCCCGATATGAATCTGGCCGCTCGGCTTATCGTGGTGCTTGAGGGCGTTGCCGAGTAAATTCTGAAACACCTGAAACAGCCGCAGGCGCGGTGTGTGCAGGGTCGGCATTTGGTCATCCATGCTGATCGCCATGCGCGTCGGCGGGTCCAGCAGATCAATCACTTCCGTCAGCAGCGCCTTGACATCTACCGTTTCCGAGAGCGCTTCAATCCGGTCAATGCGCGAGTACTGCAAAATCGCTTCAATCATCGCTTCCATGCGGTTGACTCGCCCGCGCAGCAGGTCAAACTGCCCGGCGACTTCCGGCGGGACTTGTCCGTCCAAATCTTCTTCAATCCAGCGCGACAAGTTAGCGATGCCGCGCAGCGGGGCTTTCAGGTCATGCGACGTAACATACGCAAATTGGTCCAGCTCGGCATTGCGCCGCTCCAGGGTCTGGGCCGACGCCGCCAGCTCTTCCACACGCTGCCGCAGAGACTCTTCCGCCTGCTTGCGGGCAGTCACATCTTCCGACAGCGCCACGGCCTGCGCCGGACCCGCGCCGGGAAAGCGCGTCACCCGCAGATTATACCATTGTTCGCCGCTTGGCCCCGGCTGCGAGTATTCCAGCAGGAACAGCGGCGTTTCCCCCGCAAGGACCGCCCGGATGCCTGCGGCGGCAGCCTCCGCCAGCGGCCCGGTTTCCAGAAAGTCCCGCCAGGCCGCGCTGCCCGCCGTGACTGCGCCGCTGCTGTCCAAAATGGCGACTTGGGCGGTGAGGTTAGATTGTACACGCGAGGATGTTTGGATGTCAGTCAATAAAAGCTCCCAAAAGAGCGAGGGAGTGAACTCCTCTCGCTACGCAAAATCGTCCTTCGGACGAGAATACAAGAAGGTCAACCGTCTGCCCTTCTTTTACAATCTACCAAAACACACGCCGAGCAGTTCCAAAAAGCGGTCAATCTCGGCGGGCGTTACGCTGAGATTAGGCCGGGTGCGAATACTGTCCGCACCCGCGCCGAGCAGCAGCAAGTCGTGCTGCTGCAAAGCAATCTCCGTCAAACGCCCGCGTGCGCCCGGCTGCCGCAGCGTGAAGCCTTGATAAAGGCCCATGCCGCGCACATTGCGGATGGTGTCCGGGAACCGCGCTTGCAGATCGCGCAGGCCGGACGCTAGGCGCTCGCCGCCGGACGCGGCGGCTTCGACTAATTGCTCGTCTTCAACCACGCTCCATTCCTGGCAGAAGCGCACCATGTCGGCGAGACTCCCGCCCCAAGTGCTGTCCAAAACCCCGATGTCCCCCAGCGGTTCCCGCATGAACAGCGCCCCAACCGCGAACTTTTTTCCGACGGCGACCGCATGAGGGGGATAAGGCAAATGGAACTGGTCAATGGCAAATAAAGTCCCCGTTGGCCCCGCCGAGGTCTGGACTTCGTCCACGCCGAGGCCGACATCGTATTTGTTTGAGAGCTTGGACAGGCCTCGAAACCAGGCCGGCTGTGCCGTTCTTTGTCCGCCCGCGCCCTGGATCGGCTCGACAATGATGCCGACAATTTCTTCGCCCATTTGAGACAAAATGCTTTCAATCAGCTCCAAGCTCTGCCGGGTGCGGCCGTCGTTCTCGGCATCAGGCACATCGTTGTCAACCGCCGGAAACGGCACTTTGATGTTGCCGGAAGCCGCAAGGCCGTGAAAATCCTGCGTCGCCACCGGGTCCAGCGTCTGGGTCACTTGCAGCGCGTACACCGTGCGCCCGTGAAACGCCTGGTCAAAGTAAAGAAAGCGGCGCGGAGCCGATTTTGCCTGCCCGCCGCGCTGACGCTTGGCGTTGTGCCGGGACAGCAGGTACTTCAGCATGTTTTCGACCGCTTCCGCGCCGGAATTGACTGCATAAACTTCCCGCTCCGACGCTTTCATACTTTCGGGGCAAAGCCGGTGCAGCAGGCGGTAATAAGCCAGGCATTCTGCGGTCACGAAATCGGGGTTTGCCGCTTTATTGTTGGCCGCAAGCGTCAGCGCCTTCAGGTACTCCGGCTCCTGGAGCCGGGGATGGTTATGGCCGATCAGCTTGGACCCGTAATAGCCCGCCCAGTCAAAAATCTTCTGGCCGTCCGCCGTAGCTAAGAACATGCCCTCACACTGGGCTAAATCCACGGCAAAGGGCCACGGATGATAGACCACATAGCGCTGCATCTCCGCCAGCATTTTTTGGCTGATCGGTCCAGGGTAGCGCGGCGGTGGAACGACGGTGTTCTCCATGACATCAGTATAGCATATTGCACCCTGAAGGCAGGCCGGCAAATTGCCGACAATAAACTCCATGAAGACATGGAGCAGTTTGGACGGGTCGCTGGCAGGGCGGCTGGTCATCATTTCCGGCGCTTCCAGCGGCATCGGCTACGGCGCCGCCCGGCGTCTGGCCCAGACCGAAGGCGTCCGGGTGATCGCAGTCGCTCGCCGCCGCGTGTTTCGGATTGAAGCGCTGGCCGCCCAGATTCAGGAGCAGGTCGGCGAAGAGCGCATTTTCCCAGTCACGACCGACATGGCCGACCGGACCCAAGCGGAAGCCGTGGTGCGCCAGATTGAAGACAAGTTCGGACGCATTGACGGCTTCATTCATGCCGTCAACCGCGCCTTGAAGCTGCCCGCTTTAGATGTCAACGACAAAGAGTTTGATTTGACCATGCAGGTCAATGTCAAAAGCGCCTTGTACGGCGTCCAGGCCGTCGCCCCCGTGCTGCGCCGCCTCGGAAGCGGCGGCATTGTCATTTACAACCCGACGCCGCGCGAGACCGCCGACTTTGTGGCTTCGGAAGCGGTCTACACCGCCGCCGCCCATGCGCTGTCGGCGCTCGCCGCCGGCTGGACCCGCCAGCTTGCCGGCTCCGGCATCGGCCTCCGCGAAGTCGCCCCCGTGCCGGACAGCGGGGACGCGGACACGGCCTGGGGCCGGAGCGGCACGGGCCATGACGCTCTTTTAGTGGCCGCCCTGCGCGAAGCCCTCAGCGCCGCCCCGGAAGAAGCGCCCGCCAAGCCCCCCGCGCTCTCGTTTCGCCCGCCCCTGGAAGGCCGTGCGCCTCAAACACTGCGCTCCCACGGCGGGTTGGTGCTGAAAGAATTTTAGGGCTAAAGAATTTTAGGGCTAAAGAATTTAGGGCCATTTTGCATTTTCGGGTGAACTTCTGCCTCTAAACTGCGTAGCATGAAGTTAAGGAGACACTCATGCAAAAAAATACTGTCCTTGCCCTCGCTTCGCTTTCTCTTGCTTCGCTTTCTTTGGCGCTTGCCGCGCCTCTTGCTCCGGCGCTCGCGCAGATGCCGCCCCCGCCTCCCATGCACGGCCCGATGGGCGGTCCGATGCACGGCGGCTACGGCGGCGGAGGCGGCGGGCGCATGAAGCGAATGGCAGACACGCTCGGCCTGACCGATGCCCAAAAAGCCAAGATGATGCCGATTATCATGGCCTCCCGCCCGCAGATGGAGGCTATCCGCAACAACCCCAACCTCACCCCCGCCGCCCGCATGGCAAAGATGCAGGCAGTACGAAAAAGCACCAACATGAAGA
>CAXUBO010000018.1:32405-38157 GCA_964249345.1 uncultured Armatimonadales bacterium | reverse complement strand
GAGACTTGTGGGAGCGGCTTGCCGCTCCCACAGCCCGTCAAAACCTTGAAACATTTTTGGAACAAGCGTCTGAAACAAATTTCTGAAATAAACTTCATGCCGGTTCGCCGGCAAAAACTGCTTGCGTAAAAACCGCGCCTGTGTTATAATCGTCCCGTTGGTCGCGCCGCCGGACCAAAATTTTGATCGCACCCCCGAATGCCTTGTTGCACCTTAATCTTGCCCTTGCTTTTGCATCCGCTTGACCACTTGCTTTTTGACCGGCTTGCTGCGCCGAACTGCCGTTTCCACTGCGTTTAACGGTCTCGCGCCCGCAGCCACGGAGGTTGGAACCGCTTGAAAGACCTACTCTTGAAAGATATACTTGTGAAAGGCCGACGCTTGAAAATCTCACGCCTTACCCGGCTTGCTTTGCTGCCGCTGCTGGCAGTATTGTTTTCGTTTGTTATGGCCGCTGGGCTGCTGGTCGCATCGCCTGCACCCGCCGCCCAGAACCACCTCGGCCTGGCCCTCGCCCTGCGTGCGGCCCTGCGCCCGCTGGCGCCGGCCAGCGCCCACCCAAAGGCTTTGCAGGACTTCGGCGCTCCGAAAGACCTGCGCCGGGCGTCCGACGGCCGCTACATCTACCGCAAGCCCGACTTGATGCACCCCGGTGCCATTGTGCGCCCCCGCGCTGCCGGCACTGCCGCCGCTCAGGTAGATGAGGCCGTGCAGACGTTTGATGTCTTCAACCCGCCGCCGGCCTTCGCGCTAGCTTCGGGGCAGTCCCTGACGCCGACAAACTTGACGCCCGTGTGGACCGCCGACGAGACCATGCTGATCTTTTCGTCCAACCGAACGTCTACCGGCGCCGCCGGGACGCGGTTCCACATTTGGGCCATCCCGGTCAACGGCGGCACGCCGGTCCAGCTCACCAGCAGCACCGCCGCCGCCGGAGAGACCGCCGGCCTGCCGCATGGCGAGTTCTTCCCGGCCCTTTCTTCCGGCAACAACCAGGTGCTTGCGTTCACTTCAGACGCCAACACGCCTAATGTGCAGAACCTGTACGTCACGTCCTTCCCCGGCGCCCTGTTCACCGTCAACGGCCAGCCCTCGCTGACCAGCCAGGGAACGGCGACCGGAGGCGCTCCCGTTACCGGATTTAACGGCATCCAGCGCCCGGCGTTCGCGCCCGGCAACGATGACGAAGTCGTTTTTTCCGCGCTGAGCGTCACCGGCACCTACGCCGGCCATCAGCATCTTTACTTTTTGTACCGCAGCACCGGCGGGTACAGCCAGTCTACGATCTCGCTGCCCGCGAAGCTGACCGACGGCCCCGCCGACGATACCGATCCGGCCTTCTCCCAGGACGGCCAGTTCCTAGCCTTCGCGTCCACCGGAACGCAAATTGCGGCCACGGGCGCAGCGCCCTCCGCAGACCCGAACACGTCCATCATTCTGACAAGCGCCGCGACCGGAACGACGGCAGCTTCCAATCGGTCCATATTTCTGGTGACTTCCGGGGGCGCTCTTGTCACCTTCTCCGGGAGTACCACCGGTCCCTCCGGCCTGCCGGTGACGGCTTCCGGCACGGATAACTTTGCGCCGGCCTGGTCGTCCGCCCAGACCAACCCTTACCTGAACCCCGCGCCCGGCTTTGAGTACATTGCCTTTTCGCGCGGCGCGGCGCAGGGACAGCCCCATGACATTTATTACCTGAAGCTGCTGCAAAACACGCAGGCCGGCGGCCAAAGCAGCCGCTCCAACGAAGCGTCGTCCACGCCGCTGAATTCGGTAATTCAGCCGTTCGGCCCGGTATACCAAGTCAACGCCGGCGGCACGACCGGCGCTCAGACCTATGGCGGCTACGTTCCCGATACCTTTATCAACCCGAATACCGGGCTTCCCTCGTTCATCGTCACAGGTGGAACCGCTGACCCGCCGGCGAACCCACCCATCGTCTTCAACACGGCTGGGGACCCCGGCACGCCGCCGCAGATTTACCAGACCGACCGCTCCGGGACGTTCACTTATCAGTTCCCGAACTTGACGCCGAACGCGACTTACCGCGTCCGCCTGCACCTGGCCGATCCGAAAGACACGGCTGCCGGCGCCCGCATCTTCAACGTCACCGTCAACGGCGGCATCACCGAGCCGAACATCGACATTGTCCGCATCGCCCAGCAGTCGCCCGGCCAGCTTGACGGCCTCGTCACGGACGCTTCCAAAGGCACGGCTCTGTCAGGCGCGACAGTGACCATTCAGGCCACAACTCCGGCTGTATTCCAGACGTTCACGCCTCCTGTTGCGGACCCTAATCCTAGCGGCACGGGCAGCCCAATCAACTACAACGGGGCGATTACGTCAGGAACATACACGGTTGTCGCTTCCGCGCCCGGCTACGGCAGCGTGTCCAAAGTCGTCACTATCAACAGTGCAGTCTTTACCCGCGCGGACTTCGCCTTGTCCCCCGGCACCGCGACTTTCAGCGGCGACGTCACCCTGGGCAGCGCGACCGGCACCGGCCTGAGCGGCGTTGTCATCTCAGTCATTGACGCCACGAGCGGCAGCACTGTCGTGACAAGCCCTTCGCCGGTCACAACCAGCTCCACCGGCGCTTACGGCCCGGTCACGATTGCGCCCGGCACTTACTACATCACGGCGACGCCGCCCGTCAGCAGCGGCTTTACCACGCAGACCCAGAAAGTCACGGTTACAGCGGCTACGCCGCCGACCGTGAACTTTGTCCTGCAAGCAACAACAAGCGCAAGCGTCGGCACGCTCGGCGGCCTGATCACCAGCACCACCCCAGCCGCCGCGCTGGCGAATGCGACCGTGACGGTGATTGACGCGAACAACAACATTGTCGCGATCCTGACAAGCGGCGCATCGTTTAACTCGCCCGCGCCGCCGAACGGCGACAGCAAGGCGGTCAACTACTACGCCAACCTGCCGGTCGGCACTTACACGCTGACCATCACTGATCCCGGCTTCACCACGGTGCAAACCAGCGTTACCGTCGCCAACACGCCGACGCCGGCCCCAGGCAATGCGTTTGTCCGCAAGGATGTTTCCTTGACGACCACATCGCCGACCGCCGGTCAGCCGGTAGCGGTTGTCGTTGAGTATCTAGTCACTGTGCCGAACAACGACACGTTCAACAATAAAAATCTCAACATCGCGCCGCGCGGCGCGATCACGCTGGCCTTTAATCCCGTTTCCGGCGACCCGCCGATTGTCCAGGGCATTGAAATCCTGGCGGACCCGAACCAGGCCCGCTCCAGCGGCTTCGGCACGCTCGGTCCGGTCAACACCCTTAACGCAAGCACCACACCGCAGATTTCCGGCGTTTTCGGCGGGTCCGCCACCACGGTAGTCAACAACATTTCTACTCAAAACCCGTTCACGACGGTCAACATCATCAATAGGAGCGCACAGCTTCCGGCTGCCTACAACATCTTCCGCTCCGCCGGCAGCCCGACGGGTGACAATGAGCCGCCGGTCAGCGGGGCCGGCACTGAGTCCGGCACGATCTACCAGACGATTGCGCCCAGCACGACCAGCCGCACCACAGTGTTTACGGACCCGAACGTCAACTTCGGCTCCGAATACTTCTACCAGGTCGCTGCCGTGTTCCAGGAAGCGATTGTGCCGGAAGGCCAGGGCAATCTGGTGACCCAGCTTAACACCAGCGATCCGGGCAATGCGTATGACGACATTTATCCGACCTGGTCGCCGTTTCGCACAGTCTTCAGCATCGCCTACTCGTCCAACCGCAGCGTGACCTACACGACGCCCGGCACGGGAGCCGCCTCGGAAACAGCAATTTCCATCGGCGCGGGCGGTGCTCTCGGCAACGGCGGCACGGTGGGCGCAAGCTATGCGGGCATTTTGGAGTCGCAGGTGGTCAATCTGGACCCGCCGACCCTGGTTCCCTACAACGGCAACGAAGTGCTGCATGTCAACGCCGGAACCGCCTACAACGCGGCGGTTTCCAGCCGCACCGGCATCACGCCCGGCCAGTACGCGACAATTACGGTGCGCCTGAGCGACCGTGAAGCGGGGGTAGACGACAACAACATCTACCTGCAAATCAAGAACCCGAACTCAAAGTACCAGACCGCTTCCGGGTCAAATAACCTGGAGCACAAGGTCTTTGCCCATGACCCGGCGTTCCGCCTCCAGACAAACAACCTGCAAAGCCAGGACAGCGGTTCTTCGGACCTGCTCATCAACGGGGACGGCATTGATACGGGTGGGACCGGCCGCTTCGGCGGCGGCCTTTACACCGGCTACAACCAGTTCAACATCAACGGCGTGAATGAGTTCTTCCCGCAGCGCGGCTCTGTCGGCGGCATTGACGGGCCTGAGTCCGGGGTAAATAACAGCCCGAACGCAGTTTCCGCGCCGCTTGCGCCAACCGCCAACAAGTCCGACACGATCTCGGTGGGCCGTGACGGCGGCGGCTTCAACGCGCAGCCGGTCCTGGATGCCAACGGCAAGCAGGTGCTGGATGCCAACATGAACCCCGCCCAGCTTCCGGGCGGCGATCCGACCAAGTTCATCCCGACCGGGCCGGAATACGAGTGCCAGGTTGTGAACCCGAACTTCGCGGGTCTTGACACCGTGCCGACCGACTTCACCAACCCGTACTACCTGGCGGGTGTGGACGATCAGCAGCCGTTCAGCGGCAACGCCGCGTATGTGGTGCGGCCTGCGACGGAATACCTTCAGATGACCCGCCTGCCGGCTGCCCAGCAGGACGGCCAGGGCGGCATCCTTTACAGCGTCACCTTGCGGACGCCTGCCACCGGCAGTGACTTCTTCCTGGACGTGATCGCGTTTGATCTGGCGGCCCCGCCGCCGAATTATGTGCCTCTGGTCGCTGCTCCCGGCAGCCCCGGCGTTCCCGGCAGCAACTGGCGCATTTACGACAACGTCTGGGGCTTCAGCACCGCAGCGGCAGACACCACGAACGACATCCTGCTCGTCAGCGACTATGCGCTGGGGCAGAAGTTCGCGGCGTCCACCTTCGGCGGCCAGCGCGGCCTGGTGAACCTGGTTCCCAAGCTGTTCGGTGCCGAGTCCTACGTTTCGGACATTGATGCCGGCCTGCTGCCGAACGCGATTTACCGCAATGCCGTTTATACCGGCGCGAATGCCGGCAACCCGCAGCCGGAAGTGCTTGACCTCAGCACGAGCTACGACCCGGCGGACAACCCGCTTGGCTTCCAGGAAAACTACAGCATTCCGGTCCTGCCGCTGAACGGCCTCGGCGTCAATTCCTACTACGACCGCTTTATTGATGACAACGGCCGCAGTGCGGAAGGTCTGCCGCAGGTGCGCTCGCAGCAGTACAGCCTCTGGCGCACCCTGTCGCGCGGCCCGGTGCCGGCGTCCATTTACGCCGCGTATGAGCCGACAATCCAGACTCAGCCTGCTGTCAGCGATGCGTCCGGTGCAACAAAGGTCTCTGTCGCCGCCGGCCCGGTGGCGGTTGCCAATCGGTGCATCGTCTGGATTTCGCCGTTCACCGGCGATGTTCTGGCCGGACCGGGAACACTTGCAGACCCAAGCACGCAGACGAACCTGCGGGCATTTGTCAAGGCAGGCGGGCGTCTGTGCGTTTCCGGCCAGGATGTCGGCTCGGCGCTGACCCAAAACGGTACGGTCAACAACACCACCGGCGGCTTCCTGTCGGATGTGCTGAACGCTACGCTGGTTTCCTCCAATCAGGGAACGCACATCCCGGAAGGCGGCAACACTGCCGCCA
>CAXUBO010000018.1:23826-32305 GCA_964249345.1 uncultured Armatimonadales bacterium | reverse complement strand
TCACTGTCGCGCCAAGCGCCCGGCCAATCATTATTTCCAACAACTTCGGCGGAAATATCTTTGAGATTAGCTTTAACCCCAACGCAGGCAACTTCGGCAACTGGCGCACGGACGGCTCGCTGGACCAGCTTGGCCCCTACATTCAGGGCTTCCCGGAGCAGTTCAACAACACCAACTCGGTGGTCGCCCAGATTGACACGATCAAGCCGAATGCAGGCGCGAACGTCCACACGGACCTGACGCTTCAGCCGTTTACCAACACCATTGGGCAGACGGACGCGGGCAACGTCAACGCCGCTTCCGCTCCCGGCGGCGTCGGCCTGATCTACTCGGAAAGCCTTCTGGCAGCCGGCGGCACCGGCAGCCGCGTGGTCTACTCCACGTTTGGCCTGGAAGCCCTGTCTACGGAATACTACAAGCAGACGCTTCAGTTCAAGCCGAACCCGATCCTGTATGCCGCCCGCAACCAGCGGCAGAACATCCTGCATAACATCGTCTCCTACCTGCGGACCGGCTCCATTTCCGGCACCATCCGGGCGACGACCGGCAACAACACGGTTGGGTCAGGCATTCCCGGCGCGACGGTGTACCTTGCGTCCGCGAACGGCCCGGCCATTCCAGGACGCGGGACGTTCAGCGCAACCACGGACTCTTCCGGCAACTACACCATCAGCGGCGTGGAAACCGGCGTCTACACCCTGGTCGCTTATGCCAACGGCTACACCGAAGCCGTTTCCAACAAAGGCACGGTGTTCACTGTGGAAGGCGATGTCGCAGTCGCCGGCGCAAACCTGACGCTTCAGCCAGCCGGCCAGGGCAGCATCACCGGCGTCGTGACGGACTCTTCCGGCGCTCCGGTTTCCGGCGCGACCGTGACATTCACGCCCAGCGGCGGCGGCACGACGCAGCGGACAACCACGCAGTCAAACGGCACCTACACGCTTGCCAATGTTCCGGCAGGCACTTACACGGGAACGGCAACCTTCACCGGCTCTGCGGCCACTGCGGGCCCGGTTGCGGTTGTCACCGGCCAGACCATCACGGTCAACTTTAAGCTGACCCCCGGCGTGGGAAATGCCTCCGGGCGCGTCGTAGATACTAACGGCAATCCGATTTTCGGTGCAACCGTCTTCTTTAACAGCGGCGGCGTGACGCAGACGGCGACAACGCAGGCGGATGGAACGTATACGTTCCCGGCCAGCGGCCTGGCGGCGGGAAGCTACATTGTCACCGCCTCGGCCACCGGCTACGGCAACTCCACGCCGACCCAGGTGACAATCACCAGCGCAACCACAACGGCTGTGCCGGACATTGTCCTGGGCGCTGTTCAGAACGGCACGCTCGGCGGCCTGGTGACGGCATCCGGCGGCACGACGCCGCTGGCCGGAGTGACGATCACGATTGTCAACACGGCGACCAATGTGGCAGTCACGCCCGCGCCGACTTCCTCCGGCACGGCCACGGCGGCGCCGGACGGCAGCGGCTCCATCAACTACGGCCCGGTGACACTGCCGCAAGGCACCTACACCGTGACCGCGTCCCAGAACGGCGTTTCGTCGCCTTCCCAGAGCGTTACGGTCCCGGCCAACGGCTTTGTCCGCGCCGACTTCACCGGCACCACCGGGCTGGCTCCGCTGCATGTGTTCCCGGCGGGCATCCAGTTCGTTTCCACGCCGTTTGATTACAGCGCCCTCGGCTTCAGCGGCCTCTTTGGAACGCTGAACACGGCAGCGACGGGAGCGGCGGCAAACGGCAACCGCTCCAATGTCGCGGTCTGGAACCCGCTGGTCGGCGCATATGCGCTGGACCCGAACGCGCCTGCCGACGCTTTGCGGCCCGGCATCGGCTACTGGGTGTACCTGAAGAACGCCACGCCGGTGACGCAGGCCGGAACCACGGTCACCGGATCGGTCCAAGTGAGCTTGAACCCAGCCTGGAACCAGATCGGCGCTCCCAGCACGGCGGGCATTCCGATCAGTAGCCTGACGTTCACCGGCTCGGACGGCATTCCGCATTCGTTCGCGGATGCGACAAGCAGCACCTACCATCTAGTTTCGCCGACCTTGTATTCGTACAATGGGTCGTCGTACCAGGCCCTCAGTGCAGGCGCGACACTTCAGCCCTGGCAGGGTTACTGGATTGAAGTCTACACGCCGGTCACGATGAGCATTCCTACCGGGAAATAGCCGGCAGGACCGGCGCGGGATAATCGCCCGTGCCGGCCTGCCGCCCGGCAGCAGTTTCGGCGACAGCGATCTTGGCGACAGTGATTTTTGCGGCAACGACTTTAGGAGGAACTTCACTCAGTGAAACATTTGAAAAAGCATTGGAGCACGCGGCCCCTCAGCTTCCTGCTTTCGGCCCTGATGGCTTTGCCCATCCTGAGCCTGCTTCTCATCCGCATCAGCGCCGTGCAGGCGCAGGGTCTGGCGGCCCGGCAGCCGGTTTGGGCCGTGCTTGACTTCGCCAACCCATCCGGCTACGGCAGCAGCGATGTCGGGCGGCTGGCGTCCGATTCGTTCGTCGTCCAGCTTGCGAAGCTGAACCGCTACACGGTCCTGCCGCGTGAGCAGATCGTGACGGGCATTCAGAATGAGAACCTGACGCCGCCGCTGAACTTGACCAGCATTGAGCGGCTGGGGCAGTCGCTCGGCGTGGATGCGATTGTCGCCGGTGAGATTTCCTCCATCTCGTTTTCGCGGGACCGCCGTCAAGCAAGGGTCAGCATCGCCGTCCGAGTCGTTGATCCGAAGTCCGGCTACCTGCTGAACGGCGCTCTGGCGGAAGGGGTCTCCAACCCGCGTGCGATTCCGGTGGATGACGAAGAGGGGCTTGTGAATGAAGCGTTCGGCAATGCCACTTTCAACGCCGTCAAGCAGCTCAGCAAGTTTGACCTGCCGGTGGCGACGGTGCTGATTTCCGGCAACAACACGCTGAACGGCCATAACGTCACCGTCACGATCAACAAAGGCTCGCGCGACGGCATCCGGCCCGGCCTAGACATGCTGGTTTCCCGGCGCGGCCAGTACGTCGGCACCATCCGGGTGGCGGAGCCGACCGACAACGACGCAAACGCCGAGATCACGGACATCGGCCTCGGCATTGAGCCGGGGGACCGGGCCACGGCGATTTTCCACATGCCGGACTACACGGTGAACAAAACGACGGGGTCCTATCAAACCGCGACTTCCGCCGACCTTTCCGCAGACGCGCCGACCACGCCGGGCCATGCCAGCGCCTTCAAGGGGCTGGGCGGCATCCTGCTGGCCGTCCTTTCCGGGGCGCTCCTGCTGGCCGCCATTGATGTCGGCCACCGAGGCACGGACACGTCGCTCGGCGGCGCGAATGTTTCCGGCGTTTCCGCGTCTGAAGGCCGCGTGGATGCGATTGGCGGCGGTGCAACAAACATCCCTGCCGGCCTCTCGTATGCGGCAGGTTATCGCCCGGTGGCCGTCAAAATCTCGGCAGGCATCGGCGCAATTGACGCCTCAAACTTTTTTGAATTCCACGTCTACCGCAGCGATGCACCGACGGCGTTGTCCAACGCCGAGTACCTGCTCACTAATACTATTGGCAGCGTCGTTCCGTCTTCCTCGTACAACCTCGGCAACAACACCGGCACGGTTACGAACACCGGCACAACGACAAATACCGGTGGCTTTGGCGTCCTCGGCGCGAATGGCTTTGGGCAGGTGCCGCTTCTCGCGCAGGCCAGCAAGAATCTGGTAGTCTATGACGACTTCAACTTGAAGACATCCATTGTTGCTTCCAAGCCTGATCCGTCGGACAGCACAACACTAGACACATTGACATCTACCACATTTGGTTTGACGGCAACGACAACTACGACGGGAACAACTGGGACGACTGGTGGAGTAGTCACCTCAGCTTTCGCTAACGGCATTCCCGGAACCGGACTCGGTTTCGGTCAGCGCGTGTATTACTCGGTTGAAGGTTTATACCTTCAGCCGTCAACCTTGAACACCGGCTCTACCACCGGCACGGGCATCAACCCCGGCACGGGAACGACCGGAACAACCGGCAACGGCACCACCAATACCGGAACCACAACCAGTACCAACACCGGCACCGGCGGCACGACCAACGGAGCCGGCAGCGGCACCACCAACACAAGTGGCAACACCAACACCAACAACGGCAACCCGGTCACTGGACATTATGCTACGTTCCAGTTGACCAGCCTGCGTAATACCAACACGATTACCTACATCGTGCCGGTTGCGCCGACCGCCAGCTCGGTCACTTCCACCGGCGCGGCCAACGTCAACGTCACGGTCCCAGCCACTGCCGGCGCGAATGATTACATTCTGCAAATCAGCAGCGACCTGAACTTCAGCACCAACACGAAGACGTACCACGCGGCCATCGGCGCTTACAACGTCCCGAACCCGCAGACGAACCCGAACCAGGAAGGCGCAACTGCCGGAACAATCTCCGTGGCGTCAGGCACGGCGGTTGTGTTCAACAACATCAACCTGAACACCGACTTCCCCGGCAGCGGCACGCTCTTTTACCGGGTGGGCGCTCGGAACTCGGCGGACAACGGGCAGTCAAACTACGGCAACAGCTATGTATTCAGCGACCCCGTCAACCTCGGCTTGACCGGCGCTGCCTCGCTGAAAAGCTCGATTGACAAGCTCCGCACTGTCCCGCACCGGGGCCGCTTCTAACCATATTCAAGCGCCCCCCGGCCCCCAATAATGGGGGAGCAATACAGAAATGAGCCGCTGGGCTACTCTTTATCTGGCTCCCCCATTATTTGGGTTTTATTGGGGTGGGGGCCGGGGGGAGCGTTGAAGCCGGCTTTTCGCCACCGCTGACAGGAAACTGAAGGAAGGAACTGATTTTGACAACCCGACCATTCACGCTGCTTCCGCAGCGCCGGAAAGCCATGCGGCCTTTGGCGCTGGCGCTGGCGATCTCCCTTGCGCTGCCGTCCGCCGGTGCGCTGCTGCTTCCTGCCGCCGCTCAGGCGCAGGGGGCCGCGCCGTCCACCGCCGCCGATCTTGCGAGCATCCACATCCCGACGGTGCCGGAAAACGAAGGCGCGATCCACACCATCCTGATGTTCCCGTTCGCATCTAAAGTGGACCCGGCTTCCGGCTTTGACGGCGAGCTGGTGGGCGCACAGGTGGAAAATGCCATCAAGATGCGCCTGAACGTCATCGGGCGCTACAAGGCCGACAGCTTTTCCCCGACCCTGCCGCAGATACAGCGGGCGGTGACGGACTCCGGGGTCGCCGGCATCACGGAAACGGATGTCGCGCCGCCGTATGACTCCTCCGCCAAAGGGCGCAAGCTGGCGGACGAAATCGCAACCGACGGCTACCTGCTCGGCACGATTGAGGCTATTCAAACGGACACGCAGACGCGCACGGTCAGCGTCACCATCACCGCGACGCTCTACTCCACGCAGACAGGCCGGGCCGTCAGAGCGCTGGCTTACACCGGCAAAGGCGTCTCGTTCACCAGCGCGGATGACCCGGCGGCCCTGCTGCAAAGCGCCATCAATGATGCAGCGGGCCATGTCGTTTCCGCCCTGAACGGGAGGATCGCGCAGGCTCCCCTCAAGCGGGACACCCGTGTTCACCACAGCAACAAGCTTGGCGACGCTGTGCTGGGCCTGCTGGTTGCCGGGGCAATTGCGATTGGCGTCACCGCCTCGCACCACACCAGCCACCACAGCAGCGGCACGACAACCACCACGACGACCACAACGACGGGAACCACCACCGGCGGCACGCCGCCGTCGCCGCCGACAGGCATCTAGCGGGAAGACCTCACCCCGGCGCAAGCGCCGACCCTCTCCTTGTTAAGGAGAGGGTAAAGATAATCAAGAACAAGAAGTGTCTAAGCCCAGCAATCTATTTTCCGCTCTGTTCTCACCCTCTCCTTGCTAAGGAGAGGGTCGGCGCTTGCGCCGGGGTGAGGTCTCGCTCTTTCTCTTGCCATCCTTCTTTTCCTTTCAAGGCACTGCCATGATCTTCTTGCCTCGCACCGCGCTTTTGTTACTGCTGATGGTCGGTCTGCTGCTGACGGCCCTGCTGCTGACGGCTCGGCCCGGCCTTGCCGCCGGGCAGGCGACGATCACCCTCGCCGCCGCGCCGGATGTTATCTATGCCGACGGCAGAAGCTCTACGGTTGTCACCGCGACGGTGCAGGACAGCGGCGGCCATGCGGCCCCGGACGGCACTTCGGTTCGGTTTACCACCACGCTGGGGACGCTGACGCCGGACACGGCCTCCACAACGTCCGGCGTTGCCCGCGTTTCCTTGACCAGCGTGTCTACCGCCGGGACCGCAAAAGTGACCGCTACGGCCTTCGGCAGCGGCCTGCAAGGGACAACCACCTCCGGCGCGTCCGTGGAGTTCACGGCGGACCGCGAGTCGCTGTTTGACAAAGATGCCCGCTGGATACGGATTGATTGTCCCCAGTACCTCATTTACAGCGCCGACACGCGCATCATTGAAGCCAACGGCAAGAACCGCTCCGCACATTTAGACTACAAAGCCCTGGACATCACCGCCGACGCGCTGCAAGTGGATTTGCAGACTCAGACCGTGCTGGCCCGGAACGCGGTCTTGCAGCGCGGACGCCACACCATGCGGGCGTCGGAGCTGCGCTATGACCTGTTGAACTCCTCCGGCACCGCCATCCTCGCCGGAACTGCCGAAGCCGTCACCGTCACCGGCGCTGACCTAGAGACCATGCAGCAGCCGGTCGATCCCGCCCAGCTTCCTTTGCTGTCCAACCCATACCGGTTTGTGGATTTGTCCGCCAGCCGCGTCGTAATCTCCGCCCGCGCCATCACCGCCGATCCGACTTCCCAGCTTCAGTTCCGGCGGGCGACAATTTACAGCGATGGCCGCAAAGTTCTATCGCTGATGTACCATGTCATGCCGATCAACACGGACCAGTTGTTCGGCCAGCAGCTTGTCGGGGTCGGCTCGGCGGGGATTTTTGTCAATGTGCCGTTCTACTACAACGTCACGACGCACAGCCGGGGAGCGGTCTATCTGCGGAACGCCGCCGTGGGCGGGGCCGGCAGCACGATCAGCGCCGGCTCCTCGTTTTTCGGCGAGCAGAACGCACGTCACGGCATGGCGCTGGACCTGGAGCAGACCTACGATGTCGGCCATGTCGGCTCCGGCCAGTTCCTTGTCAGCGGCATTACGCGCTCGGAGTGGGGAGCGCAGTGGAACCACACGCAGCGGCTGGACGAGCAGACTTCGTCCTACTTTCTCGTGGATTACCCGGAGCATCGCAGCTTGTACGCGACTTCCAACGTGTCGCGCCAATTTAGCGGGTTTTCGCTGAACATCAGCGCGTCCGGCAGCAATGATCCCGGCAACGGCGGCTACAGCGCGAGCAGTGCCACCCTCAATACCTACCTGCAAACGACGCCGCACATGATCGGCCATTCCGGGTTGAACTACACGACAGACCTCAGCGAAGGGCGCGGCCAGTTGTCCGAGACTTCTCCCACAACGGGCAAAATCATCACTCCGGTGCAGACAACATCGGCGGCTGTTCGCTTCTTTACCGCACCGGTGCATCTGGACAAGCGCACCCAAGTCACCGACTCGATTTCGATTGGGCAGGCGTACAGCGACACGCAGCGTACCTTCGCCCCAACAATCTCAGCGAACCTGGGCGTGACCCGCACGTTCCGCCGCGCCGACCTCCTGAGCCTAAACTATTCGTTCAGTTATGATCCGCTGCTGAGCCAGCTCGGAACGTCGTCGTCGGGCTTGAACCCCTTGCAGGCGCTTCTGCAAAGCACGACCCAGCACCGGCTGACGGCCACTTATACGGCCACACTGCGCCCGCGCCTGACGACAAGTTTCTCCGGCAGCTACGGCCTGCCGCTGAACGACCACAGCTTGTTCAGCACGGTCCAGTACCGGATCAACAACAACTGGGGCATCGGCCTGGCAGCGTCGCTGGAGCATTACCTCACCGACAGCTACCACGACACCGAGTATTCCATCAGCCGCCGGATTCTGGGCCGGGATTTGACGTTCTACTATTCCACGCGGACCAAGAAGATTAACTTTGACTTCGCCGGTCTCGGCTGGCAGTAGTGTGGGTTACAAAAGCGCAAAAAAAGTGGCAAAACAGGCAGACAAAAGCCAAGTATATTTGCGGGTTTGTCCTAGAAACCAAACAAAAGGGGAACATTTGGTCGGCGGTTCGCGTCTACAAAGACGTGATCTCCTTAACTTGCCGCTCCATTCGTGAGGGCAGCCGCCGCCGCGCTGGGATTGCGTCGGCGGCTTCTTTTTGCATCATAAAATTCAAAGAGCCTCACTCGGACATTTAAGACCGGGTGAGGCTCTTTTATCTCGCTCATGTGCTGAGCTAAGAGGTTGTGCTAGGAGCCGCCACCTGCCGCTTTCGGCGCTTCGGCGGCTTTTTTTTCTTCGGCGGCTTTCACGGCCTCGACGGCCTTCTTTTC
>CAXUBO010000018.1:3301-23726 GCA_964249345.1 uncultured Armatimonadales bacterium | reverse complement strand
CTTCGGCGGCTTTTTTTTCTTCGGCGGCTTTCACGGCCTCGACGGCCTTCTTTTCTTCCTCCGCTTTTTTCGCCGCGTCCGCCGCCGCTTTTGCCGCTTCTTCGGCGGCGACAAGCTTGTCTACCTCGCTCCGAAGCATCTGCTTCATGCCACCCAGCGCTTTGTCATCATCCCCGACAATTTTGTGCAGCACCCGGCCTGTCTTGCCGTCTACCAGGTACACGCTCGGCAGATGCGAGACGCCCCACATGCGCGTCTGGTACAGCTCAAAATCCAGCAGCACCGAAACATCCGTCAGTCCATGCACCTCCGCAAACTGCGCCAGCGCCGGGCGGTCTCCTTCGGCAACGCCCAGGGCCGTCCATTTCTGCGTCGGCGTCTCGGCAGTCCACGACTGCACCGTTTCCAGCGCCTTGACCGAAGGAGGCGAATCCGGCGAAAAGAAGACGACCACCAAAAGGCCCTTAACACGCAGCTTGGCGGTGTACTGGTACACGCCTTTGGTATCGCTCAGGCCGAAGTCTGTAATTGGCCGGGAAGTCCCCGCCGTGTTCGCGCCGTAAAACCGTTCCGTTAATGCCATAAAGTCTCCTTGAAAAAGAATTCGGAACCGGCACTAGAAGCGCCGGTTACAATAATTGTATTCGTGCTATTGTACCCGGCTTCTCAAGATGCTGCCTCTAAAACAACGGCAGCTAAAACTGGTCCAGTGGGGCGACATACGGCTGCCGGCGGGGGAACAGGCGGTCAGCTAAGAAAAGCGTCTGCGGATCATCTGCGGCCAGCAGGTCTTGAGCGGCGGCGTCCGAAGGCAGCAGGTCGCCGAAGTAAAGCCGGGCCCAAACACGAATGTCGGCATGGAGCCACGGGCCGTCGATGCGGTCGACAGGAGCGATGCCGCCCGCAGTCAGGCGAAGCGGCTGCGTGTTTTCCGGGCAAAGCGCGTCGTCCGCGCAAACAGTCAGCGCCGTGCTGCGCTGGGCCAGCACCGGCGCGTAAAGGGCTGGGTGCAGATGCGCGAGCGCGGCTTGCAGATTAACGATCCGCAGCATAACGCCGGGGTCCGGCGTCAGCCCCGCCCCCGACAGGCCAAAGGCATCCAACTGGGCCTCGGAAGCCGCCCATTCTACCAGCGCATCCGGCTGCCGGGCCACCCATCCAGCCAGGCCGCGCCGGGCATCGTCTGCGCCGGCTTCCATTTCCAGCAAATGCAGCACGTCCTGCCGCTCCCAAACACAGTAGCCCGTGATCGCGCCGCTTTGTTCGTACACAAACACTTCCCGGCCCGGCGCGGGCAGCCGAATAAGCTGCCAGCGGCGCTTATCCCGCTGAAACGATCCCGTGCCGCCGCGCGTCTGCGCGTCGTGCAGGGCGGCGATGGCAGGCCAGTCCGAGTCTAGGGCAGGCCGCACATAGGCGGCTTCCGGGAAGCGGGGCAGGGACGCGGGGACGGAAAGCCAGCGAACCTGGCGCGAAGCGTAGTCCCAGCCAAGTTTTTGATAGAACGGGGCCGAAACCGGGTGCAGCAAAGCCACCGGAAAGCCAAGCCCCGCGTAAAGCGCCGGCACCGTCGCAGCCAGCAGCGAGGCCGCAAAGCCACGGCGCTGAAAGGCAGGCCGGGTCGCGACTCCGGCAATGCCGGCGGCAGGCAGCGGAACGCCGCCGACACGAAGCAGAGTAGGAACCACGGTCAGGCATGACACGATGCCGACGCCGGGCAAGGGCAGAACACGCTTGCAGGCCAGATCAAAGAAAGGATCGGCGTAGAAGATGGGCCGCGCGGCCTGGACATCCAGGCCGAAAGCTTGGCACAAGATTTCCAGCACGGCATCGGTTTCTTCGGGGCGGGCGGCCCGCGCCGTGGCCGTCATTGTCCTTTCTTTCATTGCGTCTTCGGCCAGCGGCTGAGAAATTGGTACGAAAGCGGGTCCTGATGCTGAAGCGATGCCGGGTCAACGATGTCTGCCGAAAAAGCCTCAGCAAAGCCTTCTTCCAGGCTTTCGGCGGCATACTCGGAAACGAGGCGGTGCGCTGACTTCTGCCGGTCATAAATCGCCTTGTACCGCTTGTGGTCGTCTTTCGTCATCAGGTCAAACCAGACATAGTGGCCGTATTCGTGGGCGAACGTCGCAAAATCCGGCCGGCTGGGGTCGGAAATACGCAGGAAAATCTGCGGCGGGTCGTCGGTGAAAACGCCGTCTACTTCCTCGTCGCTGTCGGCATCGCTTTGTGCGTCGCTGTTTTGCGTGTCGCTATTTTGCGTGTCGCTATTTTGCGTGTCGCTATTTTGCGTGTCCTCGTCGTCATCCGTATGCAGGTAATCGTCCATTGCGGCGTCGGAAAGCGCCTGCACTTCCACTTTGTCCCGCGTCTGGAACTTTGCCGGAACATGCTGCTGGAACCACAGCGTCAGGGCGCGTGCGGTCGGCGTCGCCGGTCCCGCCACTGTCACCTGCGCCGCAGACGGACGGGTCAAAAGCAGGAGTGCCCCCCCCCCAAGCAGAATAACCCCGACACCAGACTTGCTCATGCTTTTATTTTACCACTTTTTGCGCCAAGGAAATCCACAATGAACACAACGACGCAGGCGCAGGGGATGACAGACGATCCGGCACAGCTTTTAGAAAAGCATTTCGGTTTCTCCGAGTTCCGGCCCGGCCAGGAAGTCGTCATCAGCGCCCTGCACGAACACCGTGCGGCGCTTGCGGTCTTTCCGACCGGCGGCGGCAAGTCGCTCTGCTACCAATTGCCCGCCCTGCGCTACGAAGGGCTAACGCTCGTGGTCTCGCCCCTGATTGCGCTGATGAAGGACCAAATTGATTTTTTGGTCAAGCACGGCATCGCGGCGGCGCGGCTTGACTCGACGCTGACGGGTGAAGAAGTGCAGGGGGTGACGGCGGGGATAGAAAGCGGCACGCTGAAGCTGCTGTATGTCGCCCCGGAACGCTTCAACAATGAGCGGTTTGTCCTTATGCTCTCGCGCACGAAGATTGCTTTGTTCGCCGTGGACGAAGCGCACTGCATCTCCGAATGGGGGCATAATTTCCGGCCCGATTATCTTAAAATCGCCGAGGCCGCGAAGACCGTTCAAGCCGAGCGGGTGCTGGCGCTGACTGCAACGGCAACGCCTTCGGTCGTCAAGGACATTGAAGCGGCGTTCGCCATTCCCAAAGCGGGCGCGATTGTGACGGGCTTTTACCGGCCTAATCTCAATTTGAGCATCATGCCGGTCTTGTCGGAAGAGCGCGATGCCTTGCTGCTGAAGCGCCTGGGTAAGCGCCCGCCGGGGCCGACCATTGTGTATGTGACGCTGCAAAAAACGGCGGAGCGCGTGGCCTCTTTGCTGGCCGCTGCGGGCTTTCCTGCCGAAGCGTATCATGCCGGGCTGGACGACGCCCTCCGGGCGGCGGTGCAGGACCGCTGGATGGCCTCAGACTCCGGCATTGTCGTGGCGACCATCGCGTTCGGCATGGGCATTGACAAGGCCGCCGTGCGCTATGTGTACCATTACAACCTGCCGAAGTCGCTGGAAAGCTACTCGCAGGAGATTGGCCGCGCCGGGCGCGACGGCCTCAAGTCTACCGTGGAGCTGCTGGCTTGCCCGGAAGACGTGCCGACACTAGAGAATTTCGCCTATGGGGACACGCCGACCGAGAAGGCGCTCCACTCCCTGCTGGATGATCTTCTGTCGCGTGGCCCGGAGTTTGACCTTGCGCTGTATTCGCTCTCCAACCTCCACGACATCCGGCAGTTGGTTCTGCGAACGGCGCTGACGTATTTGGAAATAGACGGCGTGTTCAAGCAGGGGACGCCATTCTACGCGGGCTACGAAGTCCAGCCGCTGCTGCCGCTGCCCCAAATTATTGCCAAGTTCCAGGGCGTCCATGCCGACTTCGTGCAGGGCTTGTTCCAATTCGCCAAGCGCGGCGCGGTTTGGTACGCGCTGAACCCCGCTGAAGCCGCCGAAGCATTAGGCGTAGACCGCCGCCGCGTGGTCCGGGCTTTGGAGTATTTGGAAGAACAGGGCTGGGCCAAGCTGAAAGTCGCGGATGTCCGCCAAAGATACACGCGCGGCCATGAGACCGACGACGCGGACGCCCTCGCCGCCGACCTTGCGGAACGCTTCACCCGGCGCGAGCAGGCGGAAATCAAGCGCCTGGGCATGGTGCTGAAGCTGGTCACGCGCGAAGGCTGCCAGACCAACGCCCTGGTCGGCTACTTCGGCGAAAAGCGAGGGGAGCCGTGCGGCCACTGCACGTTTTGTTTGACAGGCCGCGCCGCCGTTCTGCCGCCGGTTCCTGACCCGCCTGCCCCCGAAGATTTGCTTGATATGAACGCCTGGAAGTCGCTGCTGGCCTCCCATCCCGATGCCCTGGCCGACCCGCGCCAGCAGACCCGCTTTCTGTGCGGCCTGACCAGCCCGGCCTTGTCCCGCGCCCGCATCAGCCGCCACGCCCTCTTCGGCGCTCTGGAAACCCTGCGCTTCCGCGACGTTCTCGCCTGGTGTAAGCAGGATTAGGAACCTCTCCCGCTCGTTCCTGGCTCCCTCCCCCATAGGGAGAGGGGAAAAGCGCAACAGTCCAAAGCCTTATGCTAAAACGCAGCGGCTAAGGACAAACTTCCTGCCCTCTCCCTTTGGGGGAGGGAGCCAGGAACGAGCGGGAGGGGTTCCTATTGCCCCCTTATTGGGGGCTAAGGGGCCGATTCAGGAACACTCTTTCCATCGTAGCCGCCACTGCGACACCCAGCGCATAGCAAACCAAGTTGGACCCGTGAAAGCCGACGCCGAAGACCAGCGCCCCGGCGCGGGAATGCCGGGCGGCGACCAGCCAGGGTGCTTGAACAAATTTTAGAAACTCGATGCCGAAGCAGAACCCCCCGGCGATGAAGGCTATGCGGAGGGTAGGCAGGCGCGGGAACAGAAACCCGGCCAGCCAGAAGGCCATCACGGCGTACAAAATATCTCCGGCATTCTTCGCCAGCCAGGGCGGCAGCAGGAGCGCGAACTTGCGCGAGGCCAGGCCGAAAAAGATGGTTAAACTAATCAGGCGAACATAAGTAAAGCGGTTTCTAATTTTCGAGGCCGGCATGGCTGCTTTCGTTACTTAAAAAGAAACAGGCTCGGCTTACGCCGCGCCCGTTTTGCGTCTAAGAAGCGATCCGCTTACGGTCCGGCGGAGACGGCGACGGCGGTCCAGCCGGAGTAGGGGCCGTAGTTTTGGAAGGCGAACGCGCCGGTTCCGGTGTCTACCGACCAGAGGCTCAGGGTGCCGTCGGTGTAGTCCCAGACTAGGTGCGAGAGGTTGTCGGGGCCGGTGGCAAGGGCGCGGGCGCTCCAGCCTGGATAGGGGCCGTACTCAAAGTGCTGGTAGGTGGTGTCCGCGTTCACGTTCCACAGCGACGCCTGCCCATTGGCGTTGTTCCACAAAAGGTGCGGCACGGAGTCTGCGCCTGCGGACAGCGCGGTCGCCGTCCAGCCTGCAAAGGGGCCGTACAGCGTGCTGGTCGCGGCGGTGCTAGGGGCGGCGGAGGGCGTGACGGTGGACAGGGCGATTTCGCCGTCTGCGCTATGGTTCCACAGCAGGCTCGGCAGGCTGTTTCCGCCAATGGCAAGCGCCGTGGCGGTCCATCCGGGGAACGGCCCAAAGTCTTGATACAGGAAACTGCCGTCGGCGCTGACGCCCCAAAGCGAGGCCGTACCCGCGCTCAGGCTGCCGAAGCCGCCGGGCGTTGTGTAGTTCCACAGCACGTCCGGCAGGCCGCTTGGCCCGGCGGCGAGGGCATCGGCAGCCCAGCCCGGATACGGGCCGTATTCTTGATGCGTGAAGCCTGCGCCGGTCACAGTCCACAAAGCAATCTCGCCGTCGGACGCATGGTTCCACAGCAGGTGCGTCAGGCCATCCCCGCCGGACGCCACCGCCGTGGCCGTCCAGCCGGGGTAGGGGCCATACTCGGCGTGGGTAATGCTGCCGTTCGTGTCCACCGACCAGAGCGACGCCGTGCCGTCGGTCTTGTTCCACAAAATATGCGTGTGCGACGCAACGAGCCGAAAAATCGTGCCGTCGTTGTCGGCCCCGCCTCCCGCGGCTGTTCCATAAATTAGGCCGTCGCTGCCGACCGTCAAGGGCGCTGCCGGGTTTGCACCGTCTGGGTTGGTAGAGGTATATGGCGAGGTCATCAAAGCAGTAAGCGCGGTGAAAGAGTGAAGTATCTGAAACACTGTGCCATCGGGACTGATCCGGAATACTGTACCGTTTCCATTCGCGCCTCCAGAATTTGCCGTGCCATAAAAATAGCCATCCCCGGCTTGAACCAGGCCAAGAGGACTTGCGCCGTCTGTATTGACAGAAGGGTAGGGGTAAGTTGTCGAAGGAGTGGCAGTGGCGAAGGAGTGAAGCAGCGTGAATCCCGTCCCGTCCGTGTTGATCTTGAACAAAGAACCGGTTCCTGAAGGACCGCCTCCGCGTGCTGCACCGTAAAGTGCGCCATCAGCGCCAAGCGTTAGCGGACCGTTGGGGCTGGACGTGGCTGATGAGTTCGTGCTATAACCTGCCGGCGCAGCATACAGAACGGTGAAGTTAGTGCCATCTGTGTTAATCTTGAAAATCGCATCGCTGTTTGTCGGGTTGATCACATGAGTGGTGCCATACAAAACGCCGTTTGGTCCAAGCGTCAGCGCACTGGGCATCGCGCCGTTGGCATCCGTTGACTGAAGCGGGCTGCCGCTGCCGGTGAAAACATGGAGAACAATAAAGGTGAGGCCGTCTGGCGTAATCTTGAACAATGTGCCGCCGCCGCCTGACCCGCCGGAACTTGTCGCACCGTAAAAGTAGCCGTCACTGCCCTGCACGAGTCGCCCCGAAGGATCAATTCCATCAATGTTAGGACTAACACCGCCAAAAGCATGGATTGCCTCCCCGCCCGTGCCGTCCGTGTTGATACGAAAAAGCAAGCCTGTGCCGTAAGAGGAAGTTCCATACAGAACGCCGTCACTGCCCTGGGTAATGCTGGTGGGCGAGCTGTCGCTGCCAAAACTCAGCGAGGTGACAATGGCGAACCCGCTGCCGTCCCCCCGAAATTTGTAGAGGATGCCGCTGCTACTGTAGCCGCCTCCTTGTGTTGTGCCGTAAAAGAAGCCGTCGCTTCCTTGAATCAAACCATCAGGACCTTCCCCCTGATATACGTCAGTGATATAATTTTGCAGAAAGCTGTGCGTGGCAACCAAAGCCGGTGGGGGCGGGGCTTGGGCGTTCAGCTTGCCAGCGAGGGGCAGGCAGGCCAGCGGCAGCAGCAGGGCGCAAAACCGCCGGGTCAGACAAGGCGGAAGGGCAGCAAACATAGCATCTCCTATGACATCGGCTAAAAACAGGCCGAAAAGCGGTGCGGCACCTGGAAAGAAAGTTTGGCCGCCATAAGATTATAACACAGATTATGTCTCCTTGCGGTCAGCTTGGACCCGGCTTCCCACACACAAAGCCGCAGAGTGGGTACAACTTTCACATCATGGACCAAAATACGGCTGCCACCCCTGCCGGGCCGCAGCGCAACCCCTTTTCCATCTCTCCGCCCTTGAGCCGCCCGCTGAAAAGTCATCCCGTACTGGGCCATCTGCCGGCGTTTCGCGAAGACCCGCTTGCGTTTTTGATGCGCTGCACGCAGACTGGCGCAGAGGTTGTCCCGGTGCGGCTGCCCTTTGTGCGGGCGTTTTTGCTGCTGAACCCAAGCGACATTGAGCGGGTGCTGGTGACGGACCACCGGCAGTTTATCAAGCCGCTGTGGCTCCGCACAGCCGCCGTGCGCCGCCTACTGGGGCACGGCCTGGTCACCAGCGACGGCGACGCCTGGCGTACCCAGCGCCGCGTCTGCCAGCCCGCGTTCCACCCCGGCGTTCTTCCGGCCTATGGCCGCGCGGTGGTCGCTCTCACAGAGCGGATGCTGGACACTTGGCGGCCGGAAAGCTTGGGGGGACAGCCGCGTGACGTTCTGCGGGACATGACCGGGCTGACGCTGGAAGTGATCGGACAAACGCTGCTGGGCGTAGACTTCCGCCCGGTGACGGACGAGATCGCCGCGATCATGGCGACGCTGATGGAGTGCTTTAATGCCCGCGCCTTTGGCCTGCTGCCGCTGCCGCCCCCACGCCGGGAAGTGCAGGCAGTGCGGCGCTTGAATGCGTTAGTAGACGGCCTGATTGCCGAGGGGTTAGCGGCGGCGGGCGGCAGCGGCGAAAAGACGCTGCTGTCGCGCCTGCACGCGGAGCCGGGCGGCACGGTAGGAACACACGGCTTGCGGGAGCAGGTCAAGACGTTCCTGGCGGCGGGCCATGATAGTTCCTCGCTGACGCTGACCTGGACGGCCCTGCTGCTGGCGGCGCACCCGGAGGCCGATGCCCGGCTTGCCGCCGAGCTGCAAACGGCTCTCGGCGGGCAAGCGCCGACGCCTGAAGACGTTCCCCGGCTGCCCTACACGCAGGCCGTCATCAAGGAAACGCTGCGGCTGTACCCGGCCCTGTGGATGGCAGGCCGGCAGGCCACCCGGCGGTGCGAGATCGGCGGTCAAGCGGTGCCGGCGGGGGCGCTTGTCATCACCAGCCCCTGGCCGGTGCAGCGCCTGGCCCGCTTTTTTCCCGATCCCGGCCAGTTCCGGCCTGAGCGCTGGCTGGAGGGGGAAACATCCGGCCTGCCCCGGTGCGCTTATTTTCCGTTTGGGGGCGGGCCGCGCGTGTGCATTGGGCAGGGCTTCGCGATGCTGGAATCAACGCTGATTTTAGCGTCCGTTGCCCGGCGCTTCCAGATGACGCCTGTTGGGCAGCCGGACATGCGCCCCTGGGCGACTATGACCCTGCGCCCTTCGGGAAAAGTGCTGATGCAGCTTGTGCCGCGCCGGCCCGTGCCGCTGCATAGATAGGCCTCAAAATCAGGTAAAATAGCAGTCTGTTCGCCTGGTTTCTGGAGGTCCTGCCCATGAAAGCCGCTCGCCCCCTGCTGCTCCTTGCCTTGCTGCTTCTCGCTTTTGCGCTGGTCGCCGGTTTGACGCCGCTGACAGCACAGATTGCGCCCCAAGCGGTGCCTGCCGCCGCGCCGGCTCCCGTGTCACGCGCCGAGGCCGACCGCCATTACGCAGAAAAATCGTATGCGCTGGCCCTGCCGGAGTATCAATCTTTGCTGGGGGCTACGCCGCCTCGCTCCCCAAGCCGGACGCAGCTTGAGTACCGGATTGCGGTGGCGCTGGGCGCATCGCAGCAGTGGGACGCGGCGGTGGCGGCCTGGGCCACGTTTCTCCCCGCGCACTCCGGCGAGCCGCTGTGGACGGCGCGGGCGCATTACCAGCGCGGGCTGCTGCTGAACCTCATTCCCCATCAAGGCTACAAAGTCGGCACGCGCATTTATCGCGGCACGGACTACCCGCATACGGCAGACGCCGAAAAGCCCGTCTATGCCTACTTTGAAGACGATGACGTCAAAGGAGCGCTGGCGGACTTTGAGCAGGCTGCCGTGGATTACGACAAGTTTGCCGGGCCACGGCCCCAGGCCGCGCTGGCGGGCGAGCAGACTGACCTTTACTTTGATCTGGCCCGCTCCCTGCACCCCGCCGGCTACCAGCGGCGCACCCAAGAGTGGGGCAGCGAGGACGACTGGAAGGCCGCCAAAAAGATCAACTGGGCGATTGATCCGCGCCTGCCTTATGACCCCAAATGGCCGCAGCCGAAAAAAATCCTCTACTTGCTGGCGCGTATTCCGACCCTGAACCCCGCCGACACGCACGCGGCGGTCCTGGCGGAGCTTGCGCGGGGGCTGTATGTCGCGCAGGCGCATAACGGCTGGGCCAAGTCCGAATATGTCGTGCCGCCCGGACATCCCGAAAAAGGGCATTCCCAGATCACCCAAATCCTGCCGTACTTCACGCTCGACCCGCTGGCGATTTTGACCAAAATCGCCGACACCTATCCCCATGATCCGCAGGCTCCGCAAATTCGGCTGATCGTCGCCCAGTGGACCGACCGGGCCGGGGATTATGTTGGGGCGCTGAAGCTGTACAACGCGCTCCTGGCCCGGTACCCCGGCAGCAAGTGGGAGGACGACGCACGGGCTGCCGTGCAGTCCCTTCAGATGCCCACGGTCAGCTTGAACTCGCCCGGCTCGCAGCCGGCGGGCAAAGCCGCACTGCTTAACATCAGCAGCCGCAATTTGAGGACGCTCACTCTGCGGGCTTATCAAGTGCCGCTCCAAACCGTGCTGTCTGCGCCGGGCAAGCTGGAAGACGCGAAAGGGAATTTGAGCGACTTCACGCGCAACTTCGGCTCCATTGAAGCCGCGGAAATGCTGGGGCCGAAGGTCGCGGAATGGACGCAAGCCACGGGCGACAAAGGCCGGTTTGAGTATTACAACAACACGCTGCCGACGCCGCTGACGAAAGCCGGGGCGTATTTAGTGGTCGCCGGCGGGGAGGACAGCAAAGTCCGGGCGGCTGCCGTGGTGCTGGTGACTGACCTTGCCGTGATGAAGAAGACCGACAAAGACACTGTTTTGTGCTTTGTCGCCGATGCCCGCTCCGGTCGCCCCGTGCCGGATGCAAGCGTCATCGTCCGCCAGCTTTGGTACGACGGCAAAAATCACGTTCAGGTCGGACGCGGTACCACAGACGCCGAGGGGATGTTCTCGGTCCCAACGGTCAAAGCCCAGCAGAATGTCCGAACCGAAGCGTTTGCCGCCGCGCCGGGCGAGCGTTACGCCCTGACCGGGCAGGGCTATTGGTACGACTACAATAACAACAACGACACCCGCGACGAGATCAAGATTTATGCCTACACCGACCGGCCTGTTTATCGTCCGAAGCAGGCTGTTTACTTCCGGCAGATGCTTGTGAGACGCGCCGCCGGCGGCTCCGATTACGCGCCGCTTGTCGGCGCACAGGTGCGCGTCACTATCAATAGCCCAAAAGGTGATTTTGTCTACGACCAAACTTTGACATCGTCCGCGTTCGGCACGGTCAGCGGCACGTTTGACCTGCCGAGCGGTGCGGCGCTCGGCGAGTATAACGTCAGCGCCCAAGTCGTTCCCGAAACAAATAATGCCTACACGGACGGCGGCAGCAGGTTTCGGGTGGAAGAATACAAGCGGCCTGAGTATGAAGTCAGCGTGACGCCATCCACGACGCAGGCCCGGTTCGGCGACAAAGTCACGGCAGCAGTCAAAGCCGTTTACTACTCCGGCCCGCCGGTGGCCGGGGCGCGAGTCTCCTACAAAGTTTTCCGCAGCCCGTACTACCCCTCTTATCGTTTCCCGCAGCCCTATGACTGGTATTACCATTCGGATGACGGCGCGTATGCCAACCAAGGTGCCGATCAAGGTGAGATCATCACCCAGGGCAGCGGCGTGACCGACGCGCACGGCGTTTTGCCCGTGACGTTCACTGCCGCTAAAGGCACGCGAGGCTACTCCGGCGACTATGCGTACACGGTTATGGCGGACGTGACGGACGCCTCCCGCCGCCAAATTTCCGGCGAAGGCGTCCTGCATGTCACCAACCAGGCGTTTAACGCCTATTTAAACGTCCCAAACGGCTTCTACAAGCGCGGCGATACCGTGCAGGTGGAGCTTCGGACGCAGAACGCCGACGCCCAGCCGGTGCAGGCGACGGGCCAACTGTCGGTCATCCGCCAGACCTGGGAAGCGGGCAAGACTGTTGAAACCACGGTGCATACCGAAGACGTGACAACGGATGCGGACGGCAAAGCGTTCACGACCTGGCAATCCGGCGACAGCGGCTCGTACCGTATTGAGTTCAAATCCCAGGACAAGTTCGCCCAGGAAGTCAAGGCCGAAGCGCCGGTCTGGATTGCCGGCGATGAGTTTGACCCGCGCCAGTTCCACACCGGCGGCATCACCATTCTGACCGACAAGACCACCTACGAGCAGGGCGACACCGCGCATCTGTTAATTGTCAGCGACCAGCCCGATACTTGGGTGCTGCTGACATCGGAAACCGGCAACCAGATTTTGACCCGGACCCTGATCCATGTGCCGGGCCGGGCCAAAACCATTGACATGCCGATTGTCCGCGCCGACGTTCCCAATTTCGCGTTTGGGGCCGCCGCCGTGCGCGATTATCGATTTTATCAATGGCAGCAGGAAGTGTTTGTCCCGCCCACGCGCCAGTTCCTGCACCTAGCCGTGACGGGCGACAAGGCCGAATACAAGCCCGGCGATGCCGGCACGTTTCATGTCGCCGCCACGGATTATTTAGGCCATCCTGCGTCTGCCGAAGTGTCGCTGGCCGTGGTGGACTCGTCGGTGTTCTACATCCAAAAAGAATATGCGCCGGATGTTCGCTTGTTTCTTTACGGCCAGCGCCGCTACATCAATGTCCAGCTTGACTCGTCCGAGAATGGCCGCCTGGACGCCGCGAATGAGAACGACACGCCGCTTGCGCCCTTCAAGCCGCACGGCGTCCATCTGCCCCTGCCGGGCCGCTTGCCGGGCGAATGGGAGTATCCGTATTACGGCATCGGCTATGTGTACGGCCCGAACGGCCGTATCAAAATAACCGGCGAAGTCAATCTGATTGGGGAAGGTGCGGCGGCAAGGCATCGAGGCCAGGGTCTCCCTGCTGGCGTCGCCCGCATCTTCGCTTTGCAGTCCAACAACTCGCTTATCGTCGAAAGCGTCGGCGGTTTTGCTGGGGGCGGCTTTGGGGGAGCTTATGCGGCACTCGCGGCGGCTCCCGGAGTTGCGCGGACAGCGTCCTCAACCGACAGCGTTATCACGGCGGACGAAGAGCAAAGAATCAAAGCGCAGCCGAACAGCCTGTACCAGTATCCAGGACTGCTGTATGGACCGCCGGACAGCAGTTTTGCCCCCGTATCTGTGCGGCGCAACTTCTCGGAAACGGCGTTCTGGACGCCTGCCGTCGTCACCGATAAAACCACCGGCCTGGCAACGCTCACGGTCCATTTCCCGGACACGCTGACCACCTGGAAGGCCACGGCTCGCGGCCTCACGGCGGGCGTTCTAGTCGGCTCCGGCAGCGCGTCGGCAGTCACCAACAAGCACCTGCTCGTGCGCCTGGAAGCCCCGCGCTTCTTTGTGGAGCGCGACCAGGTCACACTCAGCGCCATTGTCCGCAACGATCTGGCGACGGCGAAATCCGTGCGCGTGAGCCTGGCAGCAGCAGGCGGGGTGCTGAGCTTAGGCGACGCCGCCGGGGCAGGGCAGCAGAATGTGACCGTTCCCGCGCACAGCGAGAAGCGGGTAGATTGGACGGCGCATGTCACTGGAAACGGGCTGGCGACGGTGAAGATGACGGCGGAAACAAATGAAGAAAGCGACGCCGTCGAGCAGTCGTTCCCGGCACTGACTTACGGTGTCCAGAAGTTCACGACGGCCAGCGGCGTTCTGCAAGCGGACCAGAACGAAGCCAAGCTGACGGTCACAATTCCGAAAGACCATAAGGCGGGAAGCGCGGCGCTGCTGGTGCAGATCAACCCGTCGCTGGCCGCGACGGCGCTGGATGCCCTGCCGTACCTCGCCGATTACCCGTATGGATGCGTCGAGCAAACGCTGGACCGCTTTTTGCCGACAGTTATGGTCGCCCAAACCCTGCGTGATGCCGGGGTCAATTTAGACGCGCTGCATCAGCGGGCGATGGCGCTGCAAGCGCAGGAAGACGCCGGAACGCCGTTCGGGCAGGCCGCGCCGACGACGCCCGGTACCGACGAGACCGGCTATACTTATCCGACGGGAACGCCGGGCGTAATGAAGACCGCCGCGCTGGCCGCAAACTTGTGGCACACGGACCGCTGGACAAACCCCGTGTTTGACCCGGCCCGATTGCAGCAAATGACCGGCGACGGCCTGAGCCGGCTGGTCTCCATGCAGCAGCCCGACGGCGGCTGGGGCTGGTGGGGCGGCAGCCAAAGCTCCGACGCTTACCTCACCGGCTACGTCGTCTACGGCCTCGCGACGGCAAAAAGCGCGGGCGTCGCCGTGCCGCCGGACGTGCTGGCGCGGGGCTATGCCTGGCTCGCAAAAGACGTGAAAGACCGGGACGATGAAAAGAACGACGAAGAACGGGATTTAGCCGTCTGGGAGTCGTTCGCGCTGTCGTCGAACCCATCGGCGTTCCCCATGCCGGCCCGGCACGTCGTCACGCTGGCGTTTGCCAATCGTGACCGGCTTTCGGCGTATGGACAATCCCTGCTGGCGCTCACACTGCAAAACTTGGGCAGCCATGACAAGGCCGCCGTTGTCTGCCGCAACTTACGAAATACCGCCCGGATTGACGCCGAAAACGGCACGGCAAGCTGGAAGCCGGTGGACCGCTACTGGTGGAACTGGTACAACAACGATGTCGAGACGGACGCCTGGGCGCTCAAAGCCTATGTCGCCATTCTGCCCGGTGACGACCTGACGCCCATGCTCGTCAAATGGCTGGTGCAGAACCAGCGCGGCAGCCGGTGGGACACGACCAAAGAAACCGCGATGGCGGTCTTCGCGCTTTCCGACTACATCAAGGTGAATCACGAGCTGGCCCCGGATTACACGATCAAAGTGGCGCTGGGCGACAAGCTTTCGCGGACCTACAAAATCACCCGCGACAATGCCCTGCTGTTTGACAACCAGTTTGCCGTCCCCGATGCTTTGCTTTCGGACAACAGCCAGACCGTCACCATTACCAAAACCGGCGCCGGACGCTTGTATTATTCTACGTCGCTGCAATACTTCACCACGGAAGAAAACATCGCGGCGGCGGGGACAGAGCTCAAGGTCCAGCGGCGCTACTTCAAGCTCTCGCCCAAAACAAAGTCCGCCGTTGACTACGAAGGCGGCACGTTTAACGTGCTGGACTACACCCGCACCGCGCTTGCCGACGGGGCATCGCTGCAAAGCGGCGACATGATGGAAGTGGAGCTCATCTTGGACAGCAAGAACGAGTACGACGACTGCGTCTTTGAGGACATGAAGCCTGCCGGCTGCGAGCCGCTAGGTCTGCGCTCCGGCGCGAGCTACGGCGACGGACTTTGTTCCAACATGGAGCTGCGGGATACCAAGACCGCGTTCTTTGTAGACCATCTGCCGCAAGGGACCCGCGTCCTGCGCTACCGCCTGCGGGCCGAAGTCCCCGGCGCGTTCCATGCTCTGCCGACCAACGGCTACGCCATGTACGCGCCCGATGTCCGCGCCCTATCGGACGGCTGGCACGTCACCGTCGGGGATAGTCCCCAGCAAGCGGCAAGTGCTCATCCGTAAGCAAGAAAGAAACCATGAACCCAATCGACATTGAGGCGTTGGAATACCATCAAAAACCGCCGCACGGCAAGCTGGAAATCGTGCCGACCAAGCCCTGCTTTACGCAGCATGACCTGGCCCTGGCCTACACCCCCGGCGTGGCCGCGCCCTGCCGGGCAATCCAGCAGAACCCCGAAGACGCTTTTTTGTACACCGGGCGCGGCAACCTTGTCGCCGTCATCACGAACGGGACCGCCGTGCTGGGGTTAGGCAGCATCGGGGCGCTGGCCGCAAAGCCGGTCATGGAAGGGAAGGCGCTGCTCTTCAAACGCTTCGCCGATTTGGATGCAATAGACCTAGAACTCGATACGAAAGACCCGGAGAAGTTCATTCAGGCTGTTCAGCTCATGGAGCCAAGCTTCGGCGGCATTAACTTGGAAGACATCAAAGCCCCAGAATGCTTTGAGATTGAAGCACGTCTGCGGGAAGTGATGAACATTCCGGTATTCCATGACGACCAGCATGGAACGGCGATCATCTCCGGCGCGGCGCTGCTGAACGCTTTAGAACTGGTCGGAAAGCGGATTGAGGAGGTTCGGATTGTGTTCAGCGGGGCCGGCGCGGCGGCAATCGCGTCGGCCCGCTATTACTGCGTTCTGGGCGCTAAACGCGAAAACATTTTGATGGCGGACATTCACGGCGTCGTGCGGCGGGGCCGGGAGCCGGCGCCGGACCGGGTGCAGGCGGAGTTTGCAGCGGACACACCCTGCCGCACATTAGCGGACGCTTTAGTCGGAGCGGACGTGTTCGTCGGCTTGTCGGCGGGCGGGATTGTTTCGCCGGCGATGATTGCGCCAATGGCGGCAAGCCCGATCATCTTTGCCCTGGCAAACCCGGATGCCGAGATTGGCTACTCCGACGCGAAAACCGCCCGGCCCGATGCCATTGTCGCGACAGGCCGCTCGGACTTTCCGAACCAGGTCAACAACGTGCTTGGCTTCCCGTTTCTTTTCCGGGGCGCTTTAGACGCGCGGGCGACTGAAATCAACGAAGCCATGAAAATTGCGGCGTCGCGGGCGCTGGCGGCGCTGGCGCGGGAAGACGTGCCGGACGCGGTCGCCAAAGCCTACGGCCTGGACGCCCTGCGCTTCGGGCCCGATTATTTGATCCCGAAGCCGCTCGATCCGCGCGTTCTGCTTTGGGTCGCGCCCGCAGTCGCGCAAGCGGCGATAAAGTCCGGCGTTGCCCGCGTCCAGGTTGACATGCGAAAATACCCGGAGCTGCTGGAAGCGCGTCTCGGCAAGTCCCGCGAGATGATGCGGATTGTCTTCAACAAAGCCAAAGCAGACCCCAAGCGGATCGTGCTGTCTGAAGGCGAGAATGAAAAAATGATCCGCGCGGCCTACCAGCTTGCGGAAGAGCGGATCGCCCGCCCGGTCCTGCTGGGAAACGCCCCGGTGATCGCGGCAAAAGCTGCCGCCATGCTGCTCAATTTAAAAGGGGTGGAAGTTCTTGACCCGGCCCATTCGGCCCGGCACGAGGAGTATTTAGCGCATCTGCTGCGCCTCCGGCAGCGCAAAGGTGTCACCCGCCGCGAGGCCGAAGAGCTGATCCAGCGTCCGGATTATTTCGCCTCGGTCATGGTGGATTTGGACGAAGCCGACGGCATGGTTTCCGGCATCAATTCTCATTACCCCGATGGGCTGCGCCCGCCGCTGCAAATCATCCGCGCCGCGTCGGGCGGGCGCAATGTCGCCGGCGTTTATTTGGTCGCCACGCGCCATAAAGTGCTGTTTTTTGCCGACACGACAGTCAACATTGATCCTGACCCGGAAACGCTGGTGGAGATCGCGCTTTTGACGGCTCGCCTGGCGGAGACCTTTGAAGTTGAGCCAAGAATCGCCATGCTGAGTTTCTCGAACTTCGGCAGCGTGCGCCATCCCCGCGCCGATAAAATGCGCCGCGCGGCTGAAATCCTCGCGGAGCGTGCCCCGGACCTGCATGTGGACGGTGAGCTTCAAGCGAACACGGCGCTGGTGGAAGAGATATTGAACGGGACGTATCCGTTTAACCGTCTGGGTGCGGAAGCCAACGTCTTGATCTTCCCCAGCCTCGAAGCCGGCAACATCGGCTACAAGCTGGTGCAGCAGCTCGCGCAGGCGGAAGTGATCGGCCCGATCTTGGTGGGAATGCGAAAGCCGGTTCACGTTTTGCAGCGCGGCGACGAAGTCAAAGACATTGTCAATCTGGCCGCTCTGGCAGTGCTGGAAGCGCAGCACCGGGACCTAGCACGGGTATCCGCCCCGGCGGGCTAGTGCCTGCCGACGCCCCACAAAGCCTTTTTGACGACGCGGCTGACTGCCGGAGGGCCGATTGGGGGAACGAGGCCGACCGAGTCTGCCACTGCTCCGACTTTCAGAACTGTTTTGCCGCCGTTGACCACAGATTTCTTGACCGGGTAAATTAATGCTTGAACGGCCTTGCCGCCGCTGATGCGCGGCAAAGAAACACGGGGCAGAAGATGCGGCCACGCCGTCGCGGGCGCAGCCAGAGCGAGTGCCGAGGCGAGAAAAAGAAAAAGATAAGTTCGGCGTATCATGCGTCAGTCTCCCGGCGTTTTGTATCAGCGCCTTCTGCATTGTCGGCATTTTTGTCATTGTCGGCATTCTTGTCATTGTCGGCATTCTTGTGCGGCTTCGTTATTGTCACATGTTCTGGAAGCGTCTGCAAGACGGTTAAGGGCGGGAAGCTTGGACGTAATAGGGGACAAGGTCAAGGGAGCGCGGCAGGATCGTCAGGTTGACAATAACAATGCTGTCCTGGCGCTTGGTCTCGCGGCGACGCGGGCCGTGGAACAGCTCGCCGAGAAGCGGAAGCTGGTCCAGAAGGGGAACGCGCCAGGCATAGTCCCCCGGCCCGGTGGTCTGAACGCCAAATGAAGAAACAGTTTCCAGGTCAAAGGCGCTGATGGTCGCTTCTGTCGTGACTGAGTGGCTGGAAATCACATCAAACGGCACGTCCCGCTGTGCGAGCTGGCCGGGGCTGGGCTGGTCCGGGGCAACCGTGCTGGTCAGGCTCATCTGGACCCGCGCCGAGCCGCCGTCGGGCAGGACAAACGGGCGGATCGCAAGGCTTGTGCCGGTCGCGAGCTTGCGGTAACTCGGCGCGACGGCATCCTCAGCGAGGAGAGCTTGAAAGGCGAGCGCCGAGTCGAACGCCGGCAGGGGAGCTGTCGGAGAGGCCGGCGCCAGGTGCGGGATCGGCGTGAACTTCAAGTAAGACTCGGCGGTGCTGAGGGTTTCCCCCTGCGTCCGGTCGCGGATCGTCATGCTGGTCGTTCCCACAAGGTCAATGCCGGAGTCGCCGCCATGCTCCCCGCGCACGTCTTCGCGTATCCAGTCCAAGAGCGGCTGAAAATAAAGGGCTTGCAGGTCTGCTGTCAGGGCATCCATGGCTTCTTTCAGCAGCAGGTCGGTCGCCGCGCTTTGGTGCGAAAGCCGGTCAGGATATTCCTCAGCAAGTGCGCCGCTGCCGCCCGGAGGCTGCTGAAGGAACGCGCCCTGGCAATCGTGCCAAGAGTCAAGAAAGCTGCACATGCCCTGCATTCCGCTGGCCTTTGTGTGTGGGTCCGGCGAATAAACTTGCGCTAAGCGGCTGAAGACGGGAACAGATATCCCAAGCTGCCGGGCGATTTGGACCTGCGCTTCGATCCGATCAATCAGCTTGACGAGATTTCTGGAATGCCGGCGATAAGCGGCGTCCGGTACATAGCCGGAGTCTGAGGTGCTGCCCCCTTCGGCAAGCTGCCGGCGCGTTCGGTCCAGCGAGATTTCCAGCCGGTCCGCAAGTCTCAGGTCTCCCGCTTCGGCGAGGCTGCCGGCAAGGAATTCAATTTTAGCCGAAGTCGGGAGCTTTCTTTGGGCCGCCGAAAGGCCGCTTTCCAAAGTCCCCGTTCCGCTGCGGGTCAAGTCCTCTTCCGTGTGCGGCGTTAGCTCCCGCCGAAGCTGAGTCCGGTCCGAAACAGCCATCAGGATCAGCATGTCCATGAGGCTCAGGGGACGCAAAGGAGAAGGGTCATAGCCGGCTTGCTTCATTTTTTGGAAAAGATGCTGCCGCAGATTGGCTTCTTTCGGCGTTTCGCTTGGGTCGAACATCACCCGTGCCTGATCTGAGGCCAGGTAAGCGCCAAGAGTTCCTTCGGACCCATGAATGAAATCACGCACGATCTGGACCCCCGCCGCAATTTCCTCAATCTTGTCCTGGGCCGCGTCCCGGTTGCGCGGGGTTGTGTTGACCTGGATCGTGTAGATGTCGGCTTTGACCTGGGCGGAGGGAACATCAAGAAACAAGGCAAGCATCTGGCGCAGCGCGTTGACATGAGCGGCGGGGCCAACAAGAACGAGGCGGTTTTCATGCGCGGTCACGGCCGTGTCGCCTGCCGGATAGATGCGGCTCAGAAACCCTGCAAGGTCCGTTGCGGCTTTGTCTGTGCCGATTCCCGTGATGTCGGCCCCGGCCTCCGCCGCCGGGGTGATGCTGGGCAGGGTGCCGCGCAGGAACCGCAGGGTGTAGGTCAGCGAGACCGGCGGGTCCGGCGGCTGGATGTCGCTGACAATCAGCGCCGATGGCCCCGCCGCTTCTTGGGCCTTTTTCACGGCGGCGGCGGCCTGCGCGTCTGTGATTAGCCCGGTTGATCCCAAAAGAACAACGTAGCTGCCCTTCAGAAGCGGGTGCGGCGCGACGCTCACGACGGTTACAACAGGAGTCCCTGCCGTGGAGGCCGGTGGGAAGATGGTTCGGAGCAGCTTTGCGAGCGCCGCGCTTTTGGCCTCAGCCGCTGACGCCTTCGCCGTTGCCGGGGGGGGAAAGGTCTTTGCTGCCTCTGCGCGTGCCGCACCCGGCGGTGTTCCCGCGCATAAGGCCAGGGCAAATAAGGAAAGGAGAATGCCGCTTCTTTTATTCATCCGCGTTTTCCTTGTCTAAATTCGTTTTTAGGTGCAGCAGAGGGCATGAAAGCACAAGGGAGAACAGGATACCAAGAAAAGATTATACTAAGAAGCAGTCAAGCTGTCAAGTGGAGAAAGCGGAATGCGGGTATCATCACGAAAACATCGCGTGCCGCCGCACACGCACAGGAACAGAAGCACACGCACAGGAACAGAAGCACACGCACAGGAACAGAAGCACACGCACAGGAA
>CAXUBO010000018.1:1603-3201 GCA_964249345.1 uncultured Armatimonadales bacterium | reverse complement strand
GCACACGCACAGGAACAGAAGCACACGCACAGGAACAGAAGCACACGCACAGGAACAGAAATCATGCCAAATAATCCGAATGCCGATCCGAATGCCGATCCGAACCAGGCACGGGAGCGGACCTCTTTCCAGACCAGCGCGGCGTGGGCGCCGGAGCTTCAGCTTGGGTCCGATGTCGCGATGTGCTACGGGATTGACCCGACGCTTGCGGAGCGCATTGCCGGCTGGAAGGCGCAGGGATACCGGGTGCATGTGATGACCGGCGTTTCCTGGGGCGAGTATCAAGATTATTTGTACGGGCGCTTTGACGGCGTGAACCACGAGGACGAGGCGCAGACCGAGCGTTCCGGCAAAAAAATATCGCACGGCGGCGACGTGTACTACATGTCGCCCGGCGAAAGCTTCGGCAGATTTTTGTCGCAGGGGGTCAAGCGGGCGCTGGAGGCCGGCGCGGAAGGCATTCATTTGGAAGAGCCGGAGTTCTGGGTGCGGGCCGGCTGGAGCCAGGGCTTTCGGCGCGAATGGAAAGCCTATTACGGCGAAGAATGGACCCCGCCGGACGCCTCGCCCGACGCCCAGTACCGGGCGTCTCAGCTCAAGTATTATCTTTATCGCCGGGCATTAATGCAGATTTTTGACTTTGTGAAAGCGTACAACAAAGAACACGGCACTGACGCAAAGTGCTATGTGCCGACGCACAGCTTGATCAACTACGCGCACTGGGCGATTGTCAGCCCGGAGTCAAGCCTGCTGGGAGTGGGCGCGGATGGTTTTATTGCCCAGGTTTGGACCGGCACTGCCCGCGAGCCGAATGTCTACCAGGGCGTCAAAAAAGAGCGGACGTTTGAGACGGCATTCCTAGAGTACGGCGCGATGATGAATGTTGTCCGGGCCAGCGGCAAGGCAGTCTGGTTTTTGAATGACCCCATTGAAGATAACCCCAGCTACTCCTGGCGCAACTACCGGTTCAACTGGGAAAGCACGCTGACTGCCTCGCTGCTGTGGCCCCAGGTCTGGCGCTTTGAGGTTATGCCCTGGCCGGAGCGCATCTTCCGTGGCACCTATCCAAAACTTGACCGAGCCGAGCGCGTTGCCGGGAAGCCGGTCGAAAAAGAGCCGCTGCCGACGGCCTACGGCACCGAGCTGATGACCGTCATCAATGCTTTAAACGACATGGACCAGCCGCAGACCGAGTGGGCCTGCGGAACGCAGGGCGTCGGCGTTGTTGTCGCCGACACGATGATGTTCCAGCGCGGCGGTCCGTCGCCGTCCGACCCCAACCTGGGTTCTTTCTATGGCTTGGCAATGCCGCTCTTAAAGCGCGGCCTGCCGATTGAGCCGGTCCAAATGGAGGCGGCTCTGCCCGGCGCACTGGTCCCGTACAAAATCCTGCTGATGACCTACGAAGGCATGAAGCCTGCCTCTGCCGAAGACAGCGCCGCGCTCGCCGAGTGGGTTCGCTCCGGCGGCACTTTGGTCTTCATTGATGACGACAAAGACCCGTTCAACACCGTCCGCGCCTGGTGGAACACGGCCCCTAATTTGTATCCCCATCCTCGCGCCGCGTTTTTTGACCATTTAGGCATCAGCGCGGACAC
>CAXUBO010000018.1:0-1503 GCA_964249345.1 uncultured Armatimonadales bacterium | reverse complement strand
CGGCGGCTTCCGGTTCCACGCCGCCGCGCCGGACAACACCGAAGCCGCCGTCCGCCTGCGCCTCGACGCCCCGCCGGCTTCTGTCACCGTAGATGACCAACCGCTTCCGGCAAGCGCCCAAATGTGGGATGCCGAGACGCACACGCTCCTGCTGCGTTTCCCAAACTCCGCGTCGGGCCACTGGATCACGCTACGCTGAACGATAAGCCGTAACTACGTCGTCCGCCGGCCCAATTGTTTTGGCAAAAATGCTTTGGAGTTCCGGCGGCAGGGGATGGGCCGGATTCGCCCGGTAGTAAACCCGGTTGCCGTCCGTTTCGCGGCATAAGAGTTCGGCGTCCGCAAGCGAGGCCATCTCCCGCTGAAGGCTCGACGGCGGAACATGAAGGTGATGCGCCAGATCACTCAAATACCAGCGCCGCTCCGGCGACAGGAGCAGCGCCGCTAATATATTTTGCCGCGTCCGTGGAAACAGCGCATCCAACACATTACGCATAATGCGTATATATTAACGTGGGTTGCGTAGAATGTCAAATATCCATAGTCGAGACTAGCCGCTATGCGATTTAGTCCTCAGATGAAATATCCATGGGTGGAGGGTATTGGTCGGTCACCATCTGGTGAGCCGGTGTAATGTCATCAGACCAATGGCGGATATAGCCGTGGCTGTCCGCATAGTCGCAGAGAGCTTTGACTTTCACATAGTAATCATACGCGCTGCTACGCAAAAGTCTCAACTCACCATGCCCAATAGTGACGGGTGGAGTGATGTTCCTAAAAAACTCGCACTTATTGACTTTGTCAACCAATGCCAACAGTTCAGCATCGTAAAAAGTAGATAGAAGCGACAATGCCTCACTCGCCTTCTCTGTCTCCTCGCGGAATGAGTTGAAGAATTGGGTCCAAGTCAGCCATATCCAGTTTCCATGTGCATCTACTTCCTTAACTTTTGGGGAATGCGTAAATAAATCAAGACCGGAAAACATATCGGTAATCGCCTCTAGACTCAATGCGCTAATATTGTGCTTATTTGTAGATTCCTGATTAATCAGGTGGAACATCTGCCTGCACTGCTGCACGATAGTTGTTACTCTAATTGCTACCGCCGGACGGGCCTGTTCACGTCTGCGTTGTTCTGGAGCATAAACGACAAGCAGATAGAAGGAGTATGCTCCGATATATGCTACTGATAGATCATATGCTACCTGCCCAAGAGACGCCTGTCCTTTAAACCATTGGTTCACTCCAGCGAACAATAACTTATCTCCTATGATAGTGAAACCCGCAACCATAGCAATTAAGAGTAGGGCAGAAGGTGACGCGAGTCCAAGAAGAAGTTTGAGTAGTTTGCTCAGACCCGAACTGCTCTTGTTTCCCATAGTTCTCATTTTAGCCCCCAATCTGCGTAGACGTACTGTAACAGGAAATCACGAAAACAATAAGCACGTCAAGAGGGCGCGGCAAGCCGCGCCCCTTTTTCAGCTTTGGCTAAACTACTTGCAT
>CAXUBO010000017.1:31626-39090 GCA_964249345.1 uncultured Armatimonadales bacterium | reverse complement strand
AAACCGTCCGCACGATTATATCGCGCTCGGCTAGATACGCTTTGATTTCGCCGATGGTGTGGGTGCCGTAATGCACAATGCTGGACACTAAAGCCGCCTGTGCGCCGCCTCCGGTGACGGCTTCGTAGATATGCTCTAAATTGCCTGCGCCGCCGCTGGCAATGACCGGGATGCTCACAATGTCAGTCACAGCGCGGGTCAGGGCAATGTCGTAGCCCGCCTGCGTGCCGTCGGCGTCCATAGAAGTCAGCATGATCTCGCCCGCGCCCCGGTCTTCCATTTCCCGCACCCAGTCCAAAGCGTCAATCCCCGTCGGGGTGCGCCCGCCGTGAATATGGACCTCCCAGCCGGAGGGCGTTGCGCCGGTCTTCTTCGGGTCTATGGCGACCACGACGCACTGCGCCCCGAAGTCTTTGGCGCATTCAGTAATCAGCTCCGGCGTGGTCACTGCCGCCGTGTTGATGCTGGCCTTGTCCGCGCCGGTCTTTAAGATGCGCCGAAAGTCTTCCACGGTCTTGATGCCGCCGCCGACGCAGAACGGGATAAACACTTCTTCGGCGACGCGCCGGGCGTAGTCAAACATCAAGTCGCGCTTCTCGTGCGACGCCGTGATGTCTAAAAACACCAGCTCATCGGCCCCCTGGGCATCGTACAGCGCAGCCCGCTCAACCGGGTCGCCGGCATCGCGCAGGTTGAGAAAATGCGTCCCTTTGACGACGCGCCCGTTTTGGACATCCAGGCAGGGAATAATTCGTGTCGCAAGCATGAAAAGAGTATACCCGGCAAGAGGCAGAGGTTCTCTTTGTCGTTTTTCTTGACAAACCGCCATTTTCTTTGTATGATAGATTCTACTCTCTGCTGAAGCTGCCTTATGAAGCTCCCTCGCCTTTTGATCGCTTTCGCTTTCTTTTTCGTTTTCACCTTGCCTTCCCTTGCCCAAACGCCTGCGCCGCTGGTCTTGCGCGTCGGCGGGGCGGGGGGCTTTAAGCTGCCGGACAAGAATGCAACGGACCCTAAAGCGCACGCAGACCGGGCCATTGTGGAAGCGTTTGAGCGCCTGCACCCGGATATTCGTCTGGAAAGCGCCCAGGGCCTTCAAATCGGCGGTCCTGCCGCCGAGTCAAACCTGCTGCTGGCATTCGCGGGCGGAACCGCCCCGGATGTGGTCTATGTAAATTTCCGAACCTCTGCCTCTTACGCCCAGCAGGGGTTTTTAGTGCCGCTGGATGATGACCTCAAGCAGCATCCCGACGTGCTGGCGCATATCCCGCCTTCCCTCTTGCCGATTCTGCGTGACGCCGGGCATGGGCATATTTACAGCATCCCGTACCTGGCAGTCGTGCAGGCTCTGTACTACCGCAAGGATATGTTTCAAGCGGCGGGACTTGACCCCAATAAGCCGCCGCGCACCTGGGATGAATTCTATGCCGACGCGCAGGCGCTCACCGATCAGTCAAAGGGGATTTGGGGGTTTGAGTTCGCGCAGGACTTCAGCGATACCGCTTACTTCTGGATCAACTTTTTGTGGCAGGCCGGCGGCGAAGTCGTGAAGCGCAACAAGCAGGGACAGTGGCAGGCGGCGTTCAATACGCCCCAGGGCGTGACCGCGCTGAAGTTCTACGCCAAGCTCCTTTGCGCCCCGTGGACCGGCAAAGACGGCAAACGCTACGTCGGCGTTGCCACCCACAGCAGCACAATGGGGCAGGACCGGGCCGCAGGCAAATGCGCCATGTGGTTCCAGTATCAAAGCACGATTATTGCGAACCAAGCCGACGCCACCCAAATCAATCCCAGCGTTGTCGGCATTGCCCCGATGCCGAAAGGCCCGACCGGACTGACTGGAAACGAGACCAACGCTTATATGTGGGGCATTTCGTCCCAGATCAAGGACCCGCGCGTCCGGGCCGCCGCGTGGCAGTTTGCGGCGTTCATGGCAAGCGACGAAGCCGACCGCATCCGCACCAAAGCGTATGTCGAAGCGGGCCTCGGCAACACGGTGAACCCCGTGGCGCTCCAGAAGTACGGCTACGCCGACTACACGTCGCCGCAGTCCAAAGTCTGGCTCCAAACCAACAAAACGCTGTTTGCCAGCGGCCACCCGGAGCCTTACGGCGAGAACATGAGCCAGATTTACAACCTGCTCGGCGTCCCGCTCGGCGAAATCGAGCAGTACCCCCTTGCCGATCCGGCCTTGCTGCTGGACCGGGCCGCCGCGTCGGTGGACGCGACGCTGACCGGATATGTGCCGCCGCAAGTTCTTAAAAAGCGCCGAGAAACCGCATGGTCTGTTTTCGGGGCGCTGCTGCTGGGCCTAGCTGTATATGGCTGCTGGCAGGCGCAGCTCTGGGCGGGGCGACGCCGGTTGGCGCTTCAAAGCCGGGTGCATTCCACGCAAAGCTCAGGACCGGCGGTCAGCGTCCATCTGCTGATCTGGCTGTTCATGCTGCCTGCGCTGGTGACTATTCTTGTTTGGCGCTATTACCCGCTCGGACGCGGGCTGGTGATGGCCTTCCAAAACTATCACATTCTTGGCGGGGCCAGTTATGTGGGCTTGGACAACTTCATTGATCTCTTTACAGCGGAGACGTTCTGGCAGTCCACCCTCATTTCGTTTTTGTATACCGTGATTAGCTTGACGCTCGGCTTTTTTCTGCCGCTCTTGGTTGCCGTCGGGCTGACCGAGGTGCCGCACGGCAAAGTTTTTTTCCGAACACTCTATTACCTGCCCGCAGTCACGGCTAGTCTCGCGGTTGCATTTATGTGGAGGCAGTTTGAGGACGGCACATCCGCCGGCCTTTTCAACTCCGTGCTTGTTTCCGGGGCAAACCTGCTGCATCTTCATTCTGATCCCGTAAACTGGCTGGGGAACCCAAAAATTGCGCTGGTTTCCGTCATTCTGCCTGGCGTTTGGGCAGGGGCCGGACCGGGAAGCTTGATCTACCAGGCGGCGCTGCGCTCTATTCCCGATGAAATGTATGAAGCCGCCGATTTGGACGGGGCCGGGGTCTGGGCCAAGTTCTGGGGCGTCACACTGCCGACATTGAAACCGCTCATAGTGATCAATTTAGTCGGCGCGGTCATCGGCTCGTTTCAAGCGACCGATAACATTTTAGTTATGACGGCAGGCGGGCCATTGCGGTCGACACAGACGCTTGGACTGGAAATCTGGTACAACGCATTTCTCTTTCTGAAGTTCGGCTATGCGACGGCAGCCGCTTGGGTGATGGGGGCGCTGCTCATCGGTTTTACCGTGTACCAGCTTCGGGTAATGAAAAACTTACGGTTTTCCGCAGCACGCGGGGCTTAAATGCAGCGCATTAAAATTCAAAACACAGTAAATATGTAAGCACGGTTGGCATGATTTGTGCTAGTTGCTATTACGTCCACTTTAAGAAGCAGCGCATGGCAAGAAAAGAACACGGATGAGCAACACAACATCAGATAGAACAGCCGTGGAAACAGCAGAAACCACAACAGCAGAAATCACAGCAGACATTATATTGAACGCAGGCGTTTTGACGGCCTGGGGAACACGCGCCTTTCTGTTCGACATGGAGAGCAGCTTGTATGTGCTTCGCGAGCAGATGGTCCGGGAGATCGGCCAGCAGTTCACCGCAGACATTTTTTATCAAGCAGGCTTTGCCGGCGCGGCGGCTCTTGCCGGCTTTGTCGGCGAGGAAGTGGCTGCCGGCGACGGCTTCCAGCGGCTGGAAGCGGCGCTGGATCATCTTTCCAAGGCGGGCTATGCCGCGCTGACGCTGGAACCCAGCCGGCAGACCGGCGAGGTTCGCATCCGCGCCGAAAACAGCGCCGAAGCGTCACTGATGCGGGACCGGGCCGGACGCTCCGGCTACGCCTGCGATTACCTGCGCGGTCTGCTGCGGGGTCTGGTCGAGGGCCTGCCGCCCTCCGCAAACTTTTCGGAGGGGACTTTGGAATGCATTGAAACAAGCTGCGTGGCAAACGACGACGCCGACTGCCTTTTTCTTGTCGCCACTCCCAGCTACCTGGCCCAGCATGGCTACCAGCAGGGCGATCCCAGCTATAACTCCGTGCGCGAGACCCTGCTGCGGCTGAACCGGCAGTTGGAAGATGTTCTGGAGGCTGCCAAGCGCGACACGCTGACCGGCCTCTTCAACCGCGCTCACTTTGAGTCCGTGCTGCGCCACAGAATCGAGTACGCAAAGCGGCGCACGGATACGCTTTCGGTCGCGCTGATTGACCTTGACGGCTTCAAGGAAGTGAACGACGGGCTGGGCCATGCCATGGGGGATTTGGCCCTGCGCCAAGTCGGTCGTCTGCTGGAAGCGCAGGCACGGGATACGGACATTGTCGCCCGGTATGGCGGGGATGAGTTTGCTTGGCTGATGCCGGGAACAACGATGGAAACCGCCCTTGCTGTGGCAGACCGAATTCGCCGCTTGGTCCAAGACATGCGAATGGAAACGGACTTGCCGATCAGCTTGTCCATTGGAATTGCGTCTTGCCCGGAAGATGCGTCGGACATGACGACGCTGATTGACTTTGCCGACATCGCCATGTATCAGGCCAAAGAAGCCGGCGGCAACCAGGTACGCCGCTACGTCGTCACCGAGCAGAAGCGCAGCACGTCCAAACGGCGCACCCATAAGCCGCGTTCTCGTCCTTCAGTCCGGCCTCCAGCCCTGCCGCCGCAGGAAAACGAGATGCCGCGCCTGGACCTGGGCGATTAATGGCCCGCCAGAATGCGCCGGGCTCGGACAACATCTTCCGGCTTGTCTACGTCCGTGCCGATCTCAGCATACGCCGAGCAGATGCCGACCGCCTTGGCTTCGCCTAAAACGCGGCTGACGGCGGCTTCCAGCTTCTTCACCGAAAGCAGGCCGGGCAGCGCGATCTGCGCTCCCAGCAGGCGAGCCAGCAGGCTGGGGCCGAGCAGCCGGGCCATTTGAGCGGGACTTTTCCGAGCGGCATACGCTTCGGTAATCGCTTCTTGGTGCCGGGCTAAAAAACGCGGATTGACCAGCATCACGTTCCCCAGCGTGAAGCGCCCTTCCGCCAGACGAATGGCGGTCCGCTTCATTTCCGGGTACTTCCGCAGGCAGGCCGCCAGCGGCACATACGAGCAGCACAGGTCCGCGCCCGTCGCCGCCGCTCGGCGGGCAAAGTCTTCCAGCGCCGCCGGGGTCACAAACGGGATGTCGGACGTGCTGACAAGGACTCGTTCCTGATCCCCGGCCGCCATCAGCCCGGCCATCAGATTGTCCAGCAGAGTTTCCTGCCCTGGAACCGCTGTGTACAAGCGGCTTCTCGGAACAGCGCCGACAACAAAAATCCGCCCCAGCGACGGCGCGGCGTCCAGCGCCGAGACAACGCAGTCCAGCATCGTCCGCGAACCAAGCGGCGTCAGCGCCCGGTTTTCCACTCCTGTTGCCGCCGCCATCTCCGGGTTGTTCTTCCCGCCTGCCAGGACCACTACGTCTATGCTCATCTGCTTTTTCTCATCTGCTGCTTTTTCTCATCTGCTGCTTTTCGCCCCTATCGTGCGCGTCACCCACACCTTGCCCGCTCCGGCGGCTCTCACCTGTGCGGCGATCTGCTGCGCGGCGCGGTCCGACGACGTCCGCAAAAAGATGGCCGAGCCGCTGCCGCAGAGCAGCGGCTTGAAATCCGCATTCCCGGCTGTCTGAGACAGCAGTGCGTGGGCTGCGGCGACCCCGGAATATAGCGGCAGGACTACGGCCTCAAAGTCATTGCCAAGAATTGGGTCTCCGGCAAGCCGGCGTTCCGTCGCCCCCCCCCGCTGCCGGTGAGAAGCGGCATCCAGCGCGGCATACGCCCCCGCTGTGGAGACTCCCGCGTCCGGCTTGACAACCACGAGCGGCCAGTCCGGCGTCAGAGGCGGCAGGGGCGTGATTTTCTCGCCGAGTCCCTCCGCAAGCGCCGTGCCGCCGAAAAAAAAGAACGGCACATCTGCGCCAAGCGCCGCGCCGACTTCGCACAAGCGGCTTTGGGACAAAGTGAGGCCCAGCAGGGCGCTCACCGCAAGAAGCGCCGCCGCCGCATCGCTGCTGCCGCCGCCGAGGCCCGCCTGGGACGGGATGCGCTTGTGCAGGCGCAGGTGCAGGCCGCTTTGACTGCCCGGCATCAGGCCACGCGCCGCCGCGATCTTTTGCAGCCGGACGGCAGCTTTATGCACCAAATTAGTTTCGTCCGCCGGAACGCCTTCGGCTTCCTCGCCGGTGACTTCCAAAAAGACGCCGGGCTTTTCAGGTGTCGGCGCGGCTTCCAGCGTGTCATGCAGCGCGAGCGTCTGCATTACGGAGCGGATGTCATGGTAGCCGTCAGCGCGGCGCGGGCCGACATCCAGGGTCAGGTTGATTTTCGCGGGAGCGTCCAAAGAAATAAAGTTCATGAGAAATAAAGTTCATGGCTTTGCCGAAGTTTTCGGATTTGCCGAAAGCGATTCAGACAGCGCGGCGGCGAAATCTTTGGCGGACGCTTCCCGAAAATGCGGCAGCAGGGCGAACGCATCTCCAAGACGGGCCGCACCGTATTTGTCGTCAAAGGTCAGCGCCTGTCCGATCAAATACCGCATTCCCGGCTCATCGCTGCGAGCCAGCCAGGCCGGGCTGGGGCCGATTTTCTTGTACAGCGCCAGCGGCGGCGCGACCAGCAGGCGGTCAAAGTTCGTCGCCCCGCTGAAGTCGCCCCAAAGCGCCTCGACTTCCGGCGGGCCGTTCGGCTCCTGCTGGAACCAGCGCACCAGAAGGCGCTCGCCGAGGTACCCGTTGGCCCAATACTCAGGAGCCGCGTAGCCGCCGATGGCAGGCAAAGCCAGATGCGAATACTCGTGAACGATTTCCCGAATCCACTCAATGGAAGAGCGCGGCGTTTCTAAATTGTAAAAGTAAAGGTTGCTGCGCCACTGCTCGCCGCCGCTTTGGCCCCCGGCGCAGAGCCAGACATCAAAGGGGGCCGTGCCGTTCACTGCGGCTCGCCCGGTTTTTTGGACCAGGGTATGATGCGCGAGCGCCAGCAGGCCGGCAATCCGTCCGGCCAGCGCGGCGTCGCTGTCTAAAGCGTAATGCACTGTGCAAAAAAGGGACGAAAGGCCCGATTCCTGCCCCGAATCGGGTAAATACAAATAGGTGACTTTGGCGAATTGCCAGCCGTGCTGCGGCTCGGCGGCTTCGGTCGGCAGGTACGGTTTGGGAACAACAAGAGTTCCAAGCCCGTAAGGCAAAGGAGAAGTCCCGACCGGCAGATCGGGCAGCCAGCTTGAATTGATGACAGGCGGCAGCCCGGCGCTGACCGACGCTTCCAAATCCTGCCTCGCCGCCCGCGACTCCGGCGACGCTTTGCGGGCCGCGACCAGCTCTCCGAGCGTTTGACCGGCCTGCGCGGGACTGAGAACAGCAAGCAAAAGCAAAACGCCGGCAAGAATACGACACACGCGAATCACACACAAGCGAATCACACACA
>CAXUBO010000017.1:9992-31526 GCA_964249345.1 uncultured Armatimonadales bacterium | reverse complement strand
CACACACAAGCGAGCCATAACGCCATTATGACACATATTTGAGCGTTGACATATCTTTGAGGACACCATGAAGCGATTTCCCCTAACAGCACTGGTCCTGGCCTGCCTCAGTTTTGGCTGCCTGCGGCCTGTTTGGGCGGACGTTCCCGATCTGTCAGACATTCCCGACATTCCGGTCCATACCCTTTCGCCGGCCCCGCCGCTTTCCGCGCGGGACAGAAAACAGATGGCGGACGAAATCAAGCAGGGGCAGGATGCGGCGGCTGAGATTGCCCAATCCGCAAAGTTTATTACGGACGGGCCGGAAAATGACCGGGTGAACCGGATCGGCCAGAAACTTGCCCAGATCGCCGACGCAACTCAAATCCCCGCTGGCTTCGGCAACGACCATGTGTTTCCATTCACCTGGCATTTCCATATCATTGAAGATAAAACAGTCAATGCTTTTTCGCTGCCGGGGGGCCAGGTGTACGTCAACTCCGGCCTGCTGAAAGTCGTGCGCTCCGATGACGAGCTGGCGGGCGTCTTGGGCCACGAAATGACCCACAGCGCCCACCATCATATTCAAGAGCTGTCTCATGAGCAGAGCAAACTGTCGTCCGCCATGCTGGTCGGGCTGCTCGCCGCCGTGGTTGCTCATGCTCCCGTAGGCAGCCTGATGGCCGGGGCACAGTATTCGGCGGTGGGCTACATCAATTTTCACTTCAGCCAGCCCGCAGAGCGCGATGCCGACCACGGCGGCACGATTATCATGGAAAAGGCCGGATATAATCCTATCGGAATGCTGACATTCATGGAGCAGCTTGGAGACTTCGAAAACCGAGGCCCGCAAGTGAATGCAGGGATTTTCCAAGACCACCCGGAAACTGCCGAGCGGGTTGCCGCCATCAGCCGGGAATTGGGTGAGCTGAATGTTCCGGTCACGCCTGGTGCCGTGCGCCAGGTGACGGCAGCGCCCCATGCGACCGCGCAGCAGGACCCCGCCGGCGGCATTGACATCACGTTCAACAAACACACGCTGCCGACGCTGGCCGACCCGGACGGCGACCGTGTTCCCGCCATCGTCAACAAGTTCAATGCGTCGCTGGACAACGGCCTTCAGCTTTATCAGGTGGGGGCAAGCGGCAACCAGGTTCTACTGTCCGACCGGCCTTTGATTACAATCGGACCCAATGATGTCGCGCTGCATCCCGGCCAAACGCCGCAGTCGCTGGCGCAGGCGGCAAGCAACGCTCTGCGAAGCGGCATTTATTCGCAGGCGTTCGCCAGCAGCAAGCCGTAGCTTGTCAAAGAGACCGGCCTTGAAAGGCCGGGCTAAAAGTTTACAAAAGCCCTTCGGGCTTAGATGCTGGTGATCACAGAGCAATCTTCAGCCCCGCAGGGGCTTTGTACCCCTCTAGCCCGGCCTTTCAAGGCCGGGACTTCTTTATCTGCTCGCTTTATCAAGGACCCGTTATGCTTCTTATCCGCCCCCGCTTCTTCGTTTCCGCCTGCCTTTTTACTGCATTTGCTCTTCTCATCGCCTCTGCCCTCACGCTTCATGCCCAAACCGCTTCCCCGCCTGTGCGTCAGCGGCGGCTGCTGGACGCCGGCTGGCGGTTTCTGCGAATGGCTCCCGCTGCGCCTGACCACGCCTCGGCAGTCACGTCCTGGCGCTGGCGGCCCGGCCTAGCGTCGGAAGCGGCTCAGGTCACGGCGGCGGGTTTGGACACGTCCGGCGGCGGCTGGAAAGACGTGCCGACCGGGCAGGATACGTTTGGCGGGCGCATCGGCTTTGCCTGGTACCGGGCGACGCTGCCGGCCCTGAGCTTTCCCCGGCGCACCCTGCATTTCGAGGGCGTGGATGACAACGCCACAGTGTATTTAAACGGCATGGAGCTAACGCATCACGAAGGCTGGAATGACCCGTTTAACGTGCCTTTGGACGCCGCTTGGAATGCCAATGGCCCAAATGTCGTCACGGTGCTGGCGGAAAACACGGCGGGATCCGGCGGCATCATGGGCGCGGTGACGCTGGGGACGCTGACGCCGGAAGCCGACGAAACCACGTTTGTTCGGCCAAGCTACAATGACCGTGCCTGGCGCGTGGTCCATCTGCCCCATGATTACATCATAGAAGGCACGTTTGACCCGAATGGCGACGCTGGCCATGCCGCCCTGCCCACGCCCCGCGCCTGGTACCGCAAGACGTTCACCCTGCCAGAGTCCGACAAAGGCCGGAGCGTCTGGATTGACTTTGACGGCGTCTACCGCGATGCCAAAGTTTACTTAAACGGGCGGATGCTGGGCGAGCATCCCGGCGGCTACGACTCCTTCCGCTATGACATCAGCCGGTATGCCCGCTATGGCAGCGCGAACGTGCTGGCTGTTTCGGTTGACCCGGCGCACCATGAAGGCTGGTGGTACGAAGGGGGCGGCATCTACCGCCATGTCTGGCTCAACGTCGCCGCGCCCGTGCATATCGCGCCGTGGGGCGTGTTCGTCTCAACCAAGATGCCGGAGCCGGGCGCGGGCGGCATTGCCGCGCCTGCGGCAGTCTCTGTCAAGACAACCCTGAATGCGCCCAACGTCTTTGGCGTCTTCGGCCTTGAGCCGCAGTATCGCCTTGTTTCACGGGTCATCACTGCGTCCGGTCAGGTGGCCGCGTCTCTGGCAACGCCTGTCAAGTTTCCTCTCGGCATAATGCACTTTACCCAGCAGCTTCAGGTCGCGCACCCGCGCCTCTGGTCTCTGGAAACGCCGCAGCTTTACAGGCTGCACACAGAGATACAAGATGGAAACCGCGTTGTAGATGCCACGGACACGCCGTTCGGCATACGCACCATTCGGTTTGACGCTCAAAAAGGCTTTTTTCTGAACGGCAAGTCTGTCAAGATCAAAGGGACGTGCAACCACCAAGACTTTGCGGGCGTGGGGATTGGAATGCCGGACAGCCTGCTTTTCTGGCGCATCAAGAAGCTCAAAGCGATGGGCAGCAACGCTTACCGAATGTCCCACAACCCGCCTGCCGCCGAGCTGTTGGATGCCTGCGACAAGCTGGGGATGCTGGTGATGGACGAGAATAGACATCTCGGAGACACCGAAGAAGCGAAGTCTACGCAGACGACCCCGTACTCAGATTTAGGCGAGCTGAAAAGCATGATCCAGCGGGACCGCAATCACCCAAGCATCATCATGTGGTCCATGTGCAACGAGGAAGGCATTCAGGACAGCCCGCACGCGCGGGACATTTTTTCGGCTATGATGAAAGTGGTCAATGCCAATGACGGCACGCGGCCTATCACCTGCGCCATGAACGGCGGGTACTTTTCTGAGGTCGGCATCTCGTCGGTGGAAGATTTGCAGGGCATTAATTATTCGCCGGGCAACTACGATAGATTTCACGCCCTCCATCCTGAGATGCCTCTGTACGGCAGCGAAACGTCCAGCGAAGTCGGCACGCGCGGCGTCTACGGCCCCGACACGTTCAGCATTGACGGCATCACCTACTTGGGAGACCAGGCCAAAGGCTACATCAGCGCCTACGATCTGCACGCGCCGCCGTGGGCAAACACTGCCGAAGCGGCCTGGCAGCCCATCGCCGACCGGCCCTATGTCGCGGGCGGCTTTGTCTGGACCGGCTTTGATTACAAAGGCGAGCCGACGCCGTTCGGGTGGCCGGACATCAATTCCAACTTCGGCGTCATGGATGAGTGCGGATTCCCAAAAGACACGTATTACTACTACCAGTCGGTCTGGGGTGACCATCCGGTGGTGCATGTCTTCCCGCACTGGAACTGGGCGGGCAAAGAAGGCCAGCCGGTTAACGTGTGGGCGTACAGCAACGCAGACAGTGTGGAACTGCTGCTAAACGGCAAAAGCGTCGGCGCTCAAGCGATGCCAAAAAACGGCCATGTCCACTGGTCCGTGCCGTATGCACCGGGAACTCTGGAAGCACGGGCGTATCAGGGAAGCAAGATGATCGCCACGGACGCCGTGCAGACGACGGGCGCTCCGGCGGCGCTCAGAATGACGACGGACAGAGCGGCCTTAAAGGCCGACGGCGAAGATGTCACGATGGTGGAAGTGGATGTCGTGGATGCACAAGGACGCATCGTACCGACGGCAGGTAACAAAGTGACGTTCCACATGACCGGCGCGGGACGGCTGGCCGGCGTAGGCAACGGCGACCCAAGCTGCCACGAGCCGGACCAGGCCGGCTCACGGTCGGCGTTTCAGGGGAAATGTCTAGTAATTGTCGGAGCCGGCGAAGCGCCCGGCAAGCTCAGGCTGACCGCTGCTTCGCCCGGTCTGCGCCCCGCTTCACTCAGCCTCGCTTCACTCAGCCTCGCAAGCAGAGAAGCGCAGGCAAAATGAGCCGGTGTGCATGACCTGGTTGCGGCCATTGGACTTGGCGGCGTACAGCGCCCGGTCGGCGGCGGCGATCAGAGCGTCCGGGCCGGCGCAGTCCAGGGACAGCGTTGCGACGCCGAAGCTTGCCGTCACCGGGCGCAGGCTCCAGTCGGCATTTTCAATCGCCAGCCGGCAGCGTTCCGCAGCCCGGAGCGCCCCGGCCTGGTCGGTCTGCGGCAGGACAACCACAAATTCCTCGCCGCCGTAGCGGGCGACGAAGTCGCAGTCCCGCATCGTGCGCTCCAGCCGCCGGGCCACCTGTTTCAGCACGGCATCCCCCGCCGGGTGGCCGAAGGTGTCATTAAACTGTTTGAAACGGTCCACGTCCAGCAGCAGCAACGACAACGGAGTCTGGTGCCGCTGGGCAGTCTCGCATTCTCCGAGAAGCCGCTCCTGGAACGCCCGGTGGTTTTTAAGGCCGGTCAGGCCGTCGGTCGTCGCTAAATCGCACAGCTCGCGGTTCGCCTGTTCCAGCTCCTGCTTTTGGAACTCCAAAATGACGGCGTAATCGTGGATGCGCTGCTCGGCCCGCTTTTGCTCCGTTAGGTCGTGCCAAACAGAAAGCAGGGCGGGTTCTCCGTTTAGCACAACCGGAGTGAGAATAATTTCGGTCGGAAACTCTTCTTCATCCAAACGCTTGTGAACCCACTCGAAGCGATGCACCCCATTCCTATACGCGGCTTTTACCATCTCGCTGCCTTTTTCGGACGACAGCAGGCCGTCAGGCTGATACTTCGGCGACAGGGCCATCGGATGTACCGAAAACATTTGCGTTTTGTCAGGGCAGCGCAGCATCTGAAGCGCGGCCTGATTGCAGTCAATAATTCCAGCAGCGTTTACCAAGAAATGCGCCTCGGACGAATGCTCGAACAGCACCCGGAAACGCTCTTCCACCAGCACCCGCTCGGTAATGTCCATCATCGTGCCAACCAGCCGAAGCAGATTTCCTTGTTCGTCTGTAATTGGCTCGCCGATAATGTGCACCCACCGAACCTCGCCGCTCTGGCGAACAATCCGCATGTCGGTCACGAATGGCTGGCAGTCAGCAAGAGAACGGCTCACCAGGGCCGTGTGCGCCTCGACATCGCCCGGATGATACCGCGCCAGCACTTCGGCGTGGGGCGGCATCCCGTCCAAGCTGTCCATCTCAAACAGCGCATACATTTCTTGCGAAAAGACAAGCTCTTTTGTCTGCGCGTCCAGCTCCCAGCTTCCAATATGGGCGACCCGCTGCGCTTCCACAAGCCGCGCTTCGCTGCGCCGGACCGCTGCTTCGGCCCGCCGCTGATTGGTGACATCCCGCCCGGTTGCGGCGACTCCAACTATCTCTCCCGCCGGGTTTTGGATGGGAGAGAAACTCTGCATTATGTTAATTTCGCTGCCGTCCTTGCGCCGGCTTCGCACTTCCAGATCGCCTGGTTCCTCGCCCCGCTTCAGAGCCTGGAGAACAATGCCCAACAAGCCGCGCTGCATTCCGCAGGCAAGGACAGACACATGCTGCCCTAAAATCTCGCTGTCTTTGTACCCGTACAGCCGCTCCGCGCTTTGGTTCCAGCTTACCAGCGCCCCGTCCAGCGTGATGCCCATGACGGCATCGTGGGAAGATTCAATAATGGCGGCCATCCGCGCATTCTCCTGCTCTGCCTGCCTGCGCTCGGTAATGTCCATGACTGTTCCGAACAGGCGCACGACTCGGCCCGATGCATCCCGCGCGGCTTGTCCTTTGGCATGGCCCCAGCGCATCACGCCTTCGCCGGACAGAATACGTATGTCGAACTCATACGGCAGCCCATCACGCAATGCCTGAAACGTCAGTGCGTCATGCAGGGCGGCATCATCCGGGTGGTAGTGGGTCATCAGCCGCGTGTGGTCAGGCTCGCCGCACGCGGGGTCAAAGCCCAGCAGCCGGAACATTTCCGGCGACCAGCTCATTTCGCCCGACAGAGCGTCGTATTCCCAGCTTCCAATTTTTGCAACCTGCTGCGCTTCCAGCAGCCGCGCTTGATTATGCCGCAGGCTCTGCTCGGCAGCGCTTCGTTCCGCCAGCAATTTTTCCTGGGCGGCGACGCGCCGGGCCAGCTCAATCTGGCCGGCAGCCTGACGGGCAAGGATTTGCAGCGCTGCTTTTTGATCTTCCGTCAGCTCGCGCGGGACGCGGTCAATCACGCACAGCGAGCCGAGGGCGTATCCCTCCGGCGTCACAAGAGGCGCACCGGCATAAAAGCGAATGTACGGATCGCCGGTGACAAGGGGATGCTCGGCGAATCGCTGGTCTTCCAGCGTATCCGGGACAACAAAAATATCGGTTTGCAGGATTGTGTGAGCGCAAAAGGCGGCGCTGCGCGGGGTTTCGCGTGTTTCCAGACCCAGGGCGGATTTGAGCCACTGCCGCTCTGCATCTACAAGCGAAACAGCGGCAATCGGCACGCCGCAGAGACTTGCAGCCAGGCGCGTCAGGTCGTCAAACGCTTCCTCGGATGGAGTGCCGAGGATGTGTGCCTGGTGCAGTGCGTCCAGCCGCAGCGCTTCGTTTGCCGGGCGAGGCGCTTCGTTTGCCGAGTGAGGAGCCATAAGCCGATTATTCCATAGGTCCGCAGGAGAAAGAACTAAGGAAATTATCGGCAGGGAAGGGTAAATGCGAGAGGGAAGGGTGAATGCGAGAGGGAAGGGTGAATGCGAGAGGGAAGGGTGAATGCGAGAGGAGAGAAGCAGGGCGGGGGCAAGCCCCGCCCCGACACGCGCACGCAGGTTAGCTTTACGCGCAGGTTAGCTTTGCTCAATTGCGGCGGGCTTGGCTTGGATGGCCTTGAGGCGGGCGGCGTCAAACTTCAAGCGGCGGTCGTAGGTATAAATCCCGTTCAGCTCCGGCGTGATGTCCGTAAGCTGCGTGTAGCAGTAGCCGAACATGTGCGGGTTGTCCAGGAGGGTGTCGCAGACGGCCTGGAAGCGATGGTAAAAATCTTCCAGCGATGTCGGGCTGCCGCCATAGCCCCAAGCTTCTTCTTCCAGCTTCTGGTCTTCCTGAAGCACCCACTTGAAGCCGCCGAACTCGCTGACCCAGTACGGCTGGCCTTCATACGGCACAGAGATTTTCGTGCCTTCGTTGATGTGCACTTTGCCTTCCGCCATGGCGGCATGACGCGCTTTGAACTTGGCAATGCCTTCGGTCCAGACTTTCTCGTCAATGTAATCGTGCGAGTCGTAAACCTCCTGACCGATGACCCGGTGGGAATACCCGGACGTATCCAGCACGGGGCGCGACAAATCCATGGCTTTCGCGGCAAGGTACATGCCGTGCGTCACGTCGTCCAAAACCGTGATGCGGTCGGTGATGGGCTGGCTTGTTTCGTTCAGCGGGCACCAGCCGATAATGCTTGGGTGCGAGTAGTCGCGTTCTAAGGCTTCCAGCCACTGCGTCATGTAGGTCGCACCGGGCCGCTGGCTGTCGCCGGACGGGCCGAAATGGTCGCAGCCCCAGTTGCCGAACTCGCCCCAGATCAAGTAGCCTAATCTGTCGGCGTGGTACAAAAATCGCTCTTCAAACACCTTCTGGTGCAGCCGGGCGCCGTTGAAGCCTACGTCCAAAGCCCGCTGAATGTCTGCCGCAAGGTCGGCGTCGGACGGCGCGGTCATGATGCCGGTGGGGTAGTAGCCCTGGTCAAGCACGGTGCGCTGAAAAATCGTTTCGCCGTTGATGTTGACTTTGAGGCCGTCAATGGAGATGCTTCGCAGGCCGGCATAGCTTGCGGCGCTGTCTACCACGCTGCCGCCGGCATCTATGACTGCAAGGTCAATGTCATACAAGTACGGGTCGGCGGGGGACCAAAGCCGGCGTTTGTCTGCGGGAATCGCCAGCGTCAGGCGCGGCGCGAAGTCGAAACTCGCGGCGGTTTGCGCGGTCGCCACTGCGCCGGTTTCGTCTTTCAGCGTCGCCCGCACGCTCAGACCCGGCGTGTTCTGGGTGAGGGGCAGCTCCAAATGAAACGCGCTGTTTGCCACATCCGGCGTGATGCGCGGGCGCTTCAGGGCGACTTCCGGCACCGGCTCCATCCATACGGTCTGCCAGATGCCGGTCGTGCGGGTATACAGGCAAGCGTAAGACTCATAGCGCGTGGACTGCTTGCCGCGCGGCTGCGCGGTGCGCCAGTCGTCTCTCGCCCGCAGGCAGACGGTGAACGTGTCGCCGCCGGTGACATCTTTGAGCAGTAGGGAGAATGGCGTAAAGCCGCCCCGGTGCCGCATCCGCTCGGCGCCGTTGATCCAGACCGTCGCGTCATAGTCTACCGCCCCGAAATGGAGCAGGACATGGCGGCCTTTCCAGTCTTCCGGGACCGTGATCTCCCTTTTGTACCAAACGGCCAGCATGAAATCGGTGTAGGCGAGGCCGGACAGCTCTGACTCCGGGCAGAACGGCACAGTGATGGTGTCGGACAAAGGGCGTTTCAGCAGGCCGCGTTCCAGGCCGCTGTCGCCGCCGTCAATCTCAAACTGCCATTGTCCGTTCAGGCAAAGCCAGTCCGGGCGAACAAACTGCGGGCGTGGGTATTCCGGGCGAGGGATCGTCATTGTTTTTCTCCGTGATTGAATCACTGCACATGTTTGGCGGGATTTCCGCTATAATACACCTAATTTCTTTTTATGTCCATCACTGAGACCAACATGACCCTACGCGAAATACACCTGAGCAGTGAAGCCACAATCGGCGCAGCGACGCGCGAATGGATTGTCAGCGCCGCGCTTTGCCCCGCGCTGGCTCCGCACGAGATTGAGCTGGCGGGGCTGACGGAGGCCGGCCCGGATTTTTGCTTCACCCGCCTTGATCCCATCGGCAGCCAGATTCTCGCCTGCACCGGGGGCGCGGGCTGGGTCTGGGTGGACGGCGGCTGGGAACGCTGCCTCGCCGGACAGGTTTATGTGACTCCGGCGGGTGCGTCCCATGCCTACCGCGCGGCAGGGCTGGAACCCTGGCATCTCTGCTGGGTGCAGTCGCCCGGCGCGTGGCTGCGGGTCAGTGACCGGCCCCAACTGCTGCGGGCCGAGACGAGGCCGCTGGCGGAAGCCATTGCCAGCCTGCACCGGGAACTCCTGCATCCCGCCGAGCCGAGCCTTCTGCCGCCCTGGGCGCTGCTTGTTTACTCGTATGCCCGGCGTCTGGTCCGCCCCGGCGGCGGCGACCCGCGCCTGCACTCGCTTTGGGAAAGCGTCAACGCTGATCTCTCCGGCCCGTGGACCGTCGAAGAACTCGCCCGCCGTGTCGGCATCAGCCAGGAGCATCTGCGCCGCCTCTGCCGCACGCACCTTGCCGTCAGTCCCATGCGTTATGTGACCGCCCTGCGGATGCGCCGGGCGGCGGCTTTCCTCGCGTCCGAATCCTACACCGTCGAAGCTGTCGCCCGCTTGGTCGGCTACGACAGCCCCTATGCGTTCTCCACAGCCTTCAAGCGCCAGATGGGCGTCCCGCCGTCCGAGTACCGGCAGGGAAAACCGCGCAAAATGGGGAATAAGACCACGCAGTGACAGACAATGCAAGGCATTGTGTGGAGCCACAAAACGATGAGAAAGTCACCTAAATTGCCGCTTGCCTTACTCGGTGCCGGCTTAGTCATCGCTCTGGCGTTCTTCGGCTGGTCCGCAGAGGCAAAAGACGACGCGACATTTCACCTGGCAAACGAGGTAAAAGTCACGAATGATTATGGATATACCAACAATACAATATGAACCGCTGGTGCGGGCGGCGCTTTCCGAAGACATCGGGCCGGGGGACATCACGACGATGCTGTGTGTTCCCGCCGGAACGACGGCAACGGCGACGGTGCTGGCGAAGCAGCCGGGGGTCATTGCCGGGCTGGAAATTGCGAAGATGGCGTTCAAGCTGCTGGACCCGGACGCGCAGTGGGAAGCGTTCACTGAAGACGGGGCGCGGGTGGGGCAGGGGCGGACGCCGCTGGCGTCTGTCACCGGCGATGCCCGCGCCCTGCTCACGGCGGAGCGGGTGGCGCTGAACTTTATGCAGCGATTGTCGGGCGTGGCAACGCTGACGGCAAAATATGTGGCGCTTACGGCGGGGACTCACGCCCGGATTGTGGACACACGCAAGACGACGCCGGGGCTGCGGGCTTTAGAAAAGTACGCGGTTCGGGCAGGCGGGGGCTTTAACCATCGTCTCGGCCTCTATGATGCCGTGCTGATTAAAGACAACCACATTAAAGCCGCCGGAAGCATCTTCAATGCCGTCGCGGGAGCGAAGGCGCATATCCCGCACACGATGAAGATTGAAGTGGAAGCCGCGACGCTCGGCATGGTGGAAGAAGCGCTGGCAGCAGGCGCGGATATTATTCTGCTGGATAATATGGACACGGAAACCATGCGCCGGGCGGTGGAAATGATCGGCGGCAGGGCGATCTCGGAAGCGTCCGGCAATCTGTCCGCCTCGCGGGTGGCGGAAGTCGCGGCAACGGGCGTTGACATTCTCAGCATCGGAGCGCTGACCCATTCTGCGCCGGCCTTAGACATCTCTCTGGATTTCGCCGGATGACTCGATTTGGCAGACCTCACAAGCATTTTGCGGAATGCGGCTCGACAAACGATCTGGCGCGGGAATGGGCCGCAGATACCTCGAACCCCGCACCGTCAGGGGCGCTTGTCACGGCTGATTTTCAGACGCGCGGGCGGGGGCAGCGCGGGCATCAGTGGCAGGCGGAGGCCGGGCAAAGTGCGCTGCTGTCTTATGTGTACCGCCTGCCGCCGGGGGCGGACGCTTCTCAGCTTGGGCTGGTGACGGCGCTGGCTGCTGCCGAATCTTGCCGGACGCCCGCTGCCGAGGCTCAAATCAAGTGGCCGAACGACATACTGCTGAATGGCAAGAAAGCGGCGGGCGTCCTTGTTGAAGTCGGCGCAGGCGTCGCAATTTTGGGCATCGGCATTAACGTCAGCCAGTCAAAGTTTGCCGGCGCGGCTGAGTATGCGTATCCGCCCACTTCGCTGCGGCTGGAAGGTGCCGACAATCCAACAATCCAGAACGTCGTGAAGACACTGAACCATTGTCTGACCGGATGGGAAGAACGCTGGCGATGCGAGGGCTTTTCCGTGGTCGTAGAGCGCTGCCGGGAGGTTCTTGCGGCGGGCGCGGCGGTGCGTCAAGGCAGCGTTTCCGGGGACTTAATTGGCCTCTCGGAACATGGCGCGGCCCTTGTGCGTTTGGCCGATGGAACTTTTCAAGAGTGGACCACAGTAAACTGAGCCGAGGCCGCCGCAAAAAAGGCCACCGCAAAAATAGCGTGTCAAATAGTGTATAATAACAAAGCGTGTCCCGTTCAATGCAGGGCTATTCGGAAACAAGGAACGAACTTATGCTAAGGTCTCGCTGGCTGAGCACCTTCACCGTGATCGGCGCGATTTTAATTGCGCTGGGAATTGTAGGCCTGATTTTAGGGCCGCGTTTTGTGTACGATCCCGGACAGCCGGTGACGGGGAAGGAAGCCTGGTGCTACCTAGTTATCGGGGTGCTGATGGTAATGAACGGGGTGCTGACCCCAGACGTGAAAGAGAATACAGCAGAAAGGGCGAAGACGAAGGACAAGGCTGCGCCCCGCTCTCCTGCCCGGCCCTCGGCTGCCGCTTCCAACGGAACCGGCAAACCCGCCCATGACGTTGCTGTTTCCGCCGATAAAAACGAATAACAAGTCTGAACGAATAACAAGCTACTACCAACAAGTACTAAAAGCGAGGTTGAACGGATTTATGCCAACGGAAGCCATACGCTGTAGCGACTGCGGGGCCGTCTTCAAGGGCGTCCCGGCATGGCTGCGAGGCGCGAAAGTCAAATTTACCTGTACGAACTGTCCCAAGCGGCCTTCCCGCCTGGCCCGCTACGAGCCGCCGGTCGTGTCGGCGTCCGCGATGAGCGCCGATGCCGACCTGGAAGCGGTGGAAATTGAAGACTTGGACGAGGAAGCCGACATTGATCTGTCCGATGAGCTGGACGATGTCAAAGACGACAAAGACGTGTAAGTTTACGCATTGATGCAAAAACGGGAAACGCCCCGCCGATTTACGGCGGGGCGTTTTTTGTAAAGACTTCCCCCCAGCCCCCCATAAAGGGGGGAGCCGGATAGGAAGGAAAGCGTCTCTCCTCATTCATGCTCCCCCATTATTGGGGGCTGGGGGGCATTTTCAATCCAGCGGCTCAGGCCGCAGGGTGTGGTCTTCGTGGCGCGGGTCGTCCTGGTCGGTGCCGCTGTAAGCCAGAGCTTCGGCAGGGATTTGGCGGTGCCAGATGACCCGGCCCAGCCAGTTGCTGAAGTTGTCGAACAGGAAGTAGGCGCACGGCACGATAATGAGCGTCAAGATCAGCGACAGGATAATGCCGCCGGTGACGGCGACGCCCAGCGACTGCCGGAAGCCTGCGCCGCGTCCTAATGCCAGCGCCGTCGGCAGCGTAGAAACAATAATCGTGAACGTCGTCATCAAAATCGGCCGCAGGCGGATTGGGGCCGCTTCCAAAATGGCGTCCAGGCGCTTGTAGCCGCGCCCGCGCAACGTGTTTGTGTAGTCCACCAGCAGAATGGCGTTCTTGTTGACGATGGCGTTCAGATACACGATGCCGATCATGGCGATCAAGCTGAGCGGCTCTCCGGCAATGGTCAGCGCAATAATCGCCCCGGCCCACGCCTGCGGCAGAGACAGCATGATGGACAGCGGGTAGATCATGTTGTTGAACAGGGCCGCCATCAGCATGTAAGTGAGGATAATCCCCAGCAGAAACGCCGTTGCCAGATAGCCGCCTTCCTGCCCGATGCTTTTGGCCTCGCCGCCGGACGAGTAGGTGACTTGTCCCAGGTTCAGGGCGGCAAGCTTCGGGGCCAGGGCAGCGTTGACGCTGCCCGGCTGGTAGCCGGGGCGCAGGTAGGCCGTCACGGCGATCTTGCGCTGGCGGTTCAAGCGGTCAATCTTGACCGGGCCATCGGCGACGGTGACTTCGGCGACATCGCTGAGATGCACCGGGTTGCCGTTCTGGAAGCCCACAATCACGTTCCCCACTGTCGCCGGGTTGTTGCGGTCCTGGTCGGTAAGCTGGACCCGGATGTAATACTGCTGACCGTCCGCCGGGTCTCGGAACTCCGTGTTCTGGTTCCCGGCCACAGAGTCGGCCAGGGCGTTGGCGACCTGCTGCAAGCTCAGGCCGAACTCCGGCGCTTTGATGCGGTCCAGGCGCACTTCCACTTCCGGCTGGCTGTTCTTGAATGAGTTGTCCACGTTGTAGGTGCCGGGCGTGCTGGCGATAAGCTGCTGCACCTGCTTGGTCGCCGCCTGAAGCTGATTGAAGTCCGGCCCGGTCAGGTCGATTTCCAGCGGCGGCGAGCCGCCGCCGAAGCCGCTGACATTCGCCGGCAGGATGCGTGCGCCGACAATGTTTTTGGTCAGCTTGGCGATTTCCAGCGCCACGTCCACATCCGAGCGGTTTCGCAGATGCTCATGCTTCCAAAACTGGATGCTGTCCAGAATGCTTTTTCGGTCGTACAAAGTCAGGTCTACATGGGCATACTGGGTTCCGGTCGCGTTTTGCCCCGGCCCGGCGTCGCCGACGGTCGTAGAAATAAACTTTGTGTCATGCTTGAGGTCAGCGGTGTTCTGGATCACATGCTCAATCTGCCGCGTGATGGACTCCGTAAACGCCAGCGAAGACCCCGCCGGAGCCTGAACCAGCACGGAAACCTGGCTTTGGTCCTGCTCCGGCGCAAACCGGAAGCCGAGGTTCTTGCCGAGCAGCCCGAAAATGGCGAACAGGAACAAGTTCCCCGCCAGCAGCACCAGCACCGGCCCCCGCAGCCACCAGCGCCAAAAGCCGAACCAGGCGCGTGCGCCGATGCTGCGGCTCTGCGTTCGCGGCGCATAGGCGAATGTCAGCGCTCCGCGCAGGACGCGCCGATACCAGTCCTCAAAGCGCAAAAAGTTCCGGTCAAAAGCCCCGGCGAAGCCGGTGTCGTATTCGTTGCGCTCGCCTTTTTTGTACCAGCGGGCCGCCAGCATCGGCGTCAGCGTGAATGAAACAAACAGTGAGAAGAGGGTCGCAAACGCAACCGTGATGCCGAAGGACCGGAAGAACTCGCCAATAACGCCGCCCATGAAGCCAATCGGCAGGAAAACAACCAGGTCAACGCAGGTCAATGTGATCGCGGCGTATCCAATCTCGGAACGTCCATTGATTGCGGCAATTTGCGGCTCTTCGCCCATCGCCAGGTGCCGGTTGATGTTTTCTAAAACGACAATGGAATCATCTACGAGAATGCCGACCGCAAGCGAAAGGCCGAGCAGGGACAGCGTGTTCAGCGTAAAGCCCAGCGCGTACATCGGCAGGAACGTCGCGATCATGGACGTTGGAATGGCTATCGCAATGATAATCGTGCCGCGAATATTGTGCAGGAAAATGAACACGACCAAAACAGCCAGCATTGCGCCTAAAATCAGCGACACGACAACGTCGTTGAGGTTGGAATTGACTGTCAGAGACTGGTCATTGGAGATTGTAAACGTGATGTCCGACGGCAGGATTTTTTGGAGCTTCTTGAGCTGGTCCTTGACGCCGGCAACAGCGGCGAGCGTGTTGCCGTCTGTCGTCTTTAAAACGTCAATGCCGATGGAAGGCTGGCCGTTAAAGAACGCATCCTGCGTCTGCTCCGAGCCGGTATCCAGTACCGTCGCGATGTCGCTCAGGCGGACAACTTGATTGGACGAAACCGGAGTGGCCGTCGTGGCCGTGGTGCCGGTTGTTCCTGCCGCGCCGGCAGCGCCCGTAGCGACGGTGGTTCCCACCGCCGCGCCGCCGCCTGCCGAGACCGTGCTGCCGCCGGTGGAAGTCGCCGCGAAGTTCAGCTTGAGGTCGCGGATTTCGTTGACGTTGGCGAACTCGCCAATGAGCCGGACATTGTAATACGAGGAGCCGGACTGGATAAAGCCGCTGGCGACGTTGACGTTGGCGTTGCCGATGGCCTGGGCAAGCTGGCTGATCGTGATGCCGTAAGCGGCCAGATTGCTGGCCGGGACAGCCACCCGGATTTCGCGCAGCGACCCCTGGGCGATGGAGACCGTGCCGACATCCGTGGCCTGTTCCAGCGCCGGCTGGACAATGTTTGTTGCCAGCGATTGCAGCTCGCGCTCCGGGCGGCGCGTGCTTTGCATGGCAATGTGCATGACCGGCTGGCCGCTCGTGTCGGCTTTCAGAACGGCAGGCGAGTCGGAAGCGGTCGGCAGAATTTTTCGGATCGCATCCACTTTCTGAATGACGTCCGCGTCCGCCGTATCTAAATTCGTTCCAAAGAAGAACTGGATTGAGACGGTAGAAACACCCTGCTCCGAGTATGAGTCAATTTCCTGAACGCCGCTGACGCCGCTGATGGCATCTTCAATCGGCTTCGTGACCAGCGTTTCCATTTCCTGCGGGTTCGTGCCGGTATAAGTCGTCAGCACGGTAACGCGCGGAAAGTCCACCTGCGGGTTCAGCTCGGCAGGCAGCTTAAAATAGGCGATGATGCCCAGTACAAGAAAAGCGGCAACCATCATTAGGATAACGACGGGGCGCGAGATGGCGAGGCGTGTCAGTCCCATAAAGTCCTCAAAGTTTCTATTCGCAGAGTGCCAAGAGCAAGTCCGTCCAGTCCCCAATAACGAGGGCTGGGGGGCTTTCTACGTTGTCGCCAGCGCCGCGCCGACGCCGCTCGCGGTGCTTTCAATCTTGACCGGCTGGCCCGCCACAAGCTGACCCTGGCCGACAGTAATCAGCGTGTCGCCGGGTTTCAGGCCGCTGAGAATCTCTGCTTGATTGGCGTTGACGATGCCGACCTTGACCGGACGCGCCACGGCCTTGTTGCCCGGACCGACAACAAATACCTGCTGCGGGGGCAGGGCCGTCCCGCCGGTCGCCGTGCCTTCACTGGACGCCGTATCGGAGGCATCGGTTTGAACCGGCACCAGTGCCGTGACTGGAATGATCACGGCGTTCCGATGCACTGTGGCAAGCAGTGTGCCTCGCGCGAACATGCCGGGCCGCAGCTCGTTGGTCGGGTTCGGCACGGCAACCCGCAGCGTGAACTGGCGGCTGCCGCTGGCGGCGGCGGGATAAACGGCTTTCACAATGCCGTTGAACGCGCGGCCCGGCAGGGCGTCTACCTGCACCAGAACCGGATCGCCGACATTGGTTTCCTCAAAATCGGTTTCGGAGATGGTCGGCTCATAATAGACCGTCTTGACATTGACGATCCGCATCAGGTTGGTTCCAGGCGACGCAATCTGGCCCGGCTCCACTTCGCGGGCGGCAATGATGCCGTCAATCGGGGACCGAATGGCCGTGTAATCCACTTGCTGCTGGTCATAAATCAGCGTCGCCTGCTGCTGCTGGACGGCGGCCTTTGCCTGCTGCAAGGCGGCCTGGGCGGCGGTGATGTCATCCCGGCGAAGCTGGACCGTCTGCTGGTTCGCAATGGCGGTTGTCAGGTTCGCCTTCTGCTGCTGAAGCTGGGCCAGCGCGGCGGCGATGTCTTCGGTCTGATTTCCCTCAATGGTGAGCGAGAGGGACTGCTGCTGGTTCGCATAGGTCTGCTTGAGTACCGTGTAGTTTGTTTGGTCTGTGTCAAGCTGGGACTGAGCGATGGCGCCCTGTGCCAGCAGGCTTTTATCACGGTTCAGGGTGATGAGCGAATTGTCAAGGTTCGCCTTCGCCAGCAAAAGCTGGTCTTTGCTTTGAAGGACCTGCTGCGGGCGGGAACCACCCTTGATCTTCAGGTAGTTCTGGTTGGCGCTTGCGACCTGGGCGCGGGCCTGGGCAACGGCGGCATTGGCGGTCTGTACGGCCAGCGTATAGTTGGTCCGGGCCTGGGCGACTTTCGCGATGTTGGACGAGACGTTTGCCTGCGCCTGGGCGACATTGGCCTCGGCGGCCCGGACATTGGCCTGCAAATCGGTCGCATCCTGCTGAACAATGATTTGTCCGGCGCGGACGACCTGGCCTTCCCGGTAGTTGACCGCCGTGACCCGCCCGCTGACCCGTGCCGACAATTGAACGTCTTGAAGCGCGGCAATGCTGCCGGTGATCGGGTCGGACGTGGCGATTGTACCGCGCGTGACTGCCGCGACTTCCACCGGAAGCGGCGCGTTCGGGCCTCCCCCGGCCCCGCCTTTTCCGCCGCCTGCGCCTTGCTTGTGGCCGCACCCGGCAAGCGCGGCGACAAAGACAAGCGCGGCGACAAAGAAAATTCCGGCAAGTGCCGATGCGGCACGATTGATCCTCATTGTGTCCTGTTCCCCTAATGAGCGGCTGCCGAAAATCTAGCGGCTGCCGATGGCGCGAGTAAGCTGCGCCAGAGATGTCTGATAATCATACTGGGCATTGACTAAATTGGAGCGGGCTTGGGCAAGCTGGGCCTGAGCGTTCACAACATCCAAAATCGTGCCGATGCCGTTTTTGTAGCGCACGTTCGCCAGCCGGTAGGCTTCCTCCGCCTGCTGTGCGCCGAGGCCGGCGGAAGACGCGCGGGTCTGAGCGTCGGCAATGTTTGCGAGAGCTTGACGCACTTCAATGGCGACGTTTTCCTGAAGCTGGCTGAGCGTGATCTGCTGCGAGCGCAGGTCCGCTTCGGCTTCCTTGATTTTCGCCCGCGTCGTGCCGCCGTCGTACAAAGGAATGCCGAGAACCGCAGAAAGGCTGGCGGTATTGTGGGCTGTCCCGGACGTATAGCCGTCGTGGACCCCGCTGCCGACCAGGCTGAGCGAGGGCAGCAGGCCGGCCCCCGCGAGCTTGACCAGGCGGTTGGCGATTTTGACGTTGTTGTACCCTTGAATGATTTCCGGGCGATGCGTGTAGGCGGTCTGCGTCAGTTGATTCTTGTCAAACGTCTGGTTCAGGGGCGGCAGGGCCGGCACGGCGAGTAAAAACGGCACATCGGGATTCTCTCCAAGCAGGTTGTTCAAGTTGTCTTGAGCCAAAGTCAGCGTGTCCTGGGCCGACGACAACTGCTGCTGGGCGTTGGAAAGCGTTGTTTGCGCCGTCAACAGGTCGAACTGGGCGACTGCGCCTGCATTAACCTGGGCCTGAGTCACCCGCACGCTTTCCTGGTCGGCGGCTACCTGCTCCTGGTAAACGACCACTTGTTCCTGATCGCGCAGGACGTTGAAGTATTGATCTTTAACGGAAAGCGTGGTTTCATTCTGCACCCGCCGTAGGTCGGTGACATAAAAGTCGCGGGTCAGCCGCTCTACATCTTCCGCCGCCGGCACGAGGTTGAAGATGTCAATGCCCTGCGTGATGCTGACCTGGGCGCTGTAGTTGTTGTTGCGGCCGCTGATGGCGTTGTTCAGCGAGCCGTTGCCGGGAAGCGTGCCTGTTCCCGTGCCGGTCCCAGTACCTGTCCCGGTGCTGTCATGCGCTTTTAAGGGCTGCCCCGTGCTGCGGGTTCCTCCGTTTGCCGCCGAGGCGAACTGCTGCATGATCGGCGGCAGGCCGGCGCTGGGCCGCGCCTGCGCGGTAGGGCCCGTGGTGCCATAGGTCCCGGTGCTTGTCGTGCCGGTTCCGGTGGTCCCCGATGTGCCGGTTCCGGTTCCGCCCGTGCCGGTGCTGGTTGTTCCGCCGGAGCCGAGCGTTGAGTTAGTCGGGGTCGTGTTGGTCGTTGTCGCCCCCGTTGCCGTGGTGGTATTGGTTGTCGTGGTTCCAGCGGATGTGGCCCCGGCCCCGGTGGCCGTTCCGCCGCCGCCGCTGCCGGTCACGCCGGAAGCATTGCCGCCGCCGGTGTCAATGACGACCGGAATGTTGCCGCCGCCCGGCAGGGTCCCGGTCGCGTTGCTGCCGCCGCCCGCCGTGCCGAAGGTCTTGTTGCTGGACAGCGTATCCACGACATCCACGCGGATTGTCGGCAGCCCGCCGGCGTTGGCTTCGTTGATGAGCTGCTGGGCTTTTAAGACCTGCTGCTGTGCCAGAAGTACGGAAGAGTTGTTGCCCAGCGCCCGTGCCAGCACCTGGTCCAGTGTCAGAGTTTGCACGGGAACGCCCGGCGCTGTCGTTCCCGGCGCTGTCGTTCCCGGCGCAGGCACAGCCGGGGCCTGAGCTGGGACAGTCGGCGTGAGTGCCGGCAGCGGAAGGGGCGTCTGCGCGGCTGAAGACGCCGCCGAAAATGCGACTAAGCCGGCGGCGACGCCTGCTGAGACTCGCTGAGAATGCTGCCGAATCGGTCGTTTCAAAGAGCTTTGTCCTCCGTCTTTGCCAGGCCCCCTGCATCGCGGTCCGAGGCGATTTCCTGCTCCATGTGCTGCAAGTCCGCCAAAATGGTGTTCATAAACTCGCGCATCGCATCAATCTTGATCAGCATCAGCCCACGGCCATGAGGGGCGCCCATGATCAAAATCTTGTCGCCGGTCTCGATATTGTACCGCTTGCGGGCTTCCACCGGAATGACAATCTGCCCGCGTTCGCCGACAGTCGCTGCGCCGTAAAAGTGGTCCTTTAGCGAAAACTCTTTGGTGTCGGGCTTGCTCATGGGATAGTTTTCCAGCCTGTGTTTATTATGAGGCTTCTAGTTTTAGGCTCATTATTGCGAGAGAAAATGAAGATTGTGTGAAGAAAGGTATGTGTGGGCATCTAAATCATGCAAATCATACATCACGAACGCAGTATGTCATGCCTGCGGAGGCATTGTCAAGAGGCGAACACTGGGGCTATAAACACTGGGGCTACAAATGAAGCGTGATTGAGATCAATTTGGCTTCCTGTGCCTTGAGGTCAATCCGAGCTTCGCCGAAGCGGGGAACACGCAACTGCGGGCGCGGGTTGCCGGACATGCCCCATTCTTCTTCGGGGATGCCGAGAAAGCTCTGGGTCAGTTTGCCGCTGCCGTCGCGGTCGTGAAACGCGCAAACGGCGTAAGCGCCGGGGCGAAGACCGGAGAAGGTAATTGTTAGCGGGAATGCCTTCGTGCCGAGCGCCTGGAGCGGGATGTCGCGCCGTGCGAGAGGCACGCCGTCCGGGAAGTCTGTGGAGCTGGCGTAGAGGCTGACACGCAAGTAGCCGCTGCTGCCTTGCAGTCCGTCAATCGCAGCAGTGATGCGTCCGCTTTTGCCGGGGCGAGTCGCGGCGGGAATGTGAGGCGCGGCGAGAGCCGGCGGCTTGCCCTGTGTCCTTCCCGCAAGCAAGCCGGCAAGGATGCAGGCGGAAACAAGTGAAAAATGCTTTTGCAACATGACGGCTCAGTTTACCCGAAAAGTTCCCGGAACTTCGGAACCCAAAACCGCCGAAGTTTGTTACACCGGCAGAGGACAAAGGCGTGTTCCAGCATCTGCGCGAAGACATTCAAACAATTTTCCAAAAAGACCCCGCCGCCCGCTCGCTGGCGGAAGTGCTGACGTATGCCGGATTTTGGGCGCTGTTCCATCACCGCATTGCTCACAGCTTCTACCGGCGCGGCTGGTTTTACCCCGCCCGCGTCGTTTCCCAGTGGAGCCGCTTTCTCACCAACATTGAAATCCATCCGGGCGCGACTATCGGCAGGCGCTTCTTTATTGACCACGGCGCGGGCGTCGTGATCGGCGAAACCGCAGTAGTCGGTGATGATGTTTTGATGTACCATCAAGTGACGCTTGGCGGGACTTCACTGGAAAAAACAAAGCGGCACCCGACTGTCGGCAGCAATGTCCTGCTTGGTATGGGCGCAAAAGTGCTGGGCAACATCACGGTCGGCGACGGCGCACGCATCGGCGCGAATGCCGTTGTCACCCGTGACGTTCCCCCCAACACCAGCGTTGTCGGCGTTCCAGGCCGTATCTTGGTTCAGGACGGCCAGCATATCTCGGAGCGTTCCACCAAGCAGGTGATGGATCAGGCGCTCGGCAACGCCGACCCGATGGGCGAGATTATCCGCCGTGCTTTGAAGGAAATCGAAGACATCAAGTGCCGCGTCGAAGCCGTCGAAGAAGATCAGCACCCCGACCGAATACTGCGGGCGCTCGACACAGTTTGGGATAAAATCCCCGAAAAGCCGCTGCTGGTACAGTTTGACGAGATGTGCGCCGAGCACTGGGAGCCATGCCCCGACGAGAACATCTCCGGTGACGGAATATAAGCGGGAGACGGAATATAAGCGGGAGACGGAATATAAGCGTGAA
>CAXUBO010000017.1:0-9892 GCA_964249345.1 uncultured Armatimonadales bacterium | reverse complement strand
GACGGAATATAAGCGGGAGACGGAATATAAGCGGGAGACGGAATATAAGCGTGAACATGATGCGCCGCCCTAAAGTGCTTCCGGTTGGCGGGACCATCGGCATTGTCAACCCTTCCAGCCCGGTGGAGGCCGAATTGCTGGCTTCCGGCATCGCCGTGCTTGAGTCGCGCGGCTTTCGCGTTCAAACAGCCCCGCACGTCCGCAGCCGTGACGGTCATCATGCCGGTTCTCCTGCGGACCGCGCTTCTGATTTCAGCGCGTTCTATGCTGACCCGGCCATTGATGTGCTCTGGTGCGCTCGCGGCGGCTCGTCCGCCCTGCGCTTGTGGCCGTTCTTAGACTGGGAAGCGCTCGCGGCCTTGCCGGCCAAAATGGTCATCGGCTACTCCGACACGACTTCGCTTCTTGTTCCGCTCAGCCAGCGCGTCGGCACGCTTGCCATGCACGGGCCGCTTGTCTTTGAGCTTGGGGCGCTTGCTCCACATTTGCTGGACTGGCAGGTACGCCTGCTGCAAGACCTGGAGCCTGCTGGGATGGTGCCGGGCCACGCTGCGGAAACGCTTGTTTCCGGCGCTGCCGAAGGCCGCTTATGCGGCGGCTGCCTGTCGCTGGCGGCGGCGACGCTCGGCACCCCGTATCAAATTGACACTGCCGGTAAGCTGCTTCTCATCGAAGACATTGGCGAAGCGCCGCACCGGATTGAGCGTTTTTTGTGCCAATTCGCCGAAGCCGGGCTTCTTGCCGCCGCCGCAGGCTTTGTTGTTGGGCAGGCTACCGATGCCGACCAGAGCCGCGCTCTGCCGATGCGCCGGATTTGGACGGAGCTGCTTGCTCCCTACGGCAAGCCCGCCGTGCTGGGCTTTCCCTTCGGCCACGTTTCCAGCAACTATGCCCTGCCGCTCGGCGCTCATGCCCGTCTGGATGCCGACGCCAAAACGCTCATCTTACTGGAAGCGGCAGTCCAAGAATAGGGTACACTGCATCATGCTTTTGATGGATGGCATAACAATTTTAGATCGGATGGTATCTGCGGTGGATAAAGTCCGTGATCGCCTGCTGAGAGCGACCGCTGCGCTGGAAGAAGCCGGAGTGCTTTATGCTGTTGTCGGCGGTAACGCCGTCGCAGCATGGGTCGCTCGCGTAGATGAAGCTGCTGTCCGTAACACGCAGGACGTAGACATCCTCGTGCGCCGGTCCGACTTCGCAGCGGCGCAAGCCGCATTGGCATCCGCAGGGTTCTCTTACCGTCATGTCGGCGGCATAGACATCTTTTTGGATGGCCCCAACGCAAAAGCGCGGGACGCCGTTCATGTGGTCTTTGCTGGAGAAAAAGTTCGCCCTATGGAACCTGTGCCTAACCCGGACTCTTCTCAGTCTGTTTTCCTTTCTCCGTATCGTGTCCTGTCGCTGGAGGCATTAGTTCAAATCAAGTTGACGGCGTTTCGCATCAAAGACAAGATGCACTTGATTGATCTGCTGGATGTCGGCCTGATTGACCAGACTTGGACGGCCCGTTACCCGCCGGAGCTTGCCGAACGCCTGCAACTGCTGATTGACGACCCGGATGGGTAGCGAAATTCTCGCAATGAAATCGGCAGTGGAATATGGCATACTGTCATTAGCATGGGGTTTAACGCTGCACATCAACCGCGCTTCCGGGTTTTCTGCTGCCTGATGGCGTCATTTTGGGCCGGAATGATCCTGCTTGGCGCAGTGCGCCTTGCGTGTGCTGTTCCCGCCGCGCCTCACGCTCCCCGAATGACCGTCGCGCCTCCTGCTGTAAGCCGCTGTCCGATGTGTACCGCGACGGCTCAGGCCGGAATGCAGATGGCTGGAATGCAGATGGCTGGAATGCAGATGGCTGGAATGCAGATGGCCGGAATGCAGATGGCCGGAATGAAATGCTGCTGCCATGCCGGCGGCGCTTCTTCGCTGCCCTGCCAGTGTGCCTGCCGCCCGCTGCCCCAGCCGCGCACTGTGACTGTGCTGGTATGGTCTCCGGTGGCCGTGTTGCCGGTGAAGCAAAGCGTCACCCCGCCTGCGTCTCGCACAGACATTCACACTGCCGTTTTCTCTCTACTTCTGACGCTTTCCCGTACTCCGCTGCCGCGCCCGCCGCGCCTTCTGTGATTGTCGCATTACTATCCGCTACGCAATCACAGGAGAACTTTATGAAACGCACCCGCCCCGTCAGCGCATTCACGCTGATTGAGCTTCTTGTCGTCATCGCCATTATTTCGATTCTCGCGGCGATCCTTTTTCCGGTCTTCCAGAAAGTGCGCGAGAACGCCCGCCGGACTTCCTGCCTGTCTAACCTCAAACAGATTGGCCTCGCCCTGACCCAGTATGTGCAGGATACCGACGAAAAGTACCCACAGGAGCATCCGTCCACATCTAACCCCGCAGCAGACGACAACAACGGTCAATTTGAGACAATTGACTACGGCTCGCCTTTCGAAAAGATCATGCCGTATGTCGCCTCGGAAAACAGCACCGGCACCGCCAGCCTCACCCAGCAGCTTTTTGTCTGCCCGGATGACCCGGACCCGCACGGCACGCAGCTTGGCGTTGCCTGCACATCCACCGCGCCCCTGCCCGGCATCACGTCGTACCTGGTCAACGCCTACTTCCTGTTCGGCGCGACGCTGGCCCAGGTCCAGGAGCCAACGTCCACTATCTATGTCGCTGAGCGCAACAGCGCGTTCTGCGATGTCCATATTCATCCCTGGCTCGGCGAGACCTACAACGGCCTGCCCCCGTCTGCCGTCGCAGGCTGCGTTCCAAACCCGGACGGACAGTATGCGCCCGCTTCCGAGCGCCACACAAATGGAGCCAACTACGGCTTCGCCGACGGCCACACCAAATGGGAGCAGTACCCTATAACAGTCCAAACAACTGCCGATCAGCCCTGCTATGGGCAGTACCAGGCGTTTTAAGGCAAAAACGCCCTGCCATAATTTGGCAGGGCGTTTTCTGTATCGCGGGCTCCCTGGCAGGGAGATATGTTTCTAGCGGCCGGGATCGCCATAGGGGTCTTGAGAGGCGGGAAGAATGTTCTGGCCGGGATCGCCGTAGGGGTCTTGAGAGGCCGGCAGAATAGACTGGCCGGTGTTTGCGGCGTGCTGGTTAAACAGCCCCTCTACCTCGCCAAGCAGGTTGCTTGGGTCAAAGCCGCCGCTTCCCTGCTGCTGATTGGCGTGGTTCGTAATTGCGTTTTGGACTTGGTTCATTAAAAAGTTCAGTGCCATGATTTTCTCCTTGAAGATTTGGAAAACCGATTACCCCCCGGCGAGGCTAGGGTCGTACTGCGTTGCCGACTGGGAGTTCTGACCGGCGGGGACTGCCGGGACAGGCTGCCCTTGATATTGCCGGTAATCCGGCGCGTACTGCTGAACGTCGCTTGCCGGCACCTGCACCGGCTGGCTGGGAACCGTCAGCCAAGTCACTTTCTGCGGGTTCTGCGGGTCGCGGTAATAGACGCCGCCGTTGCTCGAACGGTAAAGCTGCGGCTGTGCGCCGGTTCCCTGCGTTCCGGCCTGTGCCTGCTGCGCCGCCTGGTGCTTTTTGTACAGGTAATACAAGAGGGCCGCACCGGCCAGAATAATCACTTTGTTGCGCGTACTCATGCCGGGCTTGGCCGAGGCGGCGGGCTGAGTGGTTTGGCCCGTCATGGGCGCGGCGGACGGGCTTGGCGCAGTGGCCGGGCTGCTTGCCGTCTGGCCCCCGCCGTTGTCCTTGCTGCCGCATCCGGCAAGTCCCGCCAGCAGCGGGCCGCCCATGAGAGCCGCCAGCGCCCACGCCAAAAAGCGCGGCGGGCGCTGAGTTTGAAGCGAGTGTATCATCAGCATCCTTTCGTGGTAGGGAAAAGGCACGCGCCCCGAAACTGCCGATGGCGGCGCGTGTTTTTGTTCTTTTCGTGTCACGCCCAAGATTACCCAAAACCGCCCCGCGCAAACCCAGCTTGCATACAGACACCGCTTATTGCTCCTGAGCGACGACTAAAACGCCGGTGCGTCTAAAGTGCGCCGGCGCAGGGCAATAGGCCACCGGCATTAAGTCTTCCATGTAAACGTCATACCTCACCATGCCGCTCCCTGTTGTCTCGCCTGTTTGCGCCAGCTTTGTGATCTTGCCCTGTGCCCGCTGCCTAGTTGCCTGGCAGAGCAGCACCACGCTTGATCCGGGGACGCACTGCATGGCCTGTTTTATAGGAATGGCGTAGCCGCTGCCGACGGCTGAGTTCAGCGTGTCCGCATAGCTTTTCTTGCCTTCGCCGTCTGCTTTGTCTTTCGGAACATTCAGGTACAGAGTAGTCATCGCTCGCTGTTTTTCTTAGAGTTTAGGTGCTGCTGGTAGGCTTGCTCAACGGCTGCGTGCTGCTGTCGGTAGAAGCGCAGCGCGGCGGGGCTTGCCACGGACGCAGAGCCGCCGAGAAGCGGCGCTTGAGACAATGCATCTTGAGGCCAATGGAGCTGATGCAGGCCGAAGAAGCCCGTCACAAATCCAGTGGCCGCCGGGCGAAGCAGAAAGATTTCAACAAGAATGCCGTGCCAAACGAAGGCACGTTTGTGGACAAAGCGCTTGCCCGGCACTTCTTCTAAATCCGCGCGTGACTGCAATAATTTGTCAACACGGTGGAAGTTATCGGCAGGGTACAACAGATCAACGTCGCCATGCCGGCCGGGCGGGCGGATGCCTTGCAGCTCCTCCGCCCACCCGCCGAATATCCAGGTGTTGATGCTGGCGGACTGAAGTTCCTGAAGTGTGTCGGTAAGAAACTGCGCTGTATTTTGGGCGCTCAACCTAGTTCTTGGCCCAGAACATTTCGCCGGGCTGCTCGGTGATGACCGACGCTTTGAGGGTTTCCATTGCTTTGTGCAGGCCTTCGCGGGTGGACATGAGGCTGTCTTCATGCTCAATGGAAAGCACGTCGTCGTAACCGATCATGCGGAGATTAGAAACGAAGTCACGCCACCACGTTAAGGTGTGGCCGTAGCCGACAGCGCGAAAGGTCCACGCCCGGTGCAGCACGTCGCCGTAAGATTTGGTATCCAGCGTGCCGTTAATGGAAGCATTGTACGGGTCAACGCGCGTGTCTTTGGCATGGACATGGAAGACCGCTCCGGCTTCGCCGAGAACGCGGACAGCGGCGATGGGATCAATGCCCTGCCACCAGAAATGAGAGGGGTCAAAGTTTGCGCCGATCTGCGGCCCGGCGGCGTCGCGCAGCTTCAAGAGCGTTTCCGGGTTGTAAACGAGAAATCCGGGGTGGGCTTCAATGGCGAACTTGATCTTATGGTCTTTGAGGAATTTGTTCTGCTTGCGCCAGTGGGGAATGGCGACTTTTTTCCACTGGTAATCCAAAATCTCCCGAAACTCATCCGGCCAGGCGCAGGTGACCCAGTTCGGGTACTTCGCGCGGGAATTGTCGCCGGGGCAGCCGGAAAAGCCGTTTACGACTTCCAGGTCTAATGCCTCGGCCAGCAGAACGCCGTTCGTGAAGGCTTTTTGATGGTCGTCGGCGATGGCTTTGTCGGGATGAAGCGGGTTGCCGTGCACCGAGAGCGAGTCGAGAGTCAGCCCCCGGCTTTCAATGGCATGGCGCAGTTTTTTTCGTGCGCCCGCGTCTTTGATGAGCGTTTCGACGCCGCCGAAGTCGTCTAAATGGCGCGAGCCGGGGTACGCGCCCGCGCCTAGCTCGACGGCCTGAATGCCGGCCTCGGCGATTAAATCCAGCGCTTCTTCCAGCGGCTTGTCATGGAACAGCGCGGTGAATATTCCGATCTTCATTGGGGATGTCCTTTAAAGTAAGCTGCTGGGCATTTCGGCACAGGGACGCGGTTCTCCTGCTTGACGCGGCATAGAAGAAAGGCCGGAACTTTCTTTGCTTCAATTCGCGTTTCAAGCAGGGTACAATAAAGCCGCTTATGTTTTGTCTCCGTTCTCAACTAAAGACACGGCTCACGGCCTGGCTGCTCCTGCTGGTCTGCGCCTGGATGGGGACCGGCGGCGTTCTGCACCACACCGAAGGCGCTGCGCCGGCCACATGGACAAAAACGGCTTTCGGCCTGCACCATGCCGCTGCCGTGCCGGACGATGCCTGCGCGGCCTGTGAATGGACGCAGGGCCTGCAAGGAAACGCGCCGCCCATTCTCCCCATTTCGTTTCCGCTGTTTCCGCTGCCGCTCCGCCCGCGCCCGGCGCTGCCGGCACCGATTACTCGTACCTCCTGCCATCGTCCCTCGCGTGCCCCTCCGGCGTTTCCCGCGTAGCTTTCCAGCCCTTTTCTTTGCTGCCTGAACCTGCTAAGGAAACCGATCTACCATGCCACGACTCCCGCGCCGCGCACGTCTTGCGGCGGCTGCCTTGTTGGCAGTCCTGCCGTGCGTCGCTGACGCGCAGGCCGCACCGTCGCCGCCTGCACCCGGCACAGCCGCCAATACAGCGGCAACCGATACAGCGGCAAACAACGCAAGCACCAATATCTTTGACCCGAACCGCGCCCCGCTGATTATTATTCGGATCGGCGCTCGGCGCTATGTTCTTGTGCCGCGTACCGAGGGCAGCGCCACGTCCCTCGGTGCGTCGGCCATTGAAAGCAAGCCGAACAACACCAGCCTTACGGCAGTGATCGCCAGCAGCGTGGCCGGGGCGGCGTCCGCGCCAAGCGGCGAGATTCACATTCGCGGCTCGCACGGCCAGTATTCCTACTATTTAGATGGTGCGCCGCTGCCGTCTAACGTCTCTGGGTCGTTCAGTGATCTGATCAATCCAAAAGACATCCAAACGCTGCGAATCTACACCGGCGGCTTTCCGGCGGAATACGGCGGGCAGCTTGCGGCGATCTTTGATGTCACGGCGAAGGCCGGGGCAGGCAAGCCGTCCGGATTTTTGCAGCAGATCGGCCAAAGCTACAGCGATTACCAGTCCACGGCCCAGGTCGGCGGCGGCACTCCGAGCTTCTCGTATTTTCTGTCGGGCATTCGCAGCTCCAGCAACTTCCGGCTCAGCCCTTTAACGGAAACGCCGCTGCATGACGCCGGGCTGGAGAACGTCGGCTTCGGCAAGTTTGACCTGCAAAGCGGGCCGTCCAGCCGGTTCACGCTGGATGTCGGCTCAAGCGCCGCAGCAATTCAGGTGCCAAACGATAACCTGCGCCAGGCGGTCGGCCAGGATGACAACCAAAAAGAAAACGGCGATTTTGCCAACCTCATTTGGAGCCGCACGGCCGGCCCGGACAACCTGCGCGTTGCGTTCTACTCGCATAAGTCCCAGCTTCGCTATGGCGGCAGCCCGCAGGACCTTTTGCCTGATCCGGGTTCCACGGATACGTCCGGCCTCACCACGACCAATGAGAACGAGCAGGCGACGTACTTGGGCCTGCGGACGGATTACGTCGCCCATGCCGGTAAGTCTCATAAAGTCCAGCTTGGCTTTGATGCAAATACCGTCAGCGGGCAGCAGTTTTTCAACTCGTTCGGCGTTTCTCAGTCTGACCCCACTACCGACCAGCCGACGATTTTAGATGCGCGTCATTTGTCCGGCGGGGATAAAAGCGCGTATGCTCAGGATGATTGGGCCACAGGCCGAACGCTGATCAATTACGGCCTGCGCTACGATGTGCATCAGTCCGACATCACGACTTCTCAGCTTTCGCCGCGTTTGAACCTGACTTACACCGCCGGCAAAAATGCGTTCCACGCCTACTACGACCGCCTGTTTCAGCCGGTGCCGGTGGAAGACGTGATCAAATTGCAGGGAGCCAGCACTGCCCCGGCCCAGCCGGAGCGCGATGACTTCTTTGAGGTCGGCGAGACCCACACCCAGTCCGGCACGACCCTGTCGCTTGACGCTTACTACCGGGCGGAGAAGAATACGATTGACGACCAGACGTTCGGCGCGACCCAAATTGATCTTCCGGTCAACTTCGCCAAAGGCTACACGCGCGGCCTGGAAGCGTCCCTGGATGGGCCGCTGGTCAAAAACGTCTCTTACTATGCAAACTACGCCCGGTCCTGGGCCAAAGGCGCGGGGCCGATTATCGGCGGCCTGCTCGGCGAAGCGCCGACCGGCTACTTTTATGACGACCACGACCAGACAAACACCGCCTCGTTCGGCGTTTCCTACACCGCCCACGGGTCGTATGCCACCCTGGACGGCGAATACGGCTCAGGATTTCCTTTCGGGGAGATAGATGAAACAAATGCCGGCGGCGTCACGATTTTAGACCCCCAGGGCAATCCCTATCCGACCGCGCTCAACTACATTCGCGTTCCCGTGCATACGATACTGAACACCGGCATCGGCACGACGCTTGGCTCCATGCAGATTGCCTTCACCGTTAATAACTTGTTGAACCACGGCTATGTCATCAAGCAGGCCGGCGCGTTTTCCGACATCGAATGGGGCCAGGGCCGCGCCTACGGCGTCAAGCTGACGCAAAGTTTTTAGAAAGTCAATGAGACAAAGCAAAGGGACGAGTAGTTGAAAACTGCTCGCTAGGTGAGGCGTCCTGCGGACGACAGATAAGCTGAGAGGCTTTTCTTCCACTCGAAGAGTGTTGCTCCTAGCGAGTAGTTTTCAACTACTCGTTTGCAGCTTGAATGACAAGGAAACAAACTATGACCGCACTCGTGACATATCTGCATCAAGGCGGGTTTATGATGTACCCGCTCATTGCCTGCTTCATTTTGGCCCTCGGCATCATCTTGGAACGCGCCTACACGTTCCGCAAAGCTACTTCCATTGACCCGGAAGCCTTGCTGGACGAGATCAAAGAAACGTACAAGACCGGCGACCACGGCGCGGCAGCCGCGCGGCTGATGGAAGACGCGAAAACGCCGTACTCCCGCATCTTTGCACGGGGACTCAAAAACGCCGACAAGCCGGCTGAAGCGATAGACATGGCGATGTCCCAAGAAGCGGCAAACGAAATTCCGGCTTTAGAAAACTATCTGCTGGGCCTGCGGACGATTATCAGCATCTCGCCGCTGCTCGGACTGCTGGGGACAATCGCGGGCATGATTACGTCGTTCAAAGAGATTTCCCGGTCGGGCCTGTCGTCGCCCACCGCCGTCATGGGCGGCGTTTCCGAGGCATTGGTGTCCACCGCCACGGGAATTGGCATTGCCGTGATTGGATTGGTGTTTTATAACTACTTCGGCAACTTGGTAAAACGCTTCGTGGAAGACATGGATTATTACGGCACGGAGCTGACGAACTTTTTGACGGGGAGGGTTGCGTAAATGATGCGAATACGCGCCCGGCGTCAGCCGGAAGAAGCGGAAATTATTATCATTCCAATGATTGATACCATGATGTTCCTGCTGATGTTCTTTATTGTCGCGTCTCTTGCGCTGGCGGTCCAAAACGGCCTGCCGGTGAACCTGCCCAAAGCCGCTACGGGCCAAAAGCACTCGGCTCAGAATGTCACCATCACGATCAGCGCCGCCGGAGACATCCATTTAAACACGCGCCCGATTGCCCTGGCCGACGAAACTGCCGACCTCAAAGCACTGGGCGTCTCGGCGGGAACGCTCATCGTTATCAACGCCGATAAGGACTCCAGGCACGGCGTTTTGATCAGCGTTATGGACAATGCCGGCAAAGCCGGGGCCGAGCGGTTCGCCTTTGCGACTCAGACGTAGGAATTTTCTATGAGACGACGGCGACAAAAAAACACGCTGCTGCCGAAGACCATCGGGGCGGCAGTAGTCATCACTGCGGTTCTGCTGCCACTTTTGGCACGGCTTGGCGCATTCAAAAACATCGGCGGTCAGAAGCTGACCCCGGTGGAAATCATCAAGCTGCCGCCGCCGGAGAAGCGGCCTGCGCCGCCGAAAAAGACCGCCAAGAAGCCGTCTCTCAAACCAAAAGCGGCAGGCCGTAAGGC
>CAXUBO010000016.1:31424-40973 GCA_964249345.1 uncultured Armatimonadales bacterium | reverse complement strand
CGCTGTCGCCGTTGTTGGTGGTGGCGTGAACGTCGTTCTGGAAGTCGCCGACGCCCCGGCCTGTGTAGTAGCCCCAGCCGGAGCCGCTGTAAGTGAGGCCGCTGGCGGTGTCGTTGACGGTAGTGATCGTCGGTGCAGCGCCGGGCAGCAGGCCGTAGACGGCGATGGTCGCCCCGCCGGTCGGGACATACACTTTGCCGTTGACAACTGTGGGGAACTGGAAATGGCCGGTGTTGCTGATGCTGTCGCGGCTTGCGTTCTGGGCACTGTCCCAGAGCTCAGGGTTTGCGACATTGGTGGCGTCATACGCCCGCACAGTCCCATTCGCGCCGACGGCCCACAAAATGGCGTTGGCCGTGCCGCTGGAAGAGACCGCCAGCGAGCCTCCGTTCGTAACTGCGCTGCTTGCCGCCGCAAAGATGCCTTTTGGATTAAGGTTGCCGGCAGCCGGGTCGTACCGGAACTGTTCGACGGGCTGGGTGCGCGGCCACAGATACACATACTTGTAGGTGCCGCTGTCCCAGGAAATGGGGTTCTGGCCGACATCGTTGTTGCCGCTGACGGCGTCAATCCGGTCCAGCACTTTATCCGGGCCGTTTGTGGTGAACTTGCCTAGATTGCCGGAGTCCATCAGGAAGGCGCTGCCGAACTTGGTGCCGCCGCCGAAGATCGTGGTCGTTCCCGGTATGCCGACCACGCCGGCATTGCCGACATCCAGGTCTTCATTGCTCAGGCCCGATTCATCAAACGACGTGAAGTAGTCCAGCACTTGCAGCGTCGGACTGAGCTTCATGTAGCACATGCCGTAGTCTTTGCCGCCGCTGTTCGCGTCAAATGTGCCGTTGCCGACCGAAAAGTAGATGTTGCCGGCGGCGTCCGCCGCCAGCCCTTTGCCGGACTGCCAGATGCCGCCGTCGCTGCCGTTGGGCGTGGTGCAGAAGGACGCTACCTGGCTCAGCGCACCATTGCTGTACTTGTACGCCAGAACCCAGCCGTGGTACGGGAAGCTGTCGGAGTTGTGCGCGAACCCAAGATACACATTGCCGTTCGCCAGCAGCAGCGCGGGGCGGTCATTGGCATGGAAGCGGTTGCCGTTGTAGAGGCCATCCAGGTAAACTTTGCCGCCATAGCTGCCGTCGCCGGTGCCGGAGGCGCTGGCGGTGACTTGAACCGGGCTGCCGGTTTTATCAAGGCCCGTGGTAATATCAAAAGCGTGCAGGTACGTCAGGCCGGTGTCATCGGTGCCGGTCTTGGTCAGCACATACATCGTGTTTGTCGCCGGGTCAATGACCGGCGTGGCCGTGGTGTAGGTTGCGGATGGGGGCAGCGCCGTGGCCCAAAGCTGCTTGCCGTTGTCGGCATCATAGGCGTACAGGCCGCAAGGAGAATTGTCGGCGTTGTTGGACGTGTACGCATACACAGCGTTGTGGACGGCGCCGCCGATGGTCACGCCCGGCACATACAGCACCTGCCCGTTGACGTTGGCGTTGAGGCCGGTGATTGTGAACAGCTTGCCGAACGTCGCCGTGGTGACGTTTTGCGGCGTCAGCGTCGTTTCAGCCGTGTTTGAGCCGGTGCGGGCATTGTCATTGTTTTGGGTCAGCACCGCAGTCTGCGCTTGGGCCGGGTGGGAGACGGCCGCCATGCCGAGCGCCGCGAGGCCAAGAGAAGCAAGAATTGGCCGCAGCCGAGGGGAGCAGGACAAATGAGAAAAAGATAAACGGGAACAAGACAACATCACAGTGTTCTCCATTCTGCCGAGCGGCAGCAAAGGCGGGCCGCATGGGCGCGGCACCGCAGCTTGGGCGTAGTTGCCCCGAAGCCGATACAGTGTATCACAAAAAATCGTCCGAAAAAATACAATAAACGGGCAAACACAGACAAATATTTTTCGGGGGGTTAAATTGTTGCAAGTTCATCGCACACAAAAAGCAAGGTCAGGAACACGCTACTTGCTGCTGACCGATCCCGACCCAAAAACTGGCGTTCTTCGGGCCGTCGTGGCGGATGCGGAGGCGCAAACCGTGCGGCGCGTCAAAAGCGTTCCCGCGCTGCTGCGCTCCGAAAAGTGGCAGGCGCCCGGCAAAGACGATCTCACGCTGGATGCCCTTGTCCGGCAGGTTCCCGCATTGCGGCGCTACCGGGGCATTGAAATCCGGCTTCCGTCAGGCATCACTGCCTGGGTGCGGTGGCGCGAGTGGTCAAGCGGGGATGCCGACGTGCAGGCGCTTTTGACCCAAACGACGCAGAAACTCAGCATTCCCGCCTATGAGCCGGACGGCGACTACTTTCTGGCGTCCCGCGTGGTCAAAGTTTTGGGCGGGGAAGTCTTAGACGCGCCGCGCTCGGTCCTAGTTTGGGAAGATGACGCTTATTAGAAGATGACGCTTATTAGAAGATGACGCTTATTAGAAGATGACGCTTATGAGTGGAAATGGAGTGCATCACGAGGACGTAAACGTCCTCGTCCGCTTTCTTTGGGGTGAAAACGACAAAAAAACTTTTTGCCGCTTTTTCTGTCGCTTCGGAAGGCACTCTTGCCGTGCAGGAAATTATGTGCTAGAATGAACCTCATTATTGGAAGGCGAGATGAGAGTGGGAGTGCGAGCGGCATGGCTGAAGAAGAAACAGGATTTACGTTTGTAGACAAGCGCCGAACCGCGCCGGAGCCGGCTGCTGCCGTGCCGCCGAGCGCCGAACCGCAGGCACTTCAAAGTCAGGTCTACGAGAACGCGCTGGACGAACCCGGCGCGGATGATCTTACAGCCGACAATGTTATATCTGACGATGTTACAGCCGACGATCTGGCGCCTGCCGAGGCCGCCCCGACAACCTATGACATGATCGGCTACTGCATCAATCTTCTCGCGTCGCAAGCCTGGCAGAAACTTGGCCTTCTTGCGGACCCGCAGACCGGAGAAGCGCAGCCCAACTTGGAAGAAGCCAAACTCGCGATTGACGCCGTCGGCGATCTCGCCGCCCGTCTGGACTCCGCCCCAGAAACAATCATTCCTTCCGACCTGCGGCGTGAGCTGCGGACACTGGTGAATGACCTGCGCCTGAATTATGTTTCTCAGCGCGGCCCGGCTTCTTAATCAATCGGCTCTTTCGAGCCATCCTACCTGAGCATTCTATCTTTAGTATTCTTTTCTGAGTCCAAATGATCCGAAGCAACCTGCCACTGCCTTTTTTATACCGTCTGCGTCTTCGGGCCGGGGACGCGGCCCGGCGTGCAACCTCCGTCCCCTACCGCCGCAGCCCCGACACAGGCGCCGGACGCGCGGCGTCCCGTTTCGCCGCACGCCGCCCGGCAGGCGCGGAAGCGGCGCAAGTCTGGCTCCGTTTCGTGGACCAGTACGAGCTGTTCACGGAAGTTCTATGCGCGGCGGCAAAGAGCGGGTGCGACAGCCGCAAAGAAACTGAATACGCCCAAATGCGCTGCTGGTTTGTGAGCAACTATTACCGGACGGCGGGGCGGGTGCGGCCGGAGCTGGAAACGGAGTTCGGCGCGGAAGCCGGGACGCCAAGCATCGCGGATTATGCCGGCCAGAAGCGGACCCTGGACGCGCTGGAAGCGCTGTTTCTGCCGCCGACGCTGCGCGAAGTGCTGAAGCATGATACCGGCGATCTCATTCCGCGCGTCGCCCGCATCAGCGAAGTGATCTACCGCTGCCATGCCGAATGGGAGCAAAGCCAGCCGTCTTAGAGTCAAACTTAAAGTCAAACTTAAAGTCAAAGAAGCAAAAAAAGCCCATGCAGAGGCACGGGCTTTTTCACAGGCAGAGCCGAAGCTTAGGCGGCGGCTGTTTGGCTGCGTATTTCTGCCAGCGCCGCCTCGTTGTCGTCGTAAAGCTGGAAAATCTTCACCAGCCGCGTGATCTCAAAGGCCCGGCGCACAAAGGGCGTCGTGGAAACCAGGCTGATCCCGCCTTCATGCTCCCGCACCCGTCGCACGGCATCCACCAGCACCCCCAGCGCCGCGCTGTCTAAATACGGCACTTCCGCTAAATTGATGACGATCTGGTAAAACTTCTGCTCGATCAGCTCGCGCAGCGTGTCGCGCAGCAAAGAGCAGGTATGAAGATCAATTTCGCCCTTCAGATGCACAACTGCGATCTGGTCCGGCGTTCTTTGCGTGTCAATTTCTAGGTTCAAAACAGACGCCCCCCATTTCCTCTTTCAGAGCTTATCTTGCCGGAGATAATTCCGCAACTGCCCATTCCCGTAAGGCCGGAACATTTCTTAGGAACGCTATACCCGCATCTGTTTCTTCTTTAAACGAATGCCCGTCTGCCTGCCCAAAGTCCCGCGTTTTTGCGAGGCCGTGCCAAAAGCCGTCAAATTTGGGTATTCTCGGCGTAAGTTCTAGTCAGCATAGGAGTTATTCATGCAGTATCGTCACTTAGGCAAGTATGGGGTCAAAGTCAGTGAAGTATCATTGGGATCGTGGCTGACTTACGGCAATGCTACCGAAGATGAGGCCGCGCGGGCCTGCATCGAAAAAGCCTATGACTTAGGCATCAACTTCTTTGATACCGCCAACGTCTATGCACGCGGCAAGTCGGAAGAAGTCGTCGGCAAATCGCTTGCGCCGTATGCCCGCGACTCGTACTTTCTCGCCACCAAAGTATTTTTCCCGATGGGCGATGGCCCGAACGACCGAGGCCTGTCCCGCAAGCACATTTTCGAGCAGTGCCACTTGTCCCTCAAGCGCCTCGGCACCGATTACATTGACCTCTACCAGTGCCACCGCTACGACAGCGAAACGCCGCTGGAAGAAACGCTTGTCGCGCTGGACGATCTGGCCCGCCAAGGCAAGATTCTGTACGCGGGCGTCTCCGAATGGACCGCCGGGCAGATTGCCCACGCGGCTGACTACATTCGCGGCGCGGGCCTGCATCCGATTGTGTCCAACCAGCCATATTACAGCCTGCTCGGACGTTCCATTGAAAAAGAAGTCATTCCACTATGCGAGCGCGAAGGCATCGGCCAGGTTGTCTTTTCGCCGCTCGCGCAGGGCGTCCTGACCGGCAAATACAAGCCCGGCCAACCCCTTCCCGAAGGCAGCCGCGCGTCTGACCCTGCCCAGAATGCATTTCTCGGCAAAGACCGCTTGAACGACGAAACCCTCACGGGTGTCCAAAAACTCGCGCCCATTGCCGAAAGCCTCGGTCTTTCTATGGCCCAGCTTGCTTTAGCTTGGTGCCTGCGCCAGAAAAATGTTTCTTCCGTCATCATCGGCGCGTCCCGCCCGCTACAGGTGGAAGACAATGCCGCTGCCTCCGGAATCACACTGTCCCCGGAGACGCTCGCCGCCATGGACAAAGCCCTTGTCGGTGTCCCCTCGGCCCGTTAGCCTGACGCTTGGTTTGCTGGTTACTTAACTATGAGGTGTTCCGATGACTGACTACGAGATTTTGCCGACAAATATAGCGCTGGCGGAACGTGCTGTGGAGCTGATTTACGGCGCGGCGCGGGAAGCGATTGCGGCGCGGGGACGGTTCACGATTGCGCTGACCGGCGGCTCCAGCCCGCGTCAAACGTATCAACTGCTGGCAAAAGCCGCGCCGGAGCAGATGGATTGGTCCAAAGTGTTCGTCTTTCTTGGTGATGACCGCTTTGTGCCGTACAGCAGCGCGGACTCCAATTACGAGATGTGCCGGGAGCTGCTGCTGAGTCATGTGCCGGTCCCGGCGGGGCAGGTGTTTCCCGTTCATACGGACATGGCAACAAAAGAAGAGGCCGCCGAGATGTATGCTGAAACGCTGTCGCGGGTGTTCGAAACGCCACAAGACGGGCCGCCCCCGGCCTTTGACATGATCCTGCTGGGGATGGGCGATGACGGCCACTGCGCGTCGCTGTTTCCTGGAATGCCGACGCTGACCGTCCAGGACAAATGGGTCGTGCCGTCGCCGCCCGGCACGCTGCCGCCGCCGGTAGACCGGGTGACGTTCACGTTTCCGGTGCTGAACGCCGCCCGCAGCGTGCTGTTCCTCGTAGAAGGCGCAAAGAAAGCGCCCGCCGTGCGGGACATTTTAGAAGGCGGCGCGGCGGTCAGTGTGCATCCCTCCGCGGGCGTGCAGCCCGCGCAAGGGAAACTGCTCTGGCTGCTGGACCGGACTGCCGCCGAGCGTTTGACCCCGCGATGAGCAGTATCTCGGATCATCTGGCGAACGAGCGGACGTTCCTGGCCTGGTTCCGCACAGCAATTTCCCTGCTGGGATTCGGCATTCTGATTGCCAAGCTGCGGTTTTTGGAGGCCAGTGCGGGACTGGGCCAAAATGCGGGCGTCCGGTCCACGCGCCTGGGCCTTGCGTTTGCCGTCGGCGGCCTGCTGACCCTGGTGCTGTCGGCGTGGCAGTACGGGCGCACCAAGCGTATGATTGACAGCGGCAACTACGAAGCGCCGGTTCAGATCATGTTTGCGTTTTCCGCCGTTGCCATCGCGCTGGGGCTGGGCAGCGTCGTGTATCTTATCAGCATCTCGAAGTAGTTCCCAAGGCGCAAAAGAACCTCCTCCGGTTCGTTCCTAAAACACCCGCTCTACCAGCCCGTACCCGATCAAGCCGCCCCAGATCGTGCTGAGGCCGCCGACCAGCCCGGCGATGGCCGCGATCTTCCAGGTCGCGCCCGCGTGCATCGCCCGGATCGCGAGCGGCCCTAATGTCAGGCCAATCACCATCTCCGCCACGATAATATACAGCGGCGTGTGGCCGATGCGCCGGCAGTTCTGGTACCGCCACCAGTGCGCGTGATAAGCCATCTCCTCGTAAAAAGGGATATTAATTGCCCCCAGCAATGCCGTCAGCGTCATGCCGCCCGCGAGGCCAAAACGCGCAATGAGCCGCCGGCCCAAGTACCCAATCTGCGCCGCAACAATCATCCAGGCGGTCGGCATCCAGAACGGTGACAGGCCAAGCATCGGGCTGCGGGCAACGGAGTAGTCCAGCGTCCCGGTGAAGCGGACGCACAGGGCGTCGGCGGCAAGCTCCGCAGCGCCCAGGCCGAAGCCAAAAAGCAGCAGCCGGGCCAGGGCTTTGTCACGGTACAAAACGATGTGCCAGGCAAAGAGGCTGATGCTGGCCCCGTTCAGCGCCAGCGCCGTTCTGCCGTCCGACCACGTCCGGTCCCGCAGCGCCAGCACTGTTCCCACCGACAGTGCGACCGTGATCAGCACCGTCCGCAGCCGCGCGTGTTCCAATCGTTCGGTCATGCCATCCAAACAACGCCGCGTTCCGGCGCGTTCCGGGCATTCCCCAGCCCGCGCGTTCTGTGGTATCATAAAGGGCCATGATTGTACAAAAACAGGGCTGGCGGCAGCTTGACTGGATCATGTTCGGCTCCGCCCTTTTAATCTGCTTTGCCGGGGTCGCCGCGATCCGCAGCGCCCTGCATCTGGACCTGCACCCGCTGGACATGGTCCGCAAGCAAATGGTCGGCGTCGTGCTGGGCGTTGCCGGGGCGCTGGCCCTGGCGCATTCCGACTACGAAATCCTGCTCAAACGCTACGCCCGCTACTTGTATCCCCTAAACATCTTTCTGCTGCTGGTCGTTCTCAGCCACTTCGGCGGCCATGAAGCCAAAGGCGCGTCCCGCTGGATCAAGCTGGGACCGTTTGAGTTGCAGCCGTCGGAATTCGCCAAAGTGATTCTCATTGCGACGCTGGCCTTGTTCTTATCTCAGCACGCGGATACAATCACCGAATGGCGGACGCTCTTGATGTCGCTGGTGCATATCGGGGTGCCGATGCTTCTCATCGCCAAGCAGCCCGATCTCGGAACCGCGCTTGTCCTGCTGGCGATCTGGTTCGGCATGACTTCAATCGCCGGAGCGCGGCCCGTGCATCTGCTGGCCGTGCTGCTGTCGGGCGTCGCGCTGTTTGCGCTGCTGTGGCAGTTCAATCCCGGCCACATTCTGAAAGATTACCAGAAAAACCGCTTGCAGGTTTTCTTGAACCCCGCTGCCGATCCGCGCGATACGGGCTACCACCTGCGCCAAAGCGAAATTGCTATCGGCTCCGGCGGGGTCGGCGGCGAAGGGTATGAGCGGGGGACGCAGAGCAACGGCAAGTTTATCCCGGAGCAGCACACGGACTTCATTTTTACGATTGTCGGTGAAGAAGGCGGCTTTGTCGTTTGCTTGGCCGTGCTGTCTTTGTATCTCATATTGCTGGAGCGCGGCGTCGCGGTCATGGCGGACTGCAAAGACCCATTGGGCCGGCTTCTTGCGGCGGGCGTTTTGTCTATGCTGACTTTCCATGTCGTTGTCAACGTCGGCATGACCATGGGCATCATGCCGGTGGTGGGCGTGCCGCTGCCGTTTTTCTCGTATGGCCTGAGCAGCCTGCTGGTCAATCTGACGGCGGTCGGCCTGCTCCTGTCCGTCGCCGCCCGCCGCCACCGGGTTATGTTCTAGTTCCGGGTTATGTTCTAGCTGCTTATGTTCTAGTTCCGGGTTATGTTCTAGCTGCTGTTCCTTCTTTTGTCCTTTTGGGTACAGTCTTCTTAGGACACATGGACAAACACTTCTAAACAAGCATTCTGAGGACAATTCTTTGTCGGAAGAGGCTTGAGAGACAGGGGAACGGAAAATTGTCTCGACTGCGGTTTACTTTGGGCGTCTGCGCCTGCTGCCTGCTTTGGGCGGCGCTGGGCGCGATTGGGGGCGCGTTTTTTCGGCACCCGCTGGGCGGTTTTATTTGCGGGCTGCTGTTTGGGATCGTTTACACGGTTTCCTGCTTTTGGGCCGCTTCCAAGTACCCCGGCGATGTGTGGGAAGCGCAGCTTCTGGAAAACGTCAGCGCCCCGCACCTGTATGAGATGCTGAAAACTCTTTGCGACCGAACCGGGCAGGACTTGCCGACCCTGTACTTTACCCCCAATTTAGAGCCGAATGCCTTTGTTTCCGCCGGGCGCGAAGGCGAGACCACGCTATTGGTCACGTCCGGGCTGACCCGGCATCTGGAAAAAGACGAAGTTCAGGCGGTTCTTGCCTTGATGATGGCCCGGCTCGCGACCGGAGCGATGCCGCGCTGGACTGTGGCCGCAACACTGGCCGGCGTGCCGGTGCAGGCTGGCCTGAACTTGCGGCGCCGGCGCGGCCTGGAGTGGCTGGGAACAGCACTCTTGTGCGTCTTTGCATTCCCCTCGGCGGCGCTGATGCGCCTGGTCTGGGACGAAGCAGCGATCACGGCGGCGGATTACCATGCGGCGCATCTGGCCGAGCAGGCCGGGTCTTTGGAGCGGGCGCTGAAAAAGATAGAACAGGGTTTGACGGCGGAAGGCGCGGAAGCGGGAAATGAATCGGGGAACCCTGCGACGGCGCTGCTGTTTGCCGTGCCGCCGCTGCCACTTGCGGCCGGCGCGTCGTTCTGGCGGCGCGGCCTGGCTTCGTTCCCGTTTCGGCAGCCCGACGTTGCCGCGCGGGCGGCGCGTTTCGCGGAAGTTGTTCCTACCCACGCGCCGGAAGCGGCTGAAGAGTTCCATCTTTATTAGATTAGCAAGACTAGGCATTAGCAAGACTAGGCATTAGCAAGATTAAGCAGCCCTG
>CAXUBO010000016.1:14676-31324 GCA_964249345.1 uncultured Armatimonadales bacterium | reverse complement strand
ATTAGCAAGACTAGGCATTAGCAAGACTAGGCATTAGCAAGATTAAGCAGCCCTGAGTTTGCAATCTGGGATTGACAAGCGTTCAGTAATTCATTTATATTTGGAGAGAACTCACTATGACTGATACTTCTCCTGATTCACTGCTTTGGGAAGCGCTGCCGGACCTGACGCTGAGCATCGCGCAGACAGCCGCCCTGTGCGGTATTTCCGTTCGCCAGCTTGGCTACTGGACACGGCAGGGATATGTGAGCGCTTCAGGGCAGGACGCACGCCGTACCTATGGGCTGGAAGCCATCCGCCGAGTTCTGGCAATCCGCAGGTTCATGGATGCCGGCGCGTCTCTGCGCCAATCTCTGCGCCAAATTTCCAGTGATTTGCCTTTGGAGGCTTTACCGGGCAATGACGTGTCTAATGACGTGTCTGCGGGCCGGTTTCCCCGCTTTAAAACTTCTTTGGCGCCCGCTGCTTCGGACACCCTTGCGGCCCTCACGTCGGACGCCGCGCAAGAGGCTGTATTGAAGCACAGCTTGATCGCTTTTTTTGAGAAGAACGGCTACACGCGCGACCATGCCGGCGGGCTTGCGGTCAAGCTGGGTTGGTCCGAAGAAGACGTGCGTGTGGTCGCCGATGGCCTGTGCTTATCTGGAATCCTTTCCAGCACTCTCTGTCAGGGACTGACCGTTTTCCGCAGCGCGGCCTGGAAAGAGCCTCACGCCTGAACCCTATGGCTGAACAAATCCTACTTCCTGCCAACCCAGGCGAGACCAGCGGCATTGCCGCCGGCGCAGCCGCGTCAAAACGGACAAAAACTGGAATTGAGGCGCTCGACCGGCTGCTGCACGGCGGTTTGCCGGAAGGGAACTCGGTGCTGGTCCAGGGGGCGCCCGGAACCGGCAAAACTGTTTTGGGGATGCAGTTTTTGGAGGCGGGCATTACGCAGGAAGACCAGCCCGGCCTGCTGATTACGTTTGAAGAGCATCCCCGGCGCCTTTACCGCGATGCCCGCACCCTCGGCTGGGACTTTGCGGCGCTGGAAAAAGAGCGCCGCCTGCTGGTTGTTTTTACGTCCCCCGAAACATTCCTGAGCGAGCTGGTGTCCGACCAGTACGGACGCCTCATTCGAGATTCCGGGTTTCAGCGCGTCGTTGTGGATAGCCTGACCCAGTTTGAGAGCTACCCCAGCGCCTCCGAGCAGGCGCGGGTCCGGTTCGAGCGCGTCGTCAATGGCCTGCGGCGCGAGAATGTCAGCGTTCTGATGACCCGTGAAACCGAGGCGCGGGAAGCACCGTTTCGGGTCACGCCCGAAGAATATCTGGCGGATACAGTGATCCAGCTTGAGTACCGGCGGCTGGCCGACACGCAGGGCAGCCAGCGGGTCCGGCTGCTGGAAGTCCTGAAAAGCCGTGGCTCTAGTCACTCGGCTTCTGTTCATCCTTTTTCAGTGGGGGAAGGCGGACTCGCCATTCAGTCCGATCCGCATCGCTAACCTCGATTGCATCTTTGAGATTCTTCACTTTAGGTTTCTCCTATGCCTGATAGCTCCCCACGCTGCCTGCTTTTTGCTCCCGTTCTGGCCGGTCTGCACGCCCCAGCGGAGATTACGGCCTATTTGAAAGAGCAGCACGCGCGGATCAACAGCCCCGAAACGCTGCGGGAAAGCACGGGCATGGACCTGCTGGCGCAGAACACGGCGCTGGTGGATGCCGTGCTGCGGCGCTTGTTCACGCTGGCCGTGGAGCGGGCAGGGCCGGCGGAGGCTGCGCCGGCGCTTGCGATCATTGCGACCGGCGGCTACGGACGCCGCGAGCTGGCCCCGTTCTCGGACGTAGACGTTTCGTTTGTGCCGGCTTTAGAAGACGATTCGTACCTGAATGTTCTCATCAAAGACATGTTCCAGATGGTCATGGACGTGTTTTTGTATGGGGCGGACCTGAAAGTCGGCTATGCGTATCGCTTGATTGGTGATTTGAAGCGTTTGGACCATCAAACTCAGACGACGCTTCTGGATGCCCGCTTTCTATGCGGGGACAAAGCCCTGTTTACTGAGTTTCGCACCCAGTTCCGGGCGCATCTGCTGACTGCGGACTTTCTGTTCCAGAAGTGGGCGGAGCGGCAGAATGTCCTGGCAAAGCATGGCGGGGACCAGGTCTACGGCGTGGAACCGAACGTCAAAGAAGGCGCGGGCGGGCTGCGCGACATTCAGAATGCCGAATGGATGGGCGAGGTCCGCTGTCATGCCGCCTTGTCGCAGGTCTGGCCGGTGCTGGTGGAGCAGGGATTCGCAGCCCCTGCCGAAGCCGCTCAAGTCAAAAACGCCCGCGACTTTCTGCACTGCACGCGAGCCGCGCTGCATCTGACCGGCGGCGTGGCGCGGGATATTTTGTCCGCCGAAAAGCAGGAAAAAGTCGCGGCCCTGCTGGGCTATGCCGATGCTCCCGACGTTCCGGCAGTGGAAGCGTTCATGCGCGACTACTTCACGCAGACTGCCGTTTCACGGCGAATTTGCCGCAAAGTGATCTTCGGCTGCCTGGACAGCGAGATTTCGCTTGGCTTGGGGCTGGCCTCCGTCAGCCGCGTTTTAACGGCCGTGGATGCCGAGGCGGCGGGGCAGGACCCAGCGCTGCCGCTGCATGTCGCGGAGCTTTCGCAGGCTTACGGTCTTGCCGTTTCCCCGGCGCTGGAAGAAGAAATTACGCGCTTTCTTCAGGCGTTCCCAAAGCCCGCTGACGAATCGATTGCAGGGCGGGTCTTTACCCGCCTGCTGCTGGCAGGCCGGGGAGTCGCAAATGCTTTGGAGCGGCTACAGGAACTTGGGGCGCTGCCCTGGCTCCTCCCGGAGTTCGGCCCGCTGATGACACTGATTCCTTACGATGCCGCTCACGACTTAACCGTAGGCGCTCATTCTCTGCAAGTCGTCCGCAACCTGGAGGCGCTTCGAACGAACACGGCTTTCCCGGAAGGCCGGCGCATTTTTGAGGAAGTGGCGCATCCCGAAGTGCTTTATCTGGCCGGACTGCTCCATGACATCGGCAAGCAGTGGCCGCACGGCTCCCATGCCGAGACCGGCGCGGAGGCGGCGCTTGTCATTTGTGCGCGGCTGGGCTGGGATGCCGAGCGTCAAGGCAAGGTCGTTTTTCTCATTCGCTACCACCTGCTGATGGCCGAAACCAGCCGTCTGCGCGACATGGCTTTGGAAGAAACGATCCAGGAGTTCGTCCGTCAGGTGCCTGACTTAGACTGCCTGCACATGCTGTACCTGCTGACGTATGCCGATACGGCGGCGGTCGGCGCGGGCGTCTGGACCGAAGTGCAGGGGCGTTTTTTAGCCGAGCTGTATGGCCGGTCCGAGCTGCTGCTGTCTGCGCCGCCGTCGGATGATGGCAGCCCCCCGCCGGCAATCGTTCCCGATCTGAGGCGCCAGCGCGAGCGCATCCGCAAAGGGCTGGCCCAGCACAATCTGCCGACCGACATTATTTTGGAGCATACGCGCAGTCTGCCGGCCCAGTATCTCTTGAACACGCCGCTGGAAGAAATGTACTTGCATATCGCCATGATTGGCCGCCTGCGGGAGACTTTTGCGCCGTCGGTGGACTTCAAGAACGAGTACGGGGCGGATTATACCGAGCTGACGCTGTGCGCCTACGATGATGAGAAGCCCGGCCTGCTCGCCAAAATCACCGGCGTCTTATACGCGCACGATGTCAACCTGCACACGGCGCAGGTGTTCACCCGCGACGCCAGTGTCCGCATCGCTATTGACACGCTCTGGATTGACTACCGGGGCCACCCGCTGTCCATGCACAAGCGCGGCGAGCTGGAAGGTAGCCTGCGCCGGGTACTGCTCGGCGAAATCGGCATCGGCGAGCTGCTGCAATCACGCAAAAAGCCCCTCAAAGAGCAAACCATCTACGCCGCGAAGATAGACGACAGGGTATCAGAGCGCTTCAGCTTGCTGGAAGTCAGCGCCCCCGACGAAACCGGCGTCGTGTACCGCCTGTCCCGCGCCATTTCGGCGTTGGGCTGGAACATCCATGCCGCCCGCTTATCTGTGTGGGGCAGCCGCGCCCGCGATGCGTTTTACATCACGGGCCAGGACAGGAACAAAGTTTCGAGCGCTGACGCTTCCCGCCTGCTGTCCGCGCTCCCGCAGGAAGCCTTCAGCAGCAAAAAGCGGCCAGGCATGACCAAAAGTTAAAGATTTGACGAAGTCTGAAGACGGCGTTCACGTTGTTTTCATGCCGGTCGCCCACGCTGGTGCCTGCCGCTTGAAAAAAGCGCATAAGCTTGAAAAAAGCGACGGGGAATGGAGCGCAAGCCGCATGAAAATCACGAATGATCGGCCACAAAGCGAAACAAGCAGCGAGAACGCTGAACAATCGGCGTTCCGGCACTTACAGTTTTCGCCGCCGCTGGAACAACTGTTCCGCGAGCAGTACGGCCAAAAAGTCCTGCCCTGGCTGCGCGGCGGGCTGCTTTTGCAGCTTGTTATCTTTGTGCTGCAAGACGTCAGCTTGTTCGGCGGCGCTTTCTTTCTTTCTCCGCCACTGGCGGGAGGCGCCATTCTTTTTGTCCTGCTGCTGGCGTCCCTGCACCCAGGGTTCCTGAAAATCTGGCAGCCGAGTATTGTCATCACATTCTGCGTTTTGGATTACTTGATGCTCCTGACCGGCGGGCCGGGCCATGCGCCGCCGGGAGCGGCGCCCCCGGCAGGCGGGGCGATGCAAAGCGACCCGCTGCTGCTGATGGAGCTGACTATCGTGATCATCGGGTTTGTGCTGACCCGCTTGCTGTTCGCCTGGTTCACGGCCGGCTGCCTGGTCGTGGCGGCCCTGCAAGTTTTCGTCGCCGTGGTGCAGACGCGGATATCGGTCGAGCCGTTCCTGCTCGGCACCGGCATTTTTGTCGCGCCGTCCCTGGCCGCCCTGATTTTTGTGACCTACGCGCGGGAGCGAAGCGTTCGAGGCGAGTTTCTGGCAAACCATCGCCTGGCGCTCCTGCACGCCGCTGAGCGGGAAAAGCGGGAGCGAACCGAGGGAATGCTGTCAGTCCTCAACCAAGCCGTCGGCAGTATCGTGCATGACCTCGGCAACCCGTTGACTTCGGTGCAGGCCGGGGCCGAGACCCTGCGGGTCCTGCTGGAAGACCCCGAACCTGAGCCGGAGATGCAGCGGGAGATGCTGGGCATCGTCTCGGAAGGCGCCCAAATGCTGGACTACTTGCGCGTATCTCTGCTGGAACAAACCCGCGCCCTGGAAGGCAAACCGATCCCGCTGGAGCTTGGCATGGCTTCAATGCGCCGGCTTGTGGATGCGGGCATCCATTTCCAGAAGCCGAAGTTCAGCTCCGACCGCCGCGTCTCGGTGCCGGAGGGCGATTTGGAAGTGATCGCGGACCCGATGAAAATGACGGCGGTTTTCATGAATTTGATCGGCAACGCCCTAAAATACAGCGACGGCGCAATCCAGATCGTTTGGCGAAAGGAAGCTGACGCCATTTTGATTGCTGTTTTGGACCAGGGCCGGGGGGCGTGCGGCTTGTCCGAGTCTCAAGCCGGCCGATTGTTTGCCGCGTTCAGCCGTTTGGAAGAACATGCGGGGACTGAAGGCACTGGTCTTGGCCTGCTATCGGCCCGCAAGATCGTGGAAGCCCACGGCGGCGAAGCATTTGTGGAGGGTTACAAGGATGGCACACCGCTGTCGCCCCTCTTTTCAACCGCGAAAGGCCGCTACCCGTCGCTGCTTTCCGGCAATTTTTATACGGCGTTCGTGGTGGCTCTTCCGTTAGGAAGAACCGCCGCATCAAAAACCGCCGCTGTGTTATAATTCGCTGTGTTATAATTCGCTGTGTTATAATCAATAAGCCATCTCAAAAACGAAGGGAAACTCATCAGGATCATGCCATTTACGAAGCATAGCCACGGCGGGTGGGGTGGGTCCGGCGACACTAAGCCGCTCCATACCCCCCAGGACAAAGGCCCAATCTTTCCCCGGCGCGGCTCACGCGGCTTTTCTCAGCCCGACGTTCTGCCGCGCCAAACGCCGTGTTCGCACGGCCCGCGTCCCGCCGCCCGCAAAGAACAAAAGAAAGCGCAATAAACCGATGCCTAGCGATACCAATCACTCGACTGAGTACAGCGAAAAGTACCTGCACGTCAAGCAGAAAGCTGTGGAACGGGCGCAGAAACGCGGCGAGACCGGAACCCGCGTCGCCGCCCCGCGCTCCCAGCGCCTGCCGCCCGGCCAGTACCTCACCGACAAGTTCCCGGTCTTAGACCTCGGCGTCCAGCCGATGTTCCTGCCGGACAAGTTCCGCCTGACGGTGGACGGCGCAGTCCGAAACCCCGTCAGCCTCGGTTTGGACGACCTCGCTGCCCTGCCGTCCATTGAGCTGACTGCCGACTTCCACTGCGTCACGCACTGGAGCCGCTACGATCTGCACTGGACCGGCATCCCGTTCGAGAGCTTGGTAGACTTAGTGGAACCCGAAGGGGGCGTCAGCCACGTCATGCAGTACGGCAAGGACGGCTACACCACAAACAACGCCTTGTCCGAGCTGATGCACCCGGACGTAATCATTGCCTATGCTTTGGACGGCCAGCCAATCCCGCGCGAGCATGGCGCACCAATCCGCATCATCACGCCGCACCTCTACGCTTGGAAAGGCGCAAAGTTCTTAAACCGCATTGAGTTCCTGACCGCCGACAAGCTCGGCTTCTGGGAACAGCGCGGCTACCACAACCATGCCGACCCCTGGACCGAAGAGCGGTTCTCCTAATACCTGACGTTATGGTGGTATAATCCCGTTATGACCACGATTACCCTTGCGATAGACGAAGTCACCGAAGCCAGCTTGCAGCAGCTTTCCGCCAAAGAAGGCCGTCAAGCCAGCGAATATGCCGCTCGTCTTCTGGCCCGTGCCGTTTGTGCCGCGAGGCCGCGCCCGATGTTCGACTCAGCGACGCTGAAAGCTTATGCAGAAGAAAACCGCGCGGAAGAGCTGGCGCTTGCCGACTCGGATTTAGAACATCGCGCTGAACTTTTAGCGGATGAGGAGCGCACATGAAGCGTGGCGAGGTCTGGATGGTAGATTTCGGAACGCCCTCCGGGCCGGAACAAGCGGGAATACGGCCTGCAATCGTTCTCCAAGACGACGATCTGAATCAAGACTTGGAAACAAGCATTGTCATTCCATTGACCAGCAAAACAAAGCGTCTTTCCATTCCTACGACTGTTTTTTTCCTACCGGTGAAGCGGGACTGACTCAAGACTCCGTCGCGCTCTGTCACCAAGTACAGGTGCGTGGCAAAGCGCGTTTCCTGTCCATGCTTGGTTCTCTCACTCCAATCAGGTTAGGTGAAGTGCAGACTGCTTTGCTGGATGCACTCGGCTTATAAACCGGTAAACTAAAACGCCGCTCATGTCAAGCATGAGCGGCGTTTTCAAGATTGATCAGTTATTTTCGACGTTTGTTCTGTCGGCCTAACCACTTTGAGCGACTATGACTTGGGCGCAGCGGCGCACGGTATTTTAGTCATGTCCCTGTGTAAGTTTCAGTTCGTTTGGACTGAGTCACAGGAAACTCAACTGCTAGGGGATCAATGCCTAGTTCTCGAAAGATACGTCCTAGCTTGTCTTTATGAGTTCGCGAAAGACCGACTTGCTGAAGATCACGAGCGTACCTGAGCAGTCAGTAAGACGGATAGCCTGCCGCCGTGAAAGTCTGACGTACTTCTGTTTCTGTCAAAGATGCCACCTCCTCTAGTACGGCAGTTCTGTTAGTACGGCAGTTCTGTTGTCGTTCCGGGTAACTGCGCGTACTACATATTATCACATTTCCAAAACTCGTTGTTCATTTACAGCCTACGCCCAACAGCCTCACCAACGGCGCTTAGCTCGTGCATGAGGGTTTGGAACGCCGGGATGGTAATGGATTGTGCGCCGTCTTTGAGGGCTTTTTCGGGATTGGGATGGACTTCCACTAAGAGGCCGTCGGCACCGACGGCGAGGGCGGCTTTAGACATGGCGGGGACCATGGACGCCCGGCCTGTCCCCTGGCTGGGGTCGACGATGATGGGAAGATGGGACAGCTCGCGGACGGCCAGCACGGCGGACAAGTCCAGCGTGTTGCGGGTGTAGGTCTCAAAGGTGCGGACGCCGCGCTCGCAGAGCATGACCGCATCGTTGCCGCCTTTGATGATGTATTCGGCGGCCTGGAGCCATTCTTCGATTTTGGCGGACATGCCGCGCTTCAGCATGACCGGCTTTTTCAGCTTGCCGACTTCTATGAGTAGATCATAGTTCTGCATGTTGCGCGTCCCGATTTGCAGAATGTCGGCGTAGCGGCAGACCAAATCAATGTTGCCGATGTGCATCACTTCCGTAATGACCGGCAGGCCGGTCTCGTCCCGCGCTTGGGCCAAGAGCTTCAAGCCGTCTTCGCCCATGCCCTGAAACGAGTAGGGGGACGTGCTGGGCTTAAACGCCCCGCCGCGCAGGACGGTCGCCCCGGCGGCTTTGACGGCGCGGGCTGTTTCCATAAGCTGCGCTTCGGACTCGACGGTGCAGGGGCCGGCCATCATCACAAAGCCGCTGCCGCCGATGGTCACGTCTCCGACTTGAACGACGCTTTTGTCGGGCCGGTATTCGCGGCTGGCAAACCGATACGGCTTGAGTATCAGCACGGCCCGGTCTACGGCAGGCAGCGACTCGACCTGTTCGGCCACCCGCGCCTCATCGGGCGTTGGTGCGCCCACGGCGGCAATGACCGTGCGCTCCACGCCGTAGATGGGATGAATTTCGTACCCCCATTCCTGAAGCGCCCCCTCCACTTCCGAGATTTGCACCGGCGTCGCTTCCGCCTGCATGACGATAATCACTGGTTCCTGCTCCTTATGGCCTCTGCAAGATGTCGCATCAATTCACTGTCGCGCTCAGCATTGAATGGCCGTGAGCCGCGCTGTTCGCGTGGATAAGAAAAGACCGGGCCGCCGATATACGCTGGTGGCTCTGCCCTGTAACGCGGGAAGATATGCGTGTGCAGCGCCGGGTCCGTGTTGCCTAAGATTTCGTAGTTGATACGGTAGGCATCGGTCACTTCCAGCAGCGCATCTCCGATCAGTGTCATGTCGTAAAGATATTGCCGCCGGGCATCGGCATCAAGCGCATTCAAGTCGGGAACGACCGGGTCAGGCAGAAGCAGGCAGTAGCCGCGAATGAACTGGGCATCCCCCAGCACGGCCCAGCCGGAAGGCATCCGGCAGAGAACTGCCGGATTTGTCCCGGCCCGCGCCAGATCGACGCGCTCATGGATTAATGTTTTCATGTCAAAAGTTCCCCCCAGCCCCCAATAATGGGGGAGCTGGATTCAAGACAGAGCAGGCCGGTTCTGTTCTTACTCCCCCATTATTGGGGGCTGGGGGGACTCTTCAAATACTTATCCAGCCACGCGAGATTACGCTGAAGCCTATCCAAACGCAAATCCGGCGGGCCGTTCCGGGACAGGCCGTGTGAGGTCTCCGCCGGGTAGCGGACAAACTCGACCGGCTTGCGCTGCAAACGCAAGGCGGCGAACAGCTCTTCGGCCTGGGAAACCGGGCAGCGCAGGTCGCCGTCGGAATGGATCAAAAGAAGCGGCGTATTGATTTTGCCGGCGTAGGCCAGCGGCGAGTGGTGCCAGAGGTCCGAAGGATCGTCCCAGCTATTGCCTTTGTAGTAAGTGCCGTGCGACCAGGGAAAGTCGCAGGTTCCGGCCATTGACGGCAGATCGTTGACCAGGCGGTCGGCAATCGCGCAGGCGAAGCGGTCGGTATGCCCGACGGCCCAAGCCGTCAAGTAGCCGCCGTAGGAGCCGCCCATAATGGCGGTCTTGTTCCGGTCTGCATAGCCGCGCCCAATGGCTGCGTCCACGACTGCCTCCACATCGGCTAGCGCCGGGCCGCCCCAGTCTCCTTTAATGGCGTTCGTGTGCGCCTCGCCGTAGCCTTTGGAGCCGCGCGGATTGGCATAGGCCACGACATAGCCCTGCGCGGCCAGCCATTGCAGTTCGTGGAACAGCATGTTGCCGTATTGCAAATGCGGCCCGCCATGCACATACACTACCAGCGGCGCGGTTCCGTTCGCTGTAAAGCCGGGCGGCGTCAAAAACCAGCCCGGCACTTCCCCGCCGCTGCCGTTTGGAACGGCAAACGGCTCCGGCGTTTGCAATGCCACTGTGTCAAGCCAGCCTTGATTAAGATGCGATACTTGGCGGCCGCCCAGGAACACTTCGCCGGGCATCGTCGGCTTAGACACAGACGCAGCGAAAACTTCCCCTGCGATGCTGAAGCTCCCAACAACTTGATTGGCGTCTGTCAAGTAAACTAACTCGCCGCCGCCTGCGGCAATTTTGCACAGGCGCACGTCGCCGTTTTCGCTGACCGGAAAGTAAAGCGCGGTGCCGTCCGCGCTCCACATCAAATCTTCGCCGCCCCCGCCGCCGACATCGGAAATCGCTAAGTTGCCGACGGCTTTATCTAAATGGCCCGTCAAGTCCCGCGCTTCGCCGCCCGCGCTCGGCAGAACAAAGACGCGGTCATTGTTGGTTCCCCATTGATCGTAAGCGTCCGGGTTGCCGGTATACGCGAACTGCTCGCTGTCGGGAGACCAGCACAGCCCGCTCTTGTCGCCGTTCGGCGCGTCAATCTGCGCGAGGTCGCCGCCGGCTGCGGGAACCATCCAAACCTGCGTGTTTGCGTCCGGCAGGGCGTCGCTGTCCGGGCGGCGATCCGACAAAAACGCCAGCGTCCTGCTGTCGGGCGACCAGGTCGCGCTGCTGCACGAAAATTCGCCCTGCGTCAAGAGTTGGGTTTTACCTGTTGACACGTCCGCGACTGATACCTGCCAGTATTCGCCGTCAAAGTAGCCGAAGCCATCTAAACGATAGAACAAGTGCGTGTGGACGCGCGGCGGCGAAGACAGCCCTTTTTCCTTGCGCTCCTCCCCGGCCTTCTTGGTATACTCTGCCGGAGTCACCCGGTACAAGAACGCGATCTGCGAGCCGTCCGGCGACCAGTGTAGGCCCCGAATGCCGCCCGGTTCCAGCGTCGTCAGCGCCTGCGCCTCGCCGCCGTCCGCCGCGATAAGAAATATCTGCGCCGCGTCGTCCTGCCGGTCCGAAACAAACGCGATCTGCGCTCCGTCCGGCGACCAGCGCGGCGACGACGCGCCTGCCGTGCCGCCGGTGAACTGCCGGGGCGGGCGGCTGCCATCGGACGGCACCAGCCAAATCTCGCTTTTGTATTTGTTCTTCTCGGTGTCCGTGGTCGTGCGGACAAACGCCACCTGCGCCCCGTCCGGCGACATCTGCACATCGCCGACAGTTTGCAGCGTCAGCACGTCTTCGGCTTTGATTGGTCGTTTCGTCTCAGTCATTCCGTGTTTCCTTCTTGCCTCGCGTTGATTTGAGCCATAATTTCTTCCACGGTCATTTGGTCCAGCCACTCATGCCGCTCCTCAGTGTAGTTGCCATGGCCGTTCGAGAACTGCTGCATGAACCGTATCATGCCAACAGTGCCAAGCTCACGCTTCAAAGCTTCCACCCCCTGAGACCGAATTTGTTCAGCCGTCATTTGTTTCATTGGGTAGTTCCCTTAAAACCTTCTTTACAAAATCCGGCAGCGCAGTTTGGCTTTCTTGTGCGCGTCGTTTCACCTGTTCATAGTCTGCTGTTTCGCCCTCGCCCCAAGTCACATCCAAGCGGCGTATAGGACGCAGAGCAATATGCTGATAATCTTGCGGCGATGCCCAGTAGCATGTCTGACATATTATGGGCTTCTTTTCGACCAGCCAGTTTTCGCAATGCTCACAAGACCAAGACTTTGCACGATTGCAAGAAGCGCACAAAAGCATGTAGTCCGACAACTTCCGGTCCTCGGTAGAACCTTCCCCGGCCACTTCATATGGGACGCGATGATCTATCTGCAAGTAACGATCTTCATAAGCAGTAGAACAAATCGCGCAGCGCAGCCCGTCCTGAGCAATTAAATCCTGTTTGAACTTCTTGGAGAATGCGACTCGCCAATTCTGTCTCTTCGAATGAGCGAAAGGTTTCCAAAACGATAAGCGGCGATTGAGCGGCCTTGAGAGTTTTTGACGTAAAACGTATCCAAAGGAATGCCTTCCTCGCGGACGTCACGCGCGGCTCTCGGTGCATGTTCATAACCATAAAGAGCGGTTAGCTCTTCCGTTGTCACAAAACCATGCTCCAAAATATGGTCGATCACCGCTCTAGGCCGCTTCTTGACAACACGTTTGAGACGTTCAATAACTTCAGGTGGTAGCTGTTGATCTGGCATAGCTTGAAGGAAAAAGAGAAGGCACTGCTTCTGTTGCGGGATGAACGCTGAAAATCTCAGGCTCTAAACGACGTATCAACGCAGGAGAAAGATAAAGCGACTCGTAAGTTTGGTCATCTCTCCCCAGCAGCGTCGCTTGGGTTGACCGGCCTGCCTGAATTTCAGTTTGGCGCAGCCGCAGAACGCTGGGAAGCGGAACTCCAAAACTTTTTTCCCCGGTTCGTCCGTCATAACTGATAATATAAGAAATATCCCGCTTGTTAAGAAGCAAAAGCACATCTACAAAATCGTCCAGTTTAAGGCTATTGCTGTAACGCGGGTTTCGCTTGCCGCAGACGCCTTGATAGGGAGGGTCCATGTAGACGACATCTTCCACTGCTGCCGCTTGAATCGCTGCCTGATAATCGCCATGCTGTAATTGAGTTCGGTCACGCAGCAAATGCGAAGCTCGGAAGATATTTTGCTGCATTGTGGAAGGCTGCGTGCCGCATCTTCGGTTGTCCGGGCTTTGGTTGAACTCACCCGACGAATTATAGCGCACGGATGCCTTGACACATCTTGCCAGCAAGTAAAGCAGGTGGTGTGGTTCCTGCGATTGGTTGAACTTATCGCGTATTAAGTAGTAGTAACTTGCCTCCTGCCCTTGCTGCTCTTCCCAAAGATGCCGATATTCTTGTGATATTTGCTGCGGGGCGTGAATTATCCTCTCCCAAAGAGCAACGAGTGGTACGTTGGCATCGTTGATGAAAAAACTATGTGCCCGATCAGAACAGGCTGTCGCAAGCGAGATTGCGGCGGAACCTGCAAACGGCTCAATCAATGTCCGAGTGCTTTTTGGTAAATAGGTGATAATGGCCTCTGCCAAATTGCGCTTGCTGCCTTGATAGGGGATCGGATGTGGAACTGCCATGATACTTTTCTGCCTCCTTGCGTTTTCTTGTAAATCTTAGTTTAGCACGTCTTTGAGTGCGGCGATGAAGCGCTGGTTTTGGGGCAGGGTGCCGGTGGAAACGCGGATATGATGGGGCAGGCCCATGCCGTAGGCGGCGCGGATAATGACGCCTTTTTGCTGGAGCTGCTCAAAAACGCTGCGGCTGTCGCGGCCAACGTCTACCAAAACAAAGTTGCCCTGGCTGGGAACATACGGCAGGCCCATCTTCTCAAACTCAGCATAGAAGTACCGGAGGCCATCGAAATTGAGGGCAACGGTTTCTTCAACATGGGCGGCGTCGGACAGCGCGGCGGCGGCGGCGGCCTGGGCGGGCAGGTTGACATTGAACGGCGAGCGGACACGGTTCAGGACCTCGGCGATCTCCGGGCGGGTCATGCCGTAGCCGACGCGCAGGCCGGCGAGACCATACGCTTTGGAAAACGTGTGCGAAATCATGATATTCCGGCCTTCGCGAACAAGCGGGCGTAGGTCGGGCTTTTCAGCGTCGTCGACATATTCACTGTAGGCTTCGTCGAAGACGACAATCACATTTTCAGGCACACGGTCCAAAAAACGCTCGACTTCAGCCTGACGGACCAGGGTGCCGGTCGGGTTGCTGGGGTTTGCAATAAAGACAATGCGTGTTTTGTCCGTGATCGCGTCCGCCATTGCGTCTAAATCATGGGCATAGTTCTTGAGGGGAACTTTCACGGGAACTGCGTTGCACTGGGCGGCGTAGATTTCATACATGGCAAATGACGGGTCGCCCTGAACCATCTCGTCGCCGGGCGACAAAAACGATAGGGATAGCAGGTGCAGGACTTCATCGCTGCCGTTGCCGAAGACAAGCGTGTTTTCCGGCATATTCTGGGCGAGTGCAACCGCCCGGCGCAGGATGGGAGCGCTGCCTTCCGGGTAGTGCGCGACACCGGCAGCGGTCAGTAGGAGCGCTTCCAAAGCACGAGGCGAGGGACCGAGCGGGTTTTCGTTCGAAGCGAGCTGGATGACATCGGACAGACCCAGCTCGCGTTTCACTTCCTCAATCGGCTTGCCCGGCACATAAGGCCGCAGGCGGGTGATATGGTCGGCCACAGTGAACGTCTGCATTGTTTTGAACGTCTGCATTGTTTTCCCTCTGCTTGCAGTGTAGCACAAAATCCCAACAAAAAAATCCCAATAAAACTTAATCAAAACTTAACAAAACTTTTATATAAAATTGTTGACCTTTGGGGATTTACCTAGTATAATAACTTCATCGCAACCGTAGCGATAGTTCACAAAACTGCTCATCCCGTGTGCCAGGCAGCAAAATGCTTCGCACACTTAATACGCGACGTGACAGTGATGTTCGCGCGGCGCTCTCTGAGCCACCTAGCCATTAAAGACTACAGGAGAACCCGTTCTATGCATCGCAAATGGAATAAAGACGCCATCGCTTTGGAAATACTCAGCATGTATGAGTCCGGCGAGAATTTGAACTATTCAAGCGTCGCCACCAACAATCTTTCCCTGCTTCGTGCCGCCACCCGCTACTTTGGAACCTGGGAAGAAGCGGTCTGCTTCGCCGGCTTAGATTATGACTCTATCCGGCGCTACAAGTCCTGGACCCGTGAGCGCATCATCGCCCGGATCAAAGAACTGCACGCTCAGGATGCCGACTTGTCCTGGCGCAACGTCTGCCTGAACATTGACCCGCAACTTGCCGCCGCCGCGACCAAGAAAAGCCACTTCGGCTCCTGGCGCGAAGCCCTGGAAGCGTCGGGTTTGGATTATGACGCCATTCGCCGCTACCGGGAATGGGATGACGAGCGCATTTTGGAGATGGTCCGCGAGTTTCACCGCGACGGCAAAGAGCTAAACGCGAAGAACATGGAGATTGAAGACATCACGCTCATCACCGCCGCCCGCCGCCGCTTCGACTCCTGGCACAAGGCACTCACCGCCGCCGGCCTGGACTACACCGAGATCGTCCACCGCGCCCCGTTCAAGCGCGGCCTCGGACGCGGCCAAAGCAAGCGCACGGCTGCCGTCAAGTAAGAAAAAAAGCATATTAAAGCATATTGACGCATAGGCCCGGCATTCCAGTTGGAATGCCGGGCTTTTTTTGCCTGGCTTGGTTTAGCATAAAATTTGCGCGGGTAAAAGACGCAGGAAGCGAAAAACGCTTCTTAAATTGTTTCAGAGGTAAGCGAGTGAAAAATCATCTCAAGTTAAGCGCCCTGCTCGGCGGGCTGCTCATCAGCATAGCCGCTGCCGGCGCTCAGGCGCAGGCTCCGGCGACTCAGCCGGTCCAGAAACCCATTACGATCAAGCTCGGCGCGTACTTCCCGACCGCCGGCAGCGGGGAAAATGCCGGCGGCCACACCCAGTTCAGCGCGGGGCTGGATTACGCTTTCGCCAAGACAACCACGACGCCCAGCCCAATCCTGCCGTCCATCTACTTTGACTACCAGGGCGGCAGCAAGAACGGCGGCCATTTAGATTCCTACGGCCTCGGCGTCGCCGCCCGGTATTATACCAGCACCCCTGGTGCAAGCGTCTCGCCGTACTTCGGCGCCGGCGTCGGTATCTACGACGAGAGCTTGAAGCGCAGCGGCGGCAACTCCGGTTCCAACGCAAACATTGGGGCAAAGCTGATGGCCGGCCTGGAGTTTAGCAGCGCACTCGTCGAGCTCAACTACCAGTTCCTGCCCAAGCACAACGGCGTCAATCCCGACGGTCTCGGCCTCCAAGTCGGCTACCGTTTTTAGTTATCGCTGTCCAAAATGCTCGGCTTCCTGAACAGAAGCCGGGCATTTTTGCGTCTGGTTGACAATCACCCGCCGCTGTGCAACAATAAGCTTATGGAACACGCAGAGTTTACCCTCCAAATCCGCCGCGAGGCATTAAGCACCGGCGAGGACATTTATGTCGCCCTGTGTCTGGAGCTTGACATCGCCAGCCAGGGCGCAACCGTTGAACAAGCTAAAGCAAATGCGGTGGACGCAATTGAGTCCTTCTTCGAAGTCGCCTCACCCTCCGAAATTGAACAGCGACTCCCGTTTCGCACTGCGGCTCATTCCGATCTTTTCTTAACAAACATTGAGGTCTCTTTTGGGAAAACTGCGCGTCTTGTCGGGGCGGGCAGTTTGTGATCTTCTCATCGAAAACGGTTTTTCTTTTGCCCGACACGGCAAGGGGGACCATGATGTTTACCAAAAGCAGAATAAGACTACGACAATCACAGTGGCCGTTCCACTGCACCGTGAAGTTGCGATAGGAACCCTCGTCTCCATCATCCGTCAGTCAGGACTGCCTCGAAGCGTGTTTGAGTCGTGAATATGACTCAGCTCAACAATGACTTTAGAAATGTAGTCCTAGAAATGTAGTCCTAGAAATGTAGTCCT
>CAXUBO010000016.1:10815-14576 GCA_964249345.1 uncultured Armatimonadales bacterium | reverse complement strand
TAGAAATGTAGTCCTAGAAATGTAGTCCTAGAAATGTAGTCCTGATTTGCGCGCGATGGCACTGTAACTCCACAAAGTTGGGGACAGAAAAAAGATAATGACGCAGTAGTTTTCGGGTTCTTCAGGATGTTCCGTCCACATTACATAAAGACGCCAATCTTGCTGTTCTTCCAGCATGTGCAGCCGAAAAGCATATTTTGACGATCCTCCTGCCAATGAAGCCGCCTCAACCAGGGTGCCAGACTTGTGGGTTCCGAGCTGTCTCAAAAACTTCTCGTGACCATGAGATATAATCAAGTCGGCACAAATGTCAGAGTATTCCTCCTCCATCAGCAATTCTGCTGTTTCTAATTCCGTCTTTTCATTTTCTTGTTCCATGAAATACTATTGTACTCTCAAAGCCGCTTGCAGTAATAAGTTGCTGACTGCTCGTACCCCAGCGTCTCGTAAAATTTCGCCGCACAGCGGGTCGCCAGCGCGATTTGCTTGACTTCACGCTCTCTTGCCCACGCCTCAAACGCTTCTATCAGCTTGCGCCCTACGCCCTGCCGATGGTGCGTTTCATCAACTATGATTTCCTCAACTCAGGCGACGCGCCCGTTGGCGAAGAACGTCAGATGGTCAAAGCCGAGTAAATAGCTTGCAATTTTCCCCTGATCAGCTTCTGCGACGATCACGCAGGCATCAGGCTGCGTCAGCAGTGCTTCAAAGCTGCGCTCAAACGCTGCCTGCTCCACGTCAAACGATGTTGCAAAAGCGCAGGCCAGAAGAAAGACCGCTGATATGTCGTTGGGGCGGGCGCGTCGGATGATCAATTACTGGCCTGCTCCGGGGCTGATGGGCGTTGTGGTGTCCGGCTCCACGGTGGAGATGACGGGGTAGACCAAGTATTTGCTGGCGACGCGCTGGACATCGGCGGCGGTGACGGCGTTGACGTATTTATCATAGTCGGTGTCAATCTTGTAGCCGTCGGGCGCGGACAGCTCCGCCGCGCCGAGCAGGGAAGCGCGGTCTTCTAAACGCTCGTGGCGCAGGGCGTAAGCGCCGATCAGAAAATGCTGGGCGCGGGCAAGCTCCGCCGGGGTGGGGGGCGTGGTCTGAAGGCTTTGGACTTGGGCCAGGAGGCCGCTTTTGATTAACTCGGCGGTCGGCACGTCCTTCTTCGTGGCTGGGTCGGTCTTGGCCGGTGCGCCGAAGACGTAGCCGGCCAGCGCGGCGGCGGCGAGGTGCGGGTCGTACACGGAGCCGAGGTCGTAGGCGAGGCCCTGCTGCTCGCGCAGCTCCGTGAACAGCCGCCCGGACTTCATGCCGCCGAAGAGGGCGTTCGTGACCAGCAGCGGAAAGTAATCCGGGCTGTCCATCGGAGCCACACGGTAGCCGGCCATGACGCAGGTTTGGGCCACGTCCGGCTGGGTGACCCGCACCGGCGGCAGGTCCACGCTCATCGGCGGCAGCGGGTCGCTGAAGGGCATGGCGGCGGGGCCGGAGCGCGGAAAATCGCTCAGGTCATCGGCGATGACTTTTTCGGCGGCGTCTGGGGCGATGCTGCCGACAACCACGACCACAAGATTACTTGGCACATAATACCGGCTGTAATAGCCCAGCAGGTCGCTTCGGGTCAGGCGGCTGATGGTTTCCGGCGTGCCGCCGTCGGGGCGGGCGTAGGACGTGCCGGCATACAAGGACTTTTGGAGGCCGCCGTAGGCAATCTGGAACTGGTCGGCGTCCCGGTTGTCCAGCTCGGCCAGGATTTGCTGGCGCGTGCCTTCCAAAGCGGCAGGGTCAAAGTCGGCGGTTTCTAAGGCTTCCGACAGCAGGGACACGGCGTTTTTATACTTGTCGCTGACTGTCAGCGCCGAAATCTGGGTCCAGTCGGGGCGCCAGACGGCGGACACGTTGCCGCCCAGGGCATTGATGGCCGCAGTCATGCTTTCCGGCGTTTCATCGCGGGCCGAATCAAACAGCGCGTGGGCGACGAAGCTGCCGATGCCGGCGTTTGCGGCGGTCTCCTGCGGCGCTCCGGCGCGGACAAAGACATCAATCGCGACCAGCGGCGTGCTGAGGTCCTGCTTGCAGATAATCCGCAGGCCGTTCGGGAGCGTCGTTTTGACGGGAGCGCCGGACGCATCCGCCACGGCAGGGCGGCAAAGCGCCAGCAGGACGGCCAAGCTGGGCAGTCGAAGACTAAACACAAAACGTCCGAACACGGAATGTCTAAACACGGGCTAATTCTTTCTTGAAATAATCCCCAGGATTAAAATCCTGGGCTGAGGAGCCTTCGGCTGATTGTCCTGCGGACAGAAGACCAAGACCTACAGACCAAGACCTACAGACCAAGACCTACAGACCAAGATTTACAGCACAATCCTTCTTTTGTCCGTAGGACAACCAGCCGAAGGCTCCTCAGCCCAGGATTTTAATCCTGGGCCTCTGCTTCAGCGGCGGGACGCGGTGACAGGATTAAGGGGCGGCAGCAGCGTGACGATGGTATACGCCGATAAGTCAAAATACTTGCGGGCGACAGCCTGGACCTGAGCCGGCGTGACGGACTCAAAGTGGCCGATGTACTCCGTGTCGTACTTGTAGGAGTCAATGCGGCTGTAAAACCCAAGCGCGTCCGCCCGGCCGGAGTTTGTCTGGCAGTCAAACAAATACGAAGCCAGCAGCGTGTGCTTGGCATCGGCAATCTCGGCGTCCGAAACCGGCGTATCCCGCAGAGCCGCAGCTTCGCGGAGGATCGCCGCCTGGACGGCGGCGCAGTCGCCGGGATCGAATTCCGCGCTGATGCTCATGGTTCCCGGATCGCGCTGGGTCAGATAATTGGTGGAAATCGCCCGGACCAGCTTCTGCCGATGCTCCAAATCCCGCTCCAAGCGGTTGTTGCCGCCCTGGCCGAGCAGAGTCATCAGAACATCCATGATCCAGGCATCCGGCTGGTCCCGAACGCCGGGTGCATGGAACCCGATCTGCAAATAGCCGTGGCCTACCGGCGCAGTCAGCGCCCGTGCGCGGATGCCGTATTGCGGCGCAGGCGGCAGCGTTCTATCTTCCGGCACGGCGCGAACCGGCCAGGCGCCAAAGTCTTTTTGGGCCAGCGCCAGCCCGTCTTCCGGCGTAAGATGGCCTGCCAGCACCAGGGTCGCGTTGCCTGGGGCGTAGTAGGTGTGGTAGAACTCCAAGATGGCCTGGCGCGGCATCTCGGAGATATGCTCGGCGGTTCCGAGCAGGGGCCGTCCATAGGGGTGGTTTGGGAACTCCAGCGAGTCATAAACGCGGCTGACCTGGCCTGCCGGGCTGCCGGCGTCGCGGGCCATCTCGCTCAAAATGACCGGCTTTTCCTTGTCAATGTCCGCCTGCCGCATCTCGGCGTTTTGCAGGGCATCCGCCAGCACCGCCAGCGCGGCGGGCGCGTCCGCCGAAGCGACCGTGCCGTAGAAGTGCGCCCAGTCATACGAAGTCGCCGCGTTCAGCGAGCCGCCTAAATCTTCAATCGCCGCATCAATCCGGCCCGGCCCACGCGTCGGCGTTCCCTTGAAAATGAGATGCTCCATGAAGTGCGCGACGCCGTTATTGCCTGCCGTTTCCCGCCGGGTCCCTGCGCCGACCCACACATCCATTGTCACTAAATCGGCGGCATCTGATGGGGCGACCAAGACTTGCAGGCCATTCGGCAGCGTGTACTCAGTGACTGTGCCGAGGCCAATCCCCGTTGCCGTAGAAGTCGGCTCTGTGACCGTGGAAGACTCTGTGACCGTGGAAGA
>CAXUBO010000016.1:0-10715 GCA_964249345.1 uncultured Armatimonadales bacterium | reverse complement strand
CTCTGTGACCGTGGAAGACTCTGTGACCGTGGAAGATGATCGGGCGGACGCGGGCTGGGCAGACAGCACGGGCAGCGCTTGGGCGGCAAAGGGAAACAGAACCACGAAGAGAAGAGCCGCGAAGAGGAGAACGAAGACAAAAGCAAGAAAGCGCAAAATGGAGACACGCAACGGGCAATTTCCTTCCAGGGCGCCGCACCAGAGAGACGCTTCAAGACAGCTACGCCTATTGTACCTGCAACTGTTCCCCTTGCGGCTTGCGCGGCGGGACAAAAGAATTGCAGAAGGAAAACTTTCGCGCTGCGCCTAACTTCCGCGTATGCCTGAAGAAAACCGTGACAAGCCCGAAAGCGGCGATGCGTGGCTCGTGGAGCGGTCCAACGCTCAAAACAACTGGACTCAGGCCAAATCCGACTTTGCGACGGCGAACACCCTGCTTGACGCCGGCATCGGCTACGCCGCCGTCTTTTTCGCCCAGCAGACCGCCGAAAAAGCGCTGCGTGCCGCGTGCATCCTGCGCCTTCAAAAGAACCCGCGCGGCCACAACATCATTGGGAGCGCCCATGCCCTGCAAGCGCCTTTAGAGATCATGAACGCTGCCGCCGAGCTGAACGCCGACTTCCTGACCACCCGCTCCGTCGAAGCCGCCGAAGGCGTCCCTGCCCACCTCTACGACCGCGAAACCACCCAGCGCCATTTAGACGCCGCCCGCTCCATCTTGGACTGGGTGCGCGGCTTTATGTAAGCTTCATCCGTCAGCGATAGGAACGCCTCACAGCGGGAGCTTGATTGTCAACAGGAACAACAAAGCTGACAGGAATTGAGCGCAGCTCGGCAGTCTGCACGACGCCGAGTGTCAGCGTGTCCAAATGCTTCGGCACGCTGCTGGGCACCTGCCGGTACGTCACCCGCCCGTTTTGCACGGTGCGAATCGGCGGCGAAAACGGAAGCTGCAAGCTTGCCATCATTTGCGCCGGTGCGCCGGGACCCTGCGGACCGAATCCCCCGTAGAACGGCTGCAAAAAGTACGGCTTCGACGCTTGAAGAACATAAGTCACCGGCTTGTGATACTTCTTGTAAAGCGGGGAGTGTGGCAGCACCAGGGATGCCTGCTGGAAGGGAAACGGGCCGGGCAGGCCCTGTCCGAAGCGCAGCAGCAGGCGAATGCTGTTTGGCATTCCGTATCCGCTAAACTGGCTGGCCTGCGAGCCTAACGCCGAGAGCGGCAACAGCGTCAGCGAAATGCCGCTGGGCGTGGTCTGGGTTTGCGGCCTCGTGCCGATTTCGTAAGAAGCCGGCAGCGCGTAGGTGTTCCGTCCTCCGCTGTACTGAGCAGGCGGCTTACTTTGGCGAATGTTGAGGTTGTGAAAGGTCACGGTCTCCGATGCCGTCGCCTGCTGAACCAGCTCCCCGGACAGCCGCAGATAGTGGTTGTATTTACCGTAAGGGGTCTGCACCACATCCTGCATGGGGTATGGGGACTGCATCGGATAACGGGGGCTAGTCCCAAGTTCAGCGGTCCAAAGCGCTGGGCGCGGGAACGGACGCCGCGCGTACTGCGGCCCATAGCCTCTTTGGAGTGCTTCCATCTCGCCGGGACGAACGGCCTCCCACTCAAGCTGCCGCTTGAAAATTCGTATCATCCAATGCGAACCGGTAGGAACCTGCGCCGCGAGGCTGTAATGAACGCCCGCTGTCCCTCCCTGGTACTGGTTGAATCCGGGCCGAGACATGGACATGCCGTTGTCCCGCCAGGCATGGACGCTCAGCTTGACGCCCGCACCGGCAAAGCTGCTGCGAACAGCAATCGGCGGCGCAACCGCGTGGTACGGCGCGGCCAGACGGATCAAGCGCCAGCGGGCGAGATGGCCCGGCGTGCCAAACATCGTAACGTCAATTGCTGGGTAGCCGCTCGGATATCCGCCGGGCAGTGTAACTAAAAACAGCGGCGCAGGCTGACCGCCCTGGGCATTGTAAGAAAATGAAGAAGTCGGTTCCACCTGCATTGGGATCACATCGCCGTTTAGCGCGACGCCGGACGCCGAGGGGTTCTGATAAAACGGTGGCGGAACAAACACTCTGACCCCATTGCGCTTTTGGAAGGTCGGCGCAGGCGGCTTCGGACCACGCACCCACAGGCCGATTCCGCCGGGAGGGCCATTGCCGCGTGGGCCGGATAGGAAATCCATGCCTTGCGGAACCGGAAACTGATACTGCCCCTGCGCGTCGCCGCGCGAGATCGCCAGCAGCGTCAGTCCTTTCTGGGCGTTCGGCGTTGTCCGGTCAACAAACGCCGGCGGTGCGGCCTGCCCCTGGGCGTACTGACCGGCAGCCGCCAGAAGGATTGCCGCCGGCAGCAGCCGTGTTGCGATTTGTTTACTGATTCCAGTCATTGTGTTCCTAGGGGAAGCGTGGGAATAAATTCCTACGCTGTGGGGCGCAGACGCCTACTCTCCACCTGCGTGGAGAAAAAACAGGACAAGCTGCGTGGAGAAAAAACAGGACAAGGTATAGGCTTTGCTCCTTGTCCGCGAAGGCGGTCACTGGGCGCTTCGCCCCACAGCGTAGGAATTTATTCCCACGCTTCCCCAATTCGCCAGCCCTACCGCCACAAGTTCCAGCCTCTTAATCTCAATCAGCAGCAACTCCTGAACAATCTGCTCTTTTGAAAGACCCGCCGCCTGCATTCGGTCAACCCCACCGGATGAGCTAGACTCGTAGCCCCGGCTTTCTACTGCCTTGATGCGAATATCTGAAGTAAAGACGACACCTATCAGAACAAGGACAGAATGCATACCGCTCAAGTAGGTTTGAGTGCCGCGTATAGTAGTCTCTCCTATAAACATTGCTGGGCGGGTGAGCATCAATTGAAGTTGTTCAATCAGCCCCGCGATTACTTGTTGCTTGTTCATAACGCAAACCTACTTCGCGAACACGACGCTGGAGACGGTGCGGTCGCCTTCATTGGTGAGCGTGAAGCGGCCCTGCAAGTCGCCGCGCACGAGCGATTCGACAATCTGCAAACCAAGCGAGTCGGCGCGGCGGATGTCAAAGCCTTCCGGGAGCGGCGTGCCGTTGTTTGAGACTTCCAGGGTCACGAACTTGGCGTCCTCGCCCAATGAGATCAAAATGTCGCCGTCGTCCATGCCGTCGCCGAAGCCGTGTTCCACGGCGTTCTGGACCAGCTCATTCAGGATGAGCGCGACAGACGTGGCCTGGGCCGAGGGCAAGAGTATATCCACGCCTTCAATCTTCATGGCGATGTGCTTGTTGGGAGCCAAAATGCCCTGCTGCGTGGCCTGGATAATCTGCTCGGCGACTTTTTTGACGCTGATGATGTCTAAATCTTCCCGCGCCAGTAGCTCATGGACGGAGGCAATCGCAAGGATTCGGTTCAGGGACTCGGTCAGGACCTGCTCGACGCTGCGGTGGCCGACATAGTGCATTTGCAGGCGCAGAAGCGACGCCACCTGCTGCAAGTTGTTTTTGACCCGGTGGTGCATCTCCTGAATGATCGCCGACTTGACCATCAGCTTTGCGTGTTCAATCGCAATTGCGGCATGGTTTCCCAGAGCAGACAGCACGGAAATCTCATCTTCGGTAAAGCGATGCGGCTTCTCAGTGTAGCAGTTCAAGACGCCGATTTTCTTGTTTTTGACCAGCAGCGGAATGGCCGCGAGTGATGACAGCCCTTCGCGCCGGGCCATTTCCGGGGTTTCATACTCGGACGAATGCTTTAAGTCGTAGACCGTGATTGTCTTGCCCTCGGCCAGAGCGCGTCCGGCGACGCTTTCGCCGAGCTTGATGTTGGCTTTTTTGGCGTAATCCTTGCTTTTGCTTTGCGTGGCCTTGATGACAAGCTCCTGCTTGTCTTCGTCTAAAAGCATCAAGGAGCAGATTTTAAACGACATTGAGTCGGCGGTCGCGGCGACAATGAGCTGCAAAATTTCCTCTAAGTACAAATCGCTGGTGATCGTTTTGCTGACCTCGGACAGCGTGGAAAGCTGGGACGCGCGTTTTTCTAATTTGCGGTACTGGCGCGAGTTTTCCACGGCCCCGGAAATCTGGGACGCGATGGACTGAAGCAGCCGCACCTGCGTTTTGGTGTACTCGTGGTCATTCACCGTGCGGACATTGATCACGCCCAGCACTTCGCCCCGGTAAATCAGCGGCACAGACAGCATACTTTTATACTTGTCTTCCGACAGCTCCGGCACGAACTTGAAGCGGGAGTCCCGGTGGGCGTCATGGCCGAGTGCGACATGTTCTTTGTGCTGGGCGACCCACCCGGTAATGCCTTCGCCGGGTTTCAGGCGTAGCTTGCCGACCACTTCCCCGGAGCCGTCGGTGACGGCCCGCAGGACAAGCGTATCATGGGCGTCATTGAATAAATAGACCTGCGACGAGTCCGTTCCCGTGACCTGGACGGCAACGCCTGCCACGGCTTTCAGCATTTCTTCCAGATCAAACAGCGATCCCATCGCCTCGCCGATGCGCTTCAAGGCTTCCCCTTCGGCATTGCGGTCATCGTGCGCCCGCTCCATCTTTTCAATTTTGGCCGTCGCCGCCGTAAGCTGGGTCGTCCGCGCCTTGAGGGCATGGTGCAGCCTTGCCGCCTGCTCCTGGCTGCGCTGGGCCTGGGCGTGGCTCTTCAAGAACAATGGGCGCCGGGAATAGCCGATCTTCGGCGGGATTTCGGAATGAGTAAGACTGCGTTTCATGGGCTGTTCTTTCTAAGAATCAGTTTTCTCTAAAAAGCGGCGGAGCGCGGGAAAGACGGTGGTTTCAATCGTCGAAAAATAGCCGGCATGGCCGGCATGAGTGACCGTGAGGCGCGTCACCGGCCCCCGGCACAAAGCCGTCAGCGTGTCCGACATCCGATAAGGGATAAGTTTGTCGGCCCGGCTGTGGACCAGCAGCACCGGGCAAGTGATGCGCGGCATCTTCGCCGCGCTGTCAAACGGGTAGCGCAAAATCAGCCGCAGCAGCCAGGCCGGATAAATCGGGTATTCCTGATGGCCCATGTCCGCCATGCTGGTATACGCCGCAAACAGCGCCAGCCCGGCGACGGGCTGTTTTGCCGTTAGCTCCCGCGCCGTCAAATCAATGGCAACACCTGAGCCAAGCGAGTACCCAGCGACAACTAATCGCTTTTGGTCAATATCAGGCTGATTTCGCAAAAAGCGATAAGAGGCTAACGCTGCCGCAAAGCAGTTCGTCTCGGACTCCTGCCCGCCGCTTTGTCCGAAGCCTGGGTATTCCGGCAGCAGGACGTTCGCGTCCAAGCGGCGCAGGGATTGAAACAAGCCAAGTTCACCTGCAAGCGACGCGCCTTTGCCGCCGAAGAACAGCAGGGTGGGGCGGCGCAAGTAGTCCCGGTCTGCCGCTCCGCTCGGCAGCAGCGCATAGCCGTAGTATGCCTCAAATGGATCGCCGGACTGCGTGCGAAGCCAAAGCAAGTGAGTTCCCGGCGGCGCTTCGGCTCTGCCATTATGCGTCGCAAATGCCCCAAAAACAAGCTGTTTTTGGAACACGCCAAGCACAAGCAACGACAGCCCATAAAGAAGTGCCGCAAGCAGAAGAAGCCGCCGAACGACTTTGGGGACGTTCCGGCGGCTTCGGCTGGCTTTGGGCGTCGCGTTAGACATTATGGGCGATAATGATGGCTTCGGCGATCTCACGCATAGATTTTCGCGTGTTCATGCTTTGTACCTGGATGCGCCGGAACGCTTCCTGCTCTTTGAGGCCGTACTGGTCCATCAAAATGCCTTTGGCCCGGTCGACAGCCTTGCGCGTGTCCAGCTTGTTTTCTAAATCGGTGACTTCGTTCTCAAGCTCCACAAACTCTTCGTAGCGGGAGATTGCGATCTCCATGGCCGGCAAGAGGTCCGCTTCCTTGAACGGCTTGACCAAATACGCAAACACGCCCGCGTCTTTGGCCCGGTCTACCAAGTCTTTCTGAGAATAGGCCGTCAGCAGCAGCACCGGCGCGACGCCCTCGGTCGTGATGACTTTGGCGGCTTCAATGCCGTCCATTTCGGGCATCTTGATGTCCAAAATGATGATGTCCGGCTTCAATTCCCGCGCCACTTCCACGGCTTTGGCCCCGTCGCCCGCCTCGCCGACCACCTGATGGCCCATGTTTTCCAGCGTCTTCCGCAGGTCCAGCCGAATAATCGGCTCATCATCCGCAATCACAATCCGCAGTGATTCCATATCCTTTTCCGTCCTTTTGTCCGCGATTTATCGTTCCACATCTGCGCCGGGTCTTCGGCAGCTTTGTCTATACGACGGGGTTATCTGCTATAATCTATTAAACTTATATTCATCTTAGCAAATTTCGTGCCAAAAAGCAAGGGCGCATCCCATTATGAAACGTCCGCAGGCGAAAAGCGTCTCGCTTACAAAAGTCTCCAGAGCCGTTCGCCTGCCGGGACATTTGCTTGCCAGGCGGATTCGCCGTTTTCTGGAAATGGTGGATGCTGTTCATACGGCGACAAACTTGAAGCCGGTTGCGGTCGAAATGAACCCATTTGTTCAAGGCGCAGTGTTTGATACTTACACCGGAACAGGCCCCTACACGATTTACTTGAACCCGCATGGAAGCCATGTTGAGCTGTCGCTGGTCCATGAGGTCGGGCATTTTCTGGAATGGCAGTGCATCCCAAAATCTGGTTTCGGTCAGCGTAGTTTTAAGAGCGACCCGCTTTTTGCAGCATGGCTTCAAGCCGTTCGGGAAAGTCAGAATGTCAACCGCCTGCTTGACTTGCGGGACGCTGAATCCCAAGAATCTTCCGTGCAGAAAACAGCAAACTATCTGCTGGACGAACAGGAGCTTTGGGCGCGATCCTATTCACAGTATGTCGCTGTTAAAATGCTGTCGCCGGTGCTGATGCAGCAAACTGCTGCCGAAAACAAAGTCATTACAGGTAAAATACAGTTTAAGCCCTATTGGGACGCCGCTGATTTTCATGCTGTTCGATCTGAGATAGACAAGGTTTTCCAAGCATTGGGCTGGGTCAAATGAACATGAATCATCTTCAATCTACTATTATTCAAACCAATTTCAGCCGTCTCCGCAAAAAGCGCAAGCGGCCGCAGATGGCGGCGCAAGGCGCTTCTACCCATTTTGTAACACTTGCTGTTTTCAGCAAGCCGGCGACAGGGTCTCACTTGAAGCTGCGGGAGCGAACCCTGCTCCGCCACCGCCCGAAACTTTTTCATCCCTTTCAGTTTGCTGCTTTCAACAAAGCGCAGCCTTTCAATCAAGCGCAGCGCAGGCATGGCGTAGAACTCACGGATGATGTCTTGGTTTGGGACGCGCAAGGCAAGCGTATTCCAAGAGTCGTCGTGCCGATAGAGCGCCTGCCCTAGCCGCACAGGCCGCTTACAAAGGGACACTCTGCTGTTATGGCTTACTCTTATCAAACTAAAAATCGTCAAGGCAGCAAGCGACCTTTCTTGGTCGCTTTTTTTCCGCTGCTTCTTGCGCTTTCCTCGCCCTTGCTGGCCCAAGCCCCGCCGCGCTACAGCGTGACGGACCTCGGCTCTTTGGGCGGGCAGGAGGACGATGCGACGGGGCTGAACAACCGCGGGCAGATTGTCGGGGGGGCGGATACGGCGCGGCATGGCAAGGGGCCGGAGTTTATTACGAACGTGTTTGTCTGGCAGAACGGCCACATGCGGGGCGTGCCGGGGCTGGACGGCAGCCATGCGTTTGTGGTCGCGGTCAACGACGCCGGGCAGATGGCGGGGGCGTACAGCCCGGACCCGCTGAAGGCCAAATTCGCGGCGGCGCTGTTTACACTCTCAGGGAAAGTGACTTTGCTCGGCGGGTTCGGGGCGCTGGGGCATGGGTACTCTTTGTCGGAAGCCGAAGCGGTGAATGCCAAAGGGCAGGCTGTCGGCATCTCCAACAACCAAGCGTTCTTGTGGAGCGCGGGCCATCTGAAGCGATTAGCGCCGCCGCCGGGGTTTACGGCTGCCGACGCGGGAGCGGTCAACAGCACTGGGGCGGCGGCGGGCAAAGCCAGCAGATTCGAGCTGGGCAAGACGACAACCCATGCGCTGCTGTGGAGCGCGTCAGGCCGCGTCAAGGATTTAGGCGTGCTGCCGGGCTACACAGACAGCATTGCACGAGGCATCAACGCCAAAAACCAGGTGGCGGGCTGGGTCGGACTGTCCGGGGGAACGGGCGTACATGGGTTGACGTTCCATTACCAGGCGTTTTTGTGGCAGAATGGAAAGATGCGCGGCCTGGGTTCCATTCCGCGCCTGCGTGACAGCAAGGCGTCGGCCCTGAACGACCTCGGCCAGGTGGTCGGCAACGCCTACTACCGAACCGACGAAGCCGCGCTGTTATGGCAGAACGGCAAGGTGTACGAGCTGAACACGCTGGTCCCGCCGCGTTCCGGCTGGAAGCTGCAAAACGCGCTGGTGATTAACAACAAAGGCTGGATCATCGGCAACGGCATCCACAACGGCATCCGGCGCGGCTTTCTGCTGACGCCGGCAAAATAGGAGAGCGTCCATGACTTTGATTTTAGAGTTATCGCTGGAACAGGAAGCCGCCCTGCGCGAAAAAGCGGCACGGGAAGGCCAGCCCGAACAGGAGTACGCCTTGTCGCTGCTGGGCAGCGCTTTAGAAGCAGCGCCCCTGAAAGCCAGGCCGTTCTACGAAACGGCGACGCCGGAAGAATGGGTCAAAGCGTGGCACGAGTGGACGCACAGCCATGACCTCAATGGAGCGGTGCTTCTGGATGATAGTCGCGAGTCGATCTACGAGGATTAAATCAATGCTCCTGCCACCGGGCGGCGTTACAAATTTAGTTGACTCTAATCTTTTGCTTCGCAGCGCTCAAACGACGCACTCCATGTTTGCCGTCGCGGACGGGGCAGTTGCGAAGCTGCGCCTGCAAAACGAAGGCGTTTATATCTGTCCGCAGAACTGCACGGAATTTTGGGCGGTTGCGACGCGCCCGTTGCAGGCAAATGGATTAGGACTTTCGACGGTGGAAGCGGAGATTGCGCTGGCAAAAATTGAGACATTGTTTCCAATGCTGCCGGACGCCCCGGCGATCTACCATGAGTGGCGACGCCTCGTAACACTTGCAGGCGTTTCCGGTAAGCCGACACATAATGCACGGCTGATGGCGGTGGCGATTGTTTACGGCGTTGACAATCTGCTGACATTCAACGGCAAGGACTTCGCGAAGTTCGCGGCTCTCGCGCCTGCCGTCAAGATACTTGATCCGCATGATGTCTGAACAGACTGATTCAGAAGTAGGAGATTATTTGGAAAAGTTTGCATTTATTATTCATCCGTTTGATGTGCGGCGGGATGTCGCTAAAAAGGGCGGGATTTATTCGGCGGCGAAGTTTCTGCCGGAGCCGGCGGTGGAGTGGGGCATTCAGTTCAAGTCGCCGATTGTCATGTCCCATATTACGGGGATCAAGTCGCCGACTGGGGCTGAGGCGGAAGGCTGGTTTATCGGCTGCCCGCTGACGCCGAAACAATTGCTCACGCTGCCGACGGACTTTGTGTATAAGCGCCTGATCCAGTGCGGCAAACTGGCGGAGTCGCTGGGAGCGGGGATTATCGGGCTGGGCGCGTTTACATCGGTGGTCGGCGACGGCGGCGTCTCGGTTGCCAAGAACTTGGACATTGCCGTCACCACGGGAAACTCTTACACCGTGGCAACTGCCGTGGAGGGCGGCCTCGACGCCGCGCGGCGCATGGGCATTGCCATTGACCAAGCCAAAATTGCCGTGGTGGGCGCGACTGGGTCCATTGGCCGGACCTGCGCGTTGATGCTGGCCCCGAAGTGCGCCGAGATCGCCCTGATCGGGCGCGATTTGACCCGGCTGGAAGCCGTCGCGTCCGAACTGTCCGGCGCGTGCGTGCGGCTGTATGACGACGTGCATCTGGGCCTGCGTGATGCCGACTTGGTCATCACGGTGACGAGCGCCCGCGACGCCGTGATTGAGCCGGAAGATTTGAAGCCCGGCTGCGTCGTCTGCGATGTGGCCCGGCCCCGCGACGTGTCCGTGCGGGTCGCCAAAGAGCGCGATGATGTGCTGGTGATTGAAGGCGGCGTCGTGGCGGTTCCCGGCCCGGACGCCGACTTCCACTTCACGTTCGGCTTCCCGCCGAAGACCGCTTATGCCTGCATGTCGGAAACAATCATGCTGGCGTTAGAAGGCCGCTACGAGTCGTTTACTTTGGGCAAGGAAGTGTCGCCCGCGCAGGCGCTTGAAACCGAGCGGCTGGCCGAAAAGCATGGCTTTCATCTTGCCGGCTACCGCAGCTTCGAGAAGGCCGTCACGGAACAAACGATTGCAGACACGCGCCGCCAGGCGGACGCAAAGCGCCGTATTTAAAGGCGCGTAAGAGGCGAGCGCGATAGCGAGAGGAGTTCACTCCCTCGCCCATCCATCAAGAAAACCTTATGGAACGAACCAAGCTTCTTCTGGCAATTCTGCTGGTTGTCGCCGCGTTTGGAACGCTGTTTGCCAGTGTCCGGCGTGTCGGCATCGCCGATGAGTCCCGTCACGGCCTTATTGCTGCCGCCTCCGCAAAAACCGCGCCGCCGTTCGCCGTGACGAATGCTGCGACCGGAGCGCCATTTGTTTTGGCTGACGCGGTCAAGTCGCGCCCCATCGTGCTGGACTTTTGGGCAACCTGGTGCGGCCCCTGCCGCGCCGAGCTGCCGCAT
>CAXUBO010000015.1:40159-41472 GCA_964249345.1 uncultured Armatimonadales bacterium | reverse complement strand
CCGCCGCCCCCCCTGCCGCCGGACCCGGCCCATGTGGCGTATGACGCGCCGAAAGTCTTTTTCTTTAACCCCGTGCGCGGCGATTTCCTGTCCGTTAGCCCCGCCGACGGGACCGTTTCCGTGGCTGGAGTCACCGGCACGGTCGTGGCCCTCAGGCCCGGCGGCCAGATACTTTACAAGTACGCGCTGCCGGTCGTGAGGCCCCCTGCGTCCCTGCCTGCTGTCCGTCTCGGTGCGCTGCCTCGTCCGGCCCTTGTTCCCGTTCCGGCCCTTGTTCCCGTTCCGGCAGTTGTTTCTCCTGCGCCTGCGCCGCCGCTGCACACAGCCACCGACCCGCAGGGCAATTTCTATGTCTCGGATGCCGCGCATAAAATGGTCATCAAGTACCGGCCCAACGGCGAGCCGCTGGGCCTTGTCGCGCGTTCGTCCCTGAAAAACCCGCAGGCTGTCGGTGCGGCGGCGGACGGCACGGTGTATGTGGTTGACGGCAAGCGTCTGCTGGTGCTGCACGCGCATCCGTCCACCGCGCCCCTGCCGCCCATTCCGGTCATCCTGCCGCCGAAGCCTGCCGCTTTGCCCGTAACTCCGCCTGCCGTCCCGCGCGGCTTGGGAGCGCATTCCCGCCGCTCCGGTCCCCGGCGTTAGCACTTTTATGGGTAAAGGCTATGGGTAAAGAACGGATGGCGGCGTTCAGCGACGGCGTCCTTGCCATTATCATTACGATTATGGTGCTGGAAATTCAGGTGCCGCATGGGGCAGGGTTTGCCGCGCTGCACCCGCTGCTGCCGGTGCTGCTTTCTTATGTGCTTAGCTTCGTTTACGTCGGCATCTACTGGAACAATCACCACCATCTGCTGTACGCGACGGAGAAGGTGAACGGCACGGTGCTGTGGGCCAACATGCACCTCTTATTTTGGCTGTCCCTGGTTCCATTTGCGACGCGCTGGGTGGGGACGTGTTATACTTCGTCGGTCCCGACCGCCGTATATGGGGCGCTGCTCTTGATAGCGGGTGTCGCTTACTCGCTGCTCCAGTGGACGCTCCTCAGCGCACCGGGACAAAGCCCGCTGCTGGCGGCGGCGCTTGGGCGCGACCTCAAAGGCAAGCTCTCGCCGGTGCTTTACAGCCTCGCCATTGTGGGTGCGTTTCTGCGTCCCTGGATTGCCGACGCTCTATTTGTCCTGGTTGCGCTGCTATGGCTGGTTCCCGACCGGCGTATTGAAGACGCGGTTGCGAGTGCGCCGGAAGGCACCGGCCAAGAAGAGGGCATAGGAGCCACGGAAGTAGGAGCCACGGAAGTAGGAGCCACGGAA
>CAXUBO010000015.1:38523-40059 GCA_964249345.1 uncultured Armatimonadales bacterium | reverse complement strand
TAGGAGCCACGGAAGTAGGAGCCACGGAAGTAGGAGCCACGGAATAAATTCCGAGGCTGCTAAAAGCCCAGTGTCGAAGCGGCACAAGAGAGCTTTCTGCTCCTTCTGAACGTCGCCTTGCCAGCGGTTACTTTCCAGCCTCGGAATTTACTTCGCGGCTCCGGCGACCGCGATATTTACCAAGAAAGAAACAAGTGCCGCTGGAAAGGCTGGGAAAATATGAGCGCCTGGATGTGCTGGGACATGGGGCGTCGGGCATCGTTTACCTCGCCAAAGACACGCTGCTGGGCAAGCAGGTCGCGCTGAAGGAAATCAGCGCCCAGGGTGAGGAGAAAGAGCGGTTTTTGGAAGAAGCCCGCGTTCTGGACCGCCTGCGTCACCCGAACATCGTGCAGGTCAACAGCGTGGATGAGATCGGCGGGCGTGTCGTCATTGATATGGAATATGTCCGGGGGCGCAATTTGCAGGAAGTCCTGCGCGAAACCCCGGCGCTGCCGGTTGCCGAGGCCGTGTCGGTTGCCGCCCAAATCTGCGATGGCCTGGCGTATGCCCATTCGCAGCGGACGGTGCACCGGGACATCAAGCCCGCGAACATTCTGCTGACCGCAGGCGGCACGGTCAAGCTCGTGGATTTCGGGCTGGCGGCCAATCTGGGAACGCATTCGTTCGCGGGCGGCGCGGGGACGTATGCGTACATGGCACCGGAAGACTTTCATCCCGAAGAGCAGTCAGACCGGCAATCGGACATCTGGGCTATCGGCGTCATCTTGTACGAGATGCTGGCCGGCAGGCGTCCATTCCAAGTGGCGAAAGCCAAAGACCCCTTTGCCTGGAAAATGGCGATTGAAAGCGATCCCCTTCCGCCGATTTCAGAGATGCGTCCCGAAGTGCCGGCGGCGCTGGAAGCGATCACGCTTCATGCGCTGGCCCGCGATAAGGCATCTCGCTACCGGGACGCTGGGGACATGGCGGCGGACTTGCGGGCGCTGTTCCCGTCACGCCCCGGCACGGAAAGCGCCGGGCTGCTTTGGAATGAAAGTGCCTCCGGCACTCAGGAATCTTCAGCCACGGAGCAGATACGCAGCAATGCCGAAGGCCTACTTTCACTTCGTAGCAGCCCGGCGCTTTCCGTGCCGGGTTCAAACCCGCCGGGTATCACTCTTCCCGGCTTCCCTTCCGGCGTGGCCGACATAGACACGTTTCTGGCCCTGGCCCCGGATCACTGGGAAGCCGCTGAGGCCGTCCTCCAAGACGGCACGCTGGCCCGCTGGCTGCGAAGCATTAACGAAGACCCACTGGCGGCAGTGGCGGACGAGGCTGTGGCAGAGCCGGGGCGTGCCGATGACGATAGGCTGCGCGATTTTCTCTACCGCGCCGGGGTAGAAACCGCCGAAGACGCTTACCGCGCGTATGCCGAAGCGCAGCGTCTTTTCCAGAACGGACGCAGCTCTGAGGCCGCTGCATTTTTGCGCCGCGCCGCGCATCTGGACCCCAGCCGGCCGGAATATCGACAGGAGCCGGAATATCGACAGGAGC
>CAXUBO010000015.1:27609-38423 GCA_964249345.1 uncultured Armatimonadales bacterium | reverse complement strand
GCCGGAATATCGACAGGAGCCGGAATATCGACAGGAGCAGGCGGCCCCGGCGAGCGTTCCCCAGAGAACGGCGGCGGAGGAGGCCGGCGGCCTCCTCCTGAGCCGGGACGCCGTCCACTTCGGCACCCTGCGCCGGGGCCAGAGCCGCCGGGTCCGAATTGCCCTGCAAAATACCGGCAGCGACAAGCTGGAAGGCCGGGTCAGCGCCGCGCCCGGCTGGGTACGGGTCGAGCCATCCGCCTTCTCGGCGAAGCGGCGGCAGGCGCTCACGCTGACAACGGAAACCGAGACAGTCTGGTCTGCCCCGGCGGAATTTCAGGACAGTGTGACGCTGGAAACGTCCGCCGGACGGCGCACTCTGGCCGTATCCGTGCGTATCCTGCCGGCCCGGCTTTCGTGGCTCAAGATCGCGCTGTGGTACTGGCCGCTGCTTTTTTGTGCGGGGCTGCCGCTGGCGGCAAGTTTGGCGGGACGGGTGACGCATCCGCCGGTGCAAGGCATTCAGCAGCCGGGGTTTGCCGCCGGGGGCCTGCTGTTCTTGTCGGCATTTTTGCTGTCGCTGGCTGCCGATGCCGCCTGGCCGCCGCGCCTGCTGCCGCTGGCTCTGTCCGGCCTCTTGTTCTGGCGTCTCAGCCTGATGCTGGGCTACGGCAGCGCCCGAACGCACCTGCTTCTTCTCCAAACCGTGACGCCGGTTGTCGTCCTGCTGGTCCTGCAAACCTGCGCGTTTTTGCTGGATGCCTCCGGCTGGGGCAACTGGAAGATTTGGCGATGGATCGCCGCCGCCGTCGGCCTCTTAATCGGCTACGGCCTGCTGCATTCCGGGTAAAAGCTGCATTCTGGGTAAAAGAAGCTCAGGAAAATGCTATGGACCATACACCCACAAACTTTGAAGTCGCCGACGTGTTTGAGCAGATCGCGCAGATTTTAGAAGGGCGCGGCGAGAACCCGTTCAAAATACGCGCTTATCGTAATGCCGTTCGAACGCTGGAAAATCTGCCGGAGCCGATTGCCAGTATCCACAGCCGGGGCGAGCTAAAGAAAATCGCCGGCTTCGGCGACGCGATTGCCGGCAAAACGCAGGAAATACTCCTGACCGGAACCTGCGAGCTTCTGGAGCGGCTCCAAGCGGAAGATGCCGCGAAAGAGCTTCAAGCCGCGCCGGCGGCCCACGCCGAAGCAGACGCGCCGCCGGAGCAGCGGGCCGAGGAAGAGATGGAAGACCCGTGGGCATAAGTCCGCTGCCGGTCGAGTTCTACTTGCAAGACACGCGGGAAGCCGCCCAAAAACTATTGGGCCAGCTTCTTGTCCGCACCCTGCCCACGGGAGAAGTGCTGTCCGGCCTCATTGTGGAAACGGAAGCGTATTTAACCGATGACCCGGCCTGCCATGCCTACCGAGGCCAGACCCCGCGCAATGCTGCCATGTTCGGCCCGCCCGGCCATGCCTACGTTTACTTCACCTATGGCCTCCACATGATGCTCAATTTAGTCTGCGCCCCGGAGGGAACCGCTGAAGCAGTGTTGATTCGGGCCCTGGAACCTGTGGAGGGCATCGATGCCATGCGTCTCAACCGGGCCAACATGGCGCAAACGCGGCAGCTTACGAATGGTCCCGGCAAGCTGGCGCAGGCGCTGGCCTTAACCCGGCTGGCCCATAACGGCCTGGACATCACGCACCCCGGCAGCGAGCTGTCTGTTTTGCCGCAGGAAGTTCCGAAGTTTGAGACTGTGGCAACCACCCGCATCGGCATCTCGCAGGGAATTGATTTGCCCTGGCGCTATTACATACGCGGCAATGCGTATGTGTCTCGCAAGTAGCGAACTGCGCGTCATCCCTTGCTGGGAAACGTCGAGGATTCGCGCTGAATGAACTGCGGCGGCAGAAGTATCTGCTCGGCAGCCGCGTCGGCATTTCCCAATCGTCTGTGCAGCAGATGCCAGGCGATCCGGCACATTTCTGGAATTTGCATGGAGATTGTACTGAGCGGCGGATCGAAATACTCCATAAATTCGTTGCCTTCGCAGCCGATGAGAAGAACATCGTCCGGCACACGCAGGTTCATGTCGCGCACGGCGCGAAAGGCCGCGATGGCGATCTCATCGTTATGGCAGTAGATACCGTCCGGCTTGCCATGCGTCAAAATATGTGCGTAGACATCGCTGCGGACGGACGGCATGTCTCGGACGGCATGGACGATTATTTCCTGCGAAAGTCCCGCCTTTTGTATTGACTCGCAGTAAGCGTCATAATTGCCGGTGCCGGGCCGGTCTGCGCCCAGGGGAACGGCATAGGCAATTCGGCGGCAGCCGGCGCGGGCGAGATAGTCAATCGCTGCGCGGGTTCCCGCACGCAGGTCTACCCGCACATAATCGCCGCTCCATTCGGCAGCCTGCCCTGACCCTAAATTGACTCGCGGGATTTTGCTTAAAAGTGTTTCTTCAAGAAGAGCATTCAGCACGCTTCCGACCGGGGGGTCTACGGCGAGAATGCCGTCAACCTGCCAGTCAAATCGGTGCGGGAGGCTGGGCGCGGCGAAGTGCCAGTGCATCTCCGAGATGCTGGCTTGCAGGCCGGCCCGCTCAATCTCTTCCCGGCAGCATTTGGCGATCTGCGTGTAGACCGACGAATGCAGGTGGCTGATCCAGATCGCAATCGTATGAGTTCGCCCGGTCGCAAGCGCCCTGGCATGGCGATTCGGGCGGTATCCCATTTCCGTTGCGGCTTGCAGGACACGCTCCGCCGTTTCGGCGGCGACGGATGCTCCCAGGGAGCGGTTCAGCACGCGGGAAACCGTCATCGCCGAAAGATTTAATTCCCGCGCAATATCCTGAATACGAACAGCCATTTCTTATTGTATCGCGCTGAGTGTAATTCTGTCAATGCAGTTCTTGTTTCTGTGCTGGGTTGCAATAAACTTTTTTGGAAAGCGATTGACACCATACAAGAAGTGTGTTAAAATAGAATATGTTAGCGCTAACACCAGCGCTGGACGCAACCCAATACAGAGCATAGCCGCTCTTAGTGTCTTTCTTGTTGTCTTTTCAGAAATTTTTCTCTGGAAGACTTATCGCCCTGAACTGGAGTACCGCCATGAAGCGAAGAGGATTTACACTGATCGAACTTCTTGTCGTGATTGCTATTATTGCAATACTCGCTGCCATCTTGTTTCCCGTGTTCCAGAAAGTGCGCGAAAACGCACGCCGCACGTCCTGCCTGTCCAACGAAAAGCAGCTTGGCCTCGCCTTAGTCCAGTACACGCAGGACTACGATGAAACCCTCCCGATGGGAAACGACCAGACCGGGTCCGGCTGGGCGCAGCAAATCTACGCTTACGTCAAAAGCGCCGGCGTTTACCATTGCCCGGATGACGCCAGCCCCCAGGGAGGGCTTGTCAGCTATGCGTTCAACCCGAACGTCACGCCACGGCAAACAGGCGGAAAGATACTGCCGATTTCCCAGTATACCGCCCCGGCAAAAACAATCGTGCTGACTGAAATCAACACCAATCCCGATGGCATTTACTGCGGCAACGCGGTTTCCCCGGCAACGCCGATGTCAACGCGAGTGGAAACCCAATCTTCCGCCGCCAACGGCCTGCATTATGTGAACGTATACGGGTATGCTTTCAATCTGTTTGGAACCTGCGCCCATTACGCGACCGGTCCGCTTTCGGGCGAGTCTCCCACCGTCTACAAGGGAGCCGGCCTCAATGGGTATCCTGACGGTGACGCCGCCCGCCATAACGACGGCGCAAACTATATGTTTGCCGACGGCCACGCGAAATTCCTGCGCGGAATTTCCGTTTCTGCCGGCAACAATGCTGCCGGGGGAGCGCCTACTCAAGATACGACAAGTTCTGACTTTAACGGCGGCTCGGCGGCTTCCGCCGATTACGGCGGCAACGGGCAGTATACCGGCGCTCCATTTGCCGCGACCTACAGCGTTTACTAACGACCAAGAAAGATTTTTCTGTGAACACTCAAAAAATGCGGCGGCGAAGCGGCTTGAAAGACCTGGCGGCAGTTCTGGGAGCGCTGGTGATCGTTTTGGCTGCCGGTCTCATGCCTGCCCAAGCCGCCGGGGAAACCTTGTCGCTTGACGGCAGCGCGTGGCGGATTGCGCCCCAAGCGGAAATCCCCGCTCCCGGAGAGCAAATCTCGGCACCGGGATATCGTGCGCCGAACTGGATTACGGCGCAGGTTCCGGGAACTGTGTTTGGCGCGTATGTGCAGGCAGGCCGGGAACCGGAGCCGACTTATGCCGATAACGCCTACAAAGTGGACCAGGCAAAGTATGACCGTAATTTCTGGTATCGCGCGGAGTTCCGGGTGCCAGCCGCGTATCAGACAGGCAAAGTCTGGCTCAATTTGGACGGGGTCAACCGAGATGCCGAGATTTATGTCAACGGCAAAAACATCGGCGCGATGCACGGGTTCATGCAGCGTGGGCGGTTTGATGTGACGCCCCTCGTTCATTTCGGCAGCGTCAATAGCTTGGCAGTGCTGGATTATGTTCCCAATCAGCCGTCGAGAAAGCCGGAAAACTATTCCAGCCCGGCGTTTATTTGCAGTGTCGGCTGGGACTGGATGCCGCGTGTTCCCGGCCTCAACATGGGGATTTACAAAGGCGTGTATTTGAGCCATACGGGCCCGGTGTTTCTTGCAAACCCGTGGGTCCGAACCGACCTGCCGGCGTTGACGCAGGCGAATCTGTCGGTGCAGGTAGAGGCCGTCAATAACTCTGCATCAGCGGCAGCCGGCACCCTGTCCGGCGTGATTGAGCCGGGTTCCATTCGCTTTGCCCAGCCGGTTTCATTGAAGGCCGGCGAAACCCGAACCGTAACCCTCAGCAGCCAAACTTTGGCGGCACTGCGCGTCAAAAACCCGAAGCTCTGGTGGCCCAACGGCTACGGGCAGCCCAATTTGTATACCTGCCGGCTGGCGTTTCGCGTCGGGAATGACGTGTCGGATGCGAAAACATTCACGTTCGGCATCAAGAAATATACTTACGACACCAATAACCATGTTCTGCACTTCCATATCAACGGCGTCCCAATCTTTCCTAAAGGCGGAAGCTGGGGAATGTCCGAGTTTATGCTGCGCTGCAACGCGAAAGATTATGACACGAAAATCCGGTTCCATAAAGAATTAAACTTCAACATGATCCGCAACTGGCTGGGAATGACGCCGGACGAAGCATTTTACGCCGCTTGCGACAAGTACGGCATCATGGTTTGGGATGAGTTCCCGCTCAATTCCAGCACAATCTACGGCTTCCTGCCCGCCGACATTCCGTTGTTTAACGCAAACGCCGTTGACAAAATCAAGACCTTCCGCAATCACCCCTGCATTGCGCTCTGGTGCGCGGAAAACGAAGCGACGCCGCCGCCGGTCATCAACGACGCGCTGCGGGCCGCTGTTCATCGTTACGACGGCGATGACCGCTACTACCAGGAAAACTCGCACGCGGTCAATCTCAGCGGCAGCGGCCCGTGGAACGCCCTGGACCCCAAGCAGTATTTCTTGGGTGTCCCGATTGGCAATGGCGATCCGCAGCCTTTTGGAATGCGAAGCGAGATCGGCACAGCGACGTTTACCAGCTTTGACAGCTTCAAAAAATTCATGCCGGAAGCGAATTGGTGGCCGTACAACGAGATGTGGAACCAGCATTTCTTCGGCAAGAATGCCGGAAATGCCGGGCCGGCCGGCTATGAAAATGACCTGCTCCGGCGCTATGGCCCTTCGCATGGTATCCAGGAATACTGTGCCAAAGCCCAGTTTCTCAATTTGGAAACCATGAAAGCTCTGTACGAAGGCTGGCTTGACCACAGCGACACTGACGCTTCCGGTGTTTTAATCTGGATGAGCCAGTCCGCCTATCCGTCGTTTGTCTGGCAGACCTACGATTACTACTACGACACGACCGGGGCGTATTGGGGCGCAAAAACGGCGTGTGAGCCGCTGCATCTTTATTGGAACCGCGCCGATGACCGTATCCGGGTCGTCAACACAACCGGCAAAAACTACGCAGGATTGACGGCTGAAGTGTGGATTTATAACTTGGATGGAACGCAGCAATTCTACAAATCCGCTGCTGTTTCGTCCCGGTTCGGCAAAGTTGCCGACTGCTTCACGCTTACCTACCCGAACACGCTTTCCGCGACGCACTTTATCAAGCTGCGCCTGACCAACCAGGCCGGGCAGGTTGTTTCCGAAAATTTCTACTGGCGCGGCACAAGCCCGCTCAACTACACGGCGCTGAACGATCTGCCAAAAGTGGCACTCAAGGTCTCGTCCCGGCTGGCGGAAACGGCCCGCAGCGGCGTGATGACGGTCGCCATTACGAACCCGGTCGGCTCACACACCGTTGCTTTCGCCATCCGTCCGAAGCTGGTCAATGCCAAGACAGGCGAGCAGGTCCTGCCGGTCTTTATGAACGACGGCTATTTTTCGCTTGTTCCCGGCGAAACCAAGCGTCTCGCTATTCACTTTGACCCGGCGGATGCCGGCCCTCAGAAACCCCATCTGGTCGTGGAATGCTGGAACAACGCCCACGGGTCGTTTCCGACCACAAAGGCCAACCACGGCGACAAGGCCGATCTCGCTTTGCTGCACCCGGCGACGGCGTCTTCGGACGAAGATTCTTCCGGCGGCGCGGCGGCAGCCGTAGATGATGATCCGCTGACGCGCTGGTCATCCGCCTGGAGCGCCGACCCGCAGTGGCTCCAGGTAGATTTGGGGAAAAGCCTGCCGGTCCGCCGGGTCAAGCTGGTCTGGGAAGCGGCGTATGCCAAACACTACCAAATCCAAGTGTCGGACGACGGGGTGCATTGGACTGATATTTATGCGACCACTACCGGCCCCGGCGGCACCGAGGATTTGACGGACCTCACCGGCCAGGGGCGATACATCCGGCTTTATGCCACGCAGCGGGCGACCGCTTACGGCTATTCCCTGTACGCCTTTGAAGTCTACGGGCCAAGCTCTGCTTTGCCAATCCGCGACTCGCACTGAACGTGCAGATGGCTTTCTTGCGCGTAACGCCGCCGAAACTTTAATGAGATTTCCTAAGATGACATTCCCGAAATTAACTGCTTTCACGTTTTTTCTGATTACGGCGGCACTTTGTGCCGCCGTTTCGCTTCCGGCATCTGCCGCCCCGTCGGACTACTTCCGCATCACGGTTCAAGACGAACAGACCGGGCGCGGCGTGCCGCTGGTCGCGCTCACCACAGTCAATCAGATTACCTACTACACCGACAGCGCGGGCGTCGCCGCCGTCGGCGACCCGGAGCTGATGGGTCAAAAGGTCTTTTTCCAAGTCAAAAGCGACGGTTATGACTATCCGGCAGACGGCTTTGGGTATCATGGTGCAGCCTTGTCCGTGACGGCTGGCGGGCAGGCCGTTCTCAAGATCAAGCGGGTCAACATTGCCGAGCGGCTTTATCGGGTGACCGGCGGAGGCATCTACCGGGACAGCGTCTTGACGGGATTGCCGACGCCAATCAAAAACCCGCTGCTGGACGGGCAAGTATTTGGACAAGACACCGTCGAGGTGACGCCCTATGCCGGCAAAATCTTTTGGTTTTTTGGAGATACGGACCGGCCTGCGTATCCGCTCGGTCAGTTCGCCACGTCCGGGGCGACTTCTCTGCCGCTCGGCAAAGGCGGGCTGGACCCAAGCGTCGGCGTGGACCTCACTTACTGGACCGATCCCGACGGCTTCAGCAAGAAGATGATTCCGATCGCGGACGGCCCCGGCCCGGTCTGGGTCGGCGGCTTGTTCCCCCTGCGCGACCTTCAGGGCCGCGAGCGCCTACTGACCCGCTTTGTTCGCGTGGACAGCGCCATGCGGGCTGTCCAGCAAGGGCTGGCGCAGTTTGATGACGCGGCGGCCCAGTTTAAGCCAATCCAGGCGTACCCCGTGAGTGAGCCGCTCGTGCCGGAAGGACATCCCTTCCGAGCGACCGTCCGCGGGCAGACGTATCTCTACTTTGAGCCGACAACGGGCGGGGCCATGCCTCTGGTGCGCGTGCCTGCCGACCTGGCTCACATCACCAATCCGCACCGCTTTCAAGGCTTCACCTGTCTTGCCCCCGGCAGCCGCTTTGACGGCGAAAATACCGCGCTGGACCGCAGCGCAGATGGTCGCCTTCGTTACGCTTGGAAGACCAACACGCCTGTTCTAAGCGATGACCAGCAGAAGGAACTCATCGCGGCGGGCAAGATGAAGGCCGCTGAAGCGCCGTTCCAGCTGCGGGACGTTGAGACCGACGCCGCTGTGCGATCCGCCAACGGCTCCACGTTTTGGAACCCGTACCGCAAGCGCTGGATCATGATCACGACGCAGGCGTTCGGCGGCCCGTCCTATCTGGGCGAAGTTTGGTTTGCCGAGGCCGACACTCCGACCGGGCCGTGGGTCTACGCTCGCCGCATCGTCACCCACGACCATTACACGTTTTATAACCCAACCCAGCACCCATTTTTTGATCAAGACGGTGGCCGGCTCGTTTATTTTGAAGGAACGTATACGGATGCGTTCTCCAGCGCCCCGCGAAAAACGCCGCGCTACAACTACAACCAGATCATGTACCGGCTGTCTTTGGACGATCCGCGCTTGTCCCTGCCGGTTCCTGTGTATGCCGTAAGGCGCGGCGACGGGCTTGCCTACGAGACGCGAGAGCAGGTAGACGCGGCGGGCGAATGGGCAAGCGTCCAGGCTGTTCCGTTTTACGCCGTTCCCGCTTCCCGCCCGCACGAAGGTCTGGTTCCCGTGACGGCGGCTGCCGCGTTTTATGCCCTGCCGGTCACTCCCGGCGCTTCGGAAAAGCCGTCGCCGTCCCTGGTCCCACTGTACGAATACAAAGAGGCGAAACACTTCTGGTATTCTACCGACGCAGACGCCCATTTTGGGACCGCCGCCTTGCGTTCTCCGCAGCCGATTTGCCGGGTTTGGCGCAACCCGTCTTCCGTGCTGGCGCTGGATTACGACGCTGAGGCCGTGATGCCGTCCCCGTAACGCTTTATGCCTCCTCTTTCACAAATTGGTCTTGGCGTCGCGCTTGCGGCGGCTGTCGCGGCGGCGGCTTACCGAGCGTCGGCGCTGACATGGAGCGGAGCATGGGCGGCCTGGTCTGTCGGCGCGGTTGTGTTCGGTGTCGGCGGGTGGAAGGCGGCAGGAGCGCTGCTGGCGTTTTTTGTGAGTTCCACGATCCTGAGCCGGTGGCGGAAGACGCGCAAGGAAGTGCTGGGGTACGAAAAAAGCGGTCGGCGGGACGCCGGGCAGGTGCTGGCGAACGGCGGCGTTGCCGCTGCCTGCCTTCTGCTGACACTGTTCGGTGCCAAACACGCGATGCTGCTGTTCCTTGCCGCGCTGGCCGCCGCGAACGCCGACACCTGGGCGACGGAGATTGGATCGGCGCTTGGCGGGCAGCCGCGAGACATTCTTACAGGCCGGAAAGCGCCTGCGGGCGCGTCCGGCGCAGTCAGCCTGCCGGGAACAGCGGCGGCGTTTCTCGGCGCGTCTCTGCTGGGCTTGTTCGCCGGCGGATGGGCGGCGGGAGGGATGGTGACAGCGGCAGGCTTCGGCGGGGCGCTGTTTGACAGCCTGCTGGGTGCGACGGTGCAGGCGCAGTGGCATGACCCCGCTGGGGAAGGCTGGACGGAACGCCCGCAGCCGGAACCGCCGGAGCGCGGCTGGCGCTGGATCGGGAACGACTGGGTCAACGTGCTTTGCACGCTGGCAGCCGTTGTTCTTGCCGCGCTGCTGGAGCGAGCGTTCGGGTAAAAAAATAAATTTTTTTAGCTGAGTTTGCTCCCCAAAAAGAAGAAATCTATGTTACAATAATTTTGCAGGCTGATATCTTTGCTGTACCCTCCGGCAGCCTGAGTTGTATGATAAGGAGCGATCTTTTTGGAACTGCCCACTGGAGACCTTTCCGCTTCGCGCCGCTATGTGTCCGCCGAACAGATTGAAGATGTCGTGCGTCAGCTCAAAGATGTTGTGTCGGTGCGGGCCGTTCTTGGCTCCTCCGGGCGCGTTGACGAGCTGCATGTTCTGGTGAACCCCAAGCGGGCGCCCAAGCAAGTCGCCCGCGACATTGAATCGGCGGTTCGCGCCCACCTCGATTTCACGCTGGACTACAAAAAAATCAGCATTGCTCAGATTCAAGGCCGTGCGCCGCTGGCCGGCGGCGGTGCGCCGGGAACGCCCCGGCTGAGCTTCTCCGATGTCGCGCTGACCGTCAACGGCAGCCGGGCGGAAGCGACGGTGCATCTGCGCCGCGACGAGACCGTTTACACCGGCACCGCGACTGGTCATGCGTCGAGCCACAATCAGCTTCGCCTCGTTGCGACTGCCGCCATCCGTGCCGTGGAAGACAGCGGCGCCGAGGACGGCACGATGGTTGTGGAAGATTTGCAGACGGACATTTCTTTGGCAGGCCGTAAATCCGTGCTGGTTTTGGTCAGCGCCCTGGCTTCGGCAAAGGGCGAGGAGCTTTTGACCGGCTGCGCCTTAATCCGCCAGGACACCTGGAAGGCCGTTGTCAGCGCCACGCTGGCCGCCGTCAACCGGCGCGTCAGTTTAGCTTTCTCGGAAGAAGAATTCTAGCTTCTTTTGTGCCTTTCCACTCCTGTAAATTTACATATAAATTTACTGTGATTTTTACCTTGACAATGGAATAATGTTTCAGTTTTGGGCTGCGGGAAACCTTGAGACCCGAAGGGGTCTCACGAGCGAAGACGGCGAGATGTTTGAGAGATCAACGCCGCCGTGACCCGTTTATAGGTAAAACCCTTGAAGACGATTTC